>NZ_QKLE01000021.1:0-52859 GCF_003224275.1 Curtobacterium sp. MCSS17_011 | reverse complement strand
AGATGTGTATAAGAGACAGCCAGGCCGGGGGCGAAGTCGCGCGACTTGCCGTCGGCCCACCACAGCGGTCGCTCGAACCGTCGCCTGGCGCAGGAACGGGCAGGAACGGGCAGGGACGAGCGCCTGATCCCGCCGGTTGCACCACGCAACTTTCGTGCGTGACGCGCCGCTCGACTCCGGCGGAATCATGCATCATGCGACGACCCCGTGCATTACAGCGGTGTAAACAAATCGCCCTCGGTTCGTGCTGTTCCGTGACAGGGTGGTACCAATGAGCGTTCCTGACCGGGCACACAGACGTTCCATCCTCCGGGTCAGGACTCTTGCAATCATGATGAGAGAGGCAGCGGACATGGCATCCGTGACCAAGTGGGGCAAGCGCGGCATCGCGCTCGGCGCCGGTGCAGCAGCGACGGCGCTGGTGCTGACCGGCTGCGCGAGCAGCAGCGTGAGTGACACCGAACTGAACGGCCTGAGCATCGGGACGACGGACAAGATCACGTCCCTCGACCCGGCCGGTTCCTACGACAACGGCTCCTTCGCCGTGCAGAACCAGGTGTTCCCGTTCCTGATGAACACGCCCGTGGGGAGCCCGGACGTCGAGCCGGACATCGCCACGAAGGCGGAGTTCACGAACCCGACCACCTACGAGGTCACCCTCAAGGACGGGCTCGAGTTCGCGAACGGCAACAAGCTCACGTCGAGCGACGTGAAGTTCTCGTTCGACCGCGAGCTGAAGATCAACAACGAGAACGGTCCGCAGTCGCTGCTGGCCAACCTCAAGAGCATCGACACCCCGGACGACACCACCGTGGTGTTCAACCTGGACCACGCCGACCAGACCTGGCCGCAGGTGCTCTCGAGCCCCGCGGGCCCGATCGTCGACGAGGACGTCTTCAGCGCGACGAAGCTCACCAGCGCCGACGACATCGTCAAGGGCAAGGCCTTCGCCGGGCAGTACCAGATCAGCTCCTACAAGGAGAACGACACGATCCAGTACAAGACGAACCCGAAGTACGACGGCCTGCTCGGCAAGGCGAAGACCGACGAGGTCACCGCCAGCTACTACACCAAGGAGACCGACCTCAAGCTCGCCGTGCAGAAGGGCGACGTCGACGTGGCGTACCGCTCCCTGACGCCGACCGACATCTCGGACCTGCGCAAGGACGACTCCCTCAAGGTCACCGACGGCCCCGGCGGCGAGATCCGCTACGTGGTCTTCAACTTCAAGACCCAGCCGTTCGGCACCGGGCAGGACGACGCCGACGAGGCGAAGGCCCTGGCCGTGCGTCAGGCCGCTGCCGACGTGGTCGACCGTGCCCAGCTCGCGAAGGAGGTCTACAACGACACCTTCACCCCGCTGTACTCGATGGTCCCGGACGGCCTGACCGGCGCGGTCCAGCCGTTCAAGGAGATGTACGGCGACGGCGACGGCGGCGCGGACGTGTCGAAGGCGAAGAAGACGCTGTCGGACGCCGGCGTCAAGGGCAAGGTGCAGCTGGACATCCAGTACGCGCCCGACCACTACGGTTCGGCCTCGGACGACGAGTACGCGCTGCTCAAGCAGCAGCTCGAGGACTCCGGTCTGTTCACCGTCAACATCCAGTCGACGGTCTACACGACCTACGCCCAGGAGCGCACCAAGGACGCCTACCCCGTGTACCAGCTCGGCTGGTTCCCGGACTTCTCCGACGCCGACAACTACCTGTCGCCGTTCTTCACCAAGGAGAACTTCGTCCAGAACCACTACGACGACCCGGAGATCCAGGACCTCATCGCGAAGGAGCAGGCCGAGTCCGACCCGGACAAGCGTGCTGACCTGATCGAGCAGGCCCAGGAGCGCGAAGCCACCCAGATCTCGACGCTGCCGCTGCTGCAGGGCAAGTCCGTCGCGGTCGCCGGCAAGGACGTCAAGGGCCTGACCCTCGACGCCTCGTTCAAGTTCCGGTACGCCACCCTGAGCAAGTAGCACCAAGCCCCACGTGCAGGCCGCGGGCGTTCCCACGAGGGACGCCCGCGTGCCTGTGCAACGGCGACGAAAGGCACACACCCCGTGACCCTCAGCACTCCCGAGGCGACGCAGGACGTGAACGGCACCGATCCCACCAAGCCACAGGCACAACGCAGTGCCAAGAACAGTGGCGGCGGACTCGGCCGGTACATCCTCGTCAGGTTCCTCCTCATCATCCCGACCGTCTTCATCCTGGTGACGCTCGTGTTCTTCCTGATGCGCGTCATCGGGAACCCGATCACCGCGTCGGTCGGCGGTCGACTCACGCCGAGCCAGCTGCAGGAACGCCTGCACGCCGCCGGGTACGACCGGCCGGTGCTCGTGCAGTACTTCGAGTACCTCGGCAACATCCTGCGCGGTGACTTCGGCACCTCGTCGACGGACAACCGTCCGATCACCGACATCATCGTCACGTACGGCGGTGCGACCGCGGAGCTCGTGTTCTACGCGCTCATCGTCGCGCTCGTGCTCGGCATCCCGCTCGGCATGCTCGCCGCGTACACACGTGACAAGTGGCCGGACGTGCTGCTCCGTGCGCTCGCGATCCTGACCTACGCCACGCCGGTGTTCTTCGGCGGTCTGCTGCTGAAGCTCGTCTTCTCGGTGTGGCTCGGCTGGCTGCCCCTCGGCGACCGCGCCTCGACCCGGGTGTCGCTCATCCTCGACGGCATCCCCGGCGCGAGCGGCATCTACATCATCGACGCGCTCCGCACCGGCAACGCCGCCGTCATCGGCGACGTGCTCCAGCACGCCGTCCTGCCCGCGCTGACGCTCGGCCTGCTCACCGCCGGCATCTTCCTGCGCCTGGTGCGCGCGAACATGATCGGGTCGCTCGGCTCCGAGTACGTCGACGCCGCCCGGTCCCGCGGCGTGCGCGAGTCGCGGCTCGTCCGCACCCACGCGTTCCGTCCAGCGCTCGTGCCGATCATCACCGTGATGGGCCTGCAGATCGCGATGCTCCTGGGCGGCTCGGTGCTCACCGAGACGACCTTCGGGTGGCGCGGCTTGGGCTTCGAGCTCAACCAGTACCTGTCGGCCCGTGACTTCGTCGCGGTGCAGGGCATCGTCGCGATGCTGGCGGTGATCGTCGCGGTGACCAACTTCATCGTCGACGTCGTCGCCGCCCTCATCGATCCGAGAGTGAGGTTCTGACGATGGTCGACACCACCCTCGTCGACCGCCACGAGCCGCTCTGGAAGCGGCTCCCCGTGGTGGTCCAGCTCCGTCGGAGCACCGGCTGGCAGCGCGCCATGCTCATCGTCGGCGTGGTCATCTGCGCCCTCTACCTGCTGATCGCGGTGTTCGCCCCGCTCCTCGCCCCGTACGGCTTCGGCCAGCTGCAGGGCACGGACGGCCAGAGCTTCCCGCGCACGGGAGCACCGAGCGCTGAGCACATCTGGGGCACCACGGTCGGCGGTTTCGACGTCTTCAGCCGCGTGCTCTACGGCGCCCGCACAGCCGTGCTCGTCGTCATCGTCGCCGTGATCGTCTCGATCATCGTCGGCGTCCTGCTCGGCATGGTCTCCGGGTACCTGGGCGGCTGGCTCGACCGCGTCCTGGTGGTCGTGGCCGACGCCATCTACGCGTTCCCGTCGCTGTTGCTCGCGATCATCGTGTCCATCGTCATCTCCGGCGGCAACTCGAGCTACTCGGGCGGCATCATCGCGGCGGCGATCTCGATCACCGTCGTCTACGTGCCGCAGTACTTCCGCGTGGTCCGTGCCGAAGCCGTCCGGCTGAAGAACGACGCGTTCGTCGAGTCGGCGCGCGTGATGGGCACGAACCCGTGGCGCATCATGACGCGGCACGTCCTGCGGAACTCGACGCGATCCCTGCCGCTCATCCTCACGCTGAACGCCAGCGACGCGATCCTGACCCTGGCCGGCCTCGGTTTCCTCGGGTTCGGCATCGGCCCGACCTCCGGCGCCGAGTGGGGCTACGACCTGAGCCGTGCGCTCTCGGACGTCGCGAGCGGCGTCTGGTGGACCGGTGTCTACCCGGGTGTCGCGATCGTGGTGCTCGTGCTCGGTGTGACCTTCATCGGCGAGAGCCTGAACGACATCTCCGACCCCCGCCTGCGCGCACGCCGACGGCTGAAGCAGCTGGTGTCCACGCGCGACGCGCGCGGTACCAAGGCAGCGCGCGACGCCCGCGACGGCGAGGCACCGCGCAACGCGGGGAACGACACGGAAGGGACGGGCGCATGACCCCGACCACCCGCCTGCAACCGGGCGACACCACCACCGAGCCGGTCGTCGTCGTCGACGACCTGACCGTCACGTTCGCGACCGACGGCGGTGCCGTCGACGCGGTCAAGGGCGTCAGCCTCGACGTCCGCCCGGGCGAGGTCCTCGCCCTGGTCGGCGAGTCCGGCTCCGGCAAGTCGGTCACGGCCCGCAGCATGCTGCGGCTCATGCCGGAGACTGCGACGCTCGGCGGCGCCGTGCTGCTCGACGGCACCGACGTGGTGAGCGTCGGCGCGCAGAAGCTGCGCAGCCTGCGCGGGACGGCCGGGGCGATGGTGTTCCAGGAACCGTCGACCGCCCTCAACCCGGTCTTCACCGTCGGGTGGCAGATCGCCGAGGGGCTCCGCGCCCACGGCGGCGTGTCCAAGAAGGAAGCACGGGCGAAGGCCATCGACTACCTCGGTCGCGTCGGCATCCCCGACCCCGAGACCCGCGTCGACCACTACCCGCACCAGTTCTCCGGCGGGCAGAAGCAGCGCGTGGTCATCGCGAGTGCACTGGCCCTCGAACCGAGCGTCATCATCGCGGACGAGCCCACGACGGCGCTCGACGTGACGGTGCAGGCCGAGATCCTCGACCTGCTGCGCCGCTGCCGCGACGAGTTCGGCACCGCGATCGTCGTCATCACCCACAACATGGGCGTGGTCGCCGACCTGGCCGACCGGGTCGCGGTGATGTACCAGGGCGAGATCGTCGAAGAGGCGACGGCTGCGGCACTCTTCGCCACCCCGCAGGCCGACTACACCAAGCGGCTGCTCGCGGCGGTGCCCCGGCTCGAAGCGTCGACCGGGGTGGCCCGGCGTGCCGCCATCTCCGAGGACGTCACGCCGCTCGTCGAGGCGAAGGGGCTCGAGATCGAGTACCCGGGGCGGCTCGGCTCGCCGGCGTTCAAGGCGGTCAAGGGCGTCGACCTGGCGATCCGTCCGGGCGAGGTCCTCGGCCTGGTGGGGGAGTCCGGTTCGGGCAAGACCACCATCGGCCGGGCGATGGCCGGCCTGACGAAGGTCACGGGCGGCTCGCTCAAGGTCCTCGGCGCCGAGATGCTCGGGTACCGCGAACGCGACTTCAAGCACCTGCGCAAGGACATCGGGTTCGTGTTCCAGGACCCGGCGACCTCGTTCAACCCGCTGCTGACGATCGCCGAGTGCGTCGCCGAGCCGCTGGTCGTGCACAAGGAGGTCTCGAGCCCCCGTGCCGCGCGCAAGCGGGTCGACGAGCTGCTCGAGGCCGTGCAGCTGCCGGCCGCGTACGGTGACCGCTACCCGCACGAGCTCTCCGGTGGGCAGCGCCAGCGCGCGTCGCTCGCCCGGTCGCTCGCGCTCCGGCCGAAGCTGCTCATCGCCGACGAGCCGACGAGTGCGCTGGACGTCTCCGTGCAGGCGCGCGTGCTCGAGCTCTTCCTCGAGCTGCAGCAGGACCTCGGCTTCGCGTCGTTGTTCATCAGCCACGACCTCGCGGTCGTCGGTGCGCTGTCCGATCGGATCGCGGTGCTGTACCGCGGCGACCTGGTCGAGACGGGCACGACGGCGCAGGTCCTCGGCGCGCCGCAGCACCCCTACACGCAGCGGCTCCTCGCGTCGCTGCCGGTGCCGGACCCAGCAGAGCAGGCGGAGCGACGGCGTACGCTGGAGCGACTGGAGCACGCCGGGTCCTGACCCGCCGTGACCACCCTGGAGGCCCGGCCTGCGTCGTCGACGCACGCCGGGCCTCCCGGGTGGTCGTCTCCACTGCTGCACGCACGACGGGTCTGCCAGGGCGGCCCGTCGCGAACCGCCGCCAGGGGGCGGCGTGGAAGGGGACCCATGATCGCGGTCAACGGACCGGCGGTCGTCGCGGACGACGTGTCGATCGAGTACCGGGGCGGACGCGGGGGCGAGTCCATCCGGGCCGTCGACGGCGTGAGCCTCACGGTCCGGCAGGGGGAGATCCTCGCCCTGCTCGGTGAGTCCGGCTCGGGCAAGTCGACCTTCGCCGCCGCCATCGCCGGCCAGCTCGGATCCCACGGCGAGGGCGAGGGGGCCCTCCGTCGGCACATCGTCGGCGGCGAGCTGACCGTGCTCGGCCAGAAGACCCGGGGCCTCCGTCCCTCGTCGCGCAAGCTCGAACGGCTGAGCGGCCGGATCGGCTACCTGCCGCAGGACGGCGCCGACCGGCTCAGCCCGGACCTGACCGTGGGCGAGGCCGTCGCCGAACCGATCTACGCCCGCGACCGCCGGTTCGACCGGCGCGAGGCCGGGCTCATCGTGGCCCGGCTGCTCGACGCGGTGCACCTGCCGCTCGGGGCGATGCGCCTGAACACGTGGGAGCTCTCGAGCGGTCAGCGCCAGCGTGTCGCCCTGGCGAAGGCGCTCGTGCTCGAGCCCCAGCTCCTGGTCGCGGACGAACCAGCGCGCGGCGTCGACGTACTCGTGCGGCAGTCCGTGCTCGAGGCTCTGGCGACCCTGCAGCGCGGCCGGCAGTTCTCCGCCGTCGTCGTGTCCAGCGACCTGCGCGAGGCCCGCGCCCTCGCCGACCGCGTCGCCGTGATGGCCGATGCCCGGCTCGTCGGGCTCGGCACCTTCGACGAGGTCCTCGACAACCCCGTCGACCCCTACGTCAAGACCCTCGCCTCGACCGCGGCCCGCGGCGTGAAGCGTCGTCCGGCACCGACCACGGCCCGCCGTTCGTCGGCGCCGCGCCGTCCGCTCGCCGCCGGCACCGGCCCGCGGACCGACCGTCAGGAGAACGCGTGAGCACCACCGACCAGGGCCCCCGCGGCCACCGCGCCGTCGTTCCCACGTCGGGTGCACCGCTGCCGATCGAGGCTCCGGAGCCCGGGCCGGTCGCCGTGCTTCCGGAGCCGACGGACCTGCACGTGGACGCCGTGACCGAGGCCGGCGGCACCGTCGCACCGCTCGATGCCGACACCCGCGGGGTCGTCTGGCTCGACCCCCGCGACCCGGCCGGCCTCGCCGACGCGCTGTCGTCCGCACCGGGGGTCGGCTGGGTGCAGCTGCCGTTCGCCGGCGTCGACGCATTCGCGCACCTGATCCAGGAGCACGGCGACCGCGTGCTTTTCACCTCGGCCAAGGGCGCCTACGCCGAGCCCGTCGCCGAGCACGCCCTGGCACTGACCCTCGGCACGCTCCGGGTCCTGCAGAAGCGCGCTCGTGCATCGTCGTGGGCGACCGAGCCCGAGGGCGTGTCGCTGTACGGGCGGAACGTCGTCGTGATCGGCGCCGGGGGGATCGCGCTCGAGTACCTCCGGCTGCTCGCACCGTTCGACGTCGACGTCACCGTCGTGCGCCGCTCGTCCGAGCCCGTGCCGGGAGCCGCGCGGACCGTCACCACCGACGAACTCGACCGGGTCCTGCCCGACGCCGACGTGGTCATGATCGCGGCGGCGATGACCTCGGGCACCGCGAAGCTCTTCGGCGAGCGGCAGTTCCAGATCATGAAGCCGTCCGCCCGGCTCGTGAACATCGCGCGCGGCGGACTCGTCGACACCGACGCCCTGGTCGCCGCACTGCGATCCGGTGCGATCGCGGCGGCCGGCCTCGACGTCACCGACCCGGAGCCGCTGCCCGACGGCCACCCGCTGTGGTCCGAGCCCGGAGCGGTCATCACGCCGCACCAGGCGGACACCCCGGAGATGGTCGCGCCCCTGCTCGCCGAGCGCGTCCGGCTCAACACCGCGGCGTTCCTCGGGGGCGACGGCGAGGGCTTCGTGGGCGTCGTCGACCCGGTCGCCGGGTACTGATGCGCGGACCCCACCACGCGGCGCGCCCGGGCGGCGTGTCCGATGCGGTGGAGGCCCCCGGGGTCCTGCTATGCTGTTACCCGTTGTTCGCACGTCATTCGCCAGCGGACAGTGATCCTCGATAGCTCAATTGGCAGAGCAGCCGGCTGTTAACCGGCAGGTTGTTGGTTCGAGTCCAACTCGGGGAGCGATAGGTCCTCATCCCTTCGGGGTGGGGACCTTTTGCGTTCCGCGCTGCGTGGGGAAGACGCCGGCGTCTTCGTTGCACGCCGCCTCGTGCTCGAGACGCCTCCGGATTCGGCGGTGTCTCGCCGGTTCAGGGGCGTTCTGGCACGACGCCGGCGTGTGCCTGGGACGCCGGCGTGTGTCTGGGACGCCGGCGTGTGCGCGGGACGCCGGCGTGTGTGGGTCAGCGGTCGTCGGGCTCTTCGGGCTCGATGCTCAGGGTGCCGTCGCGGTTGTTGTCATTGATCACGCCGGTCTTCGTGACGTAGACGTCGAGGTAGTCGAGCCGGAAGTGCTCGAGCTGGTCGTCGTACTCCGCCAGGAACGTGCGGACCTGCTTCGGCATGGGGCGCCGGTCGTCGTGGCCGACCACCACCGCGTCGAACGGTCCGAGCTGCGGCTTCTGCGTGCCACGGTCGCCGAAGTAGATGCGCCAGGTGTTCGCGCTGAACCGGGCGAACAGGACGTTCTCGTCGTCCTTGCCCCGGACCTCGAGCGCGTCCGCCAGCATCGCGATGCCGCTCGGACGGGTCTGCACGACGGCGACGCCGAGTCGTGCGACGGGGATCAGCAGCGCGGCGACGAGCACTGCCGCCGTGATGCGTCCGACCGGCGGCCGGACGGTCGCCAGTCGCCCGTACCCGATCGCCGCCAACGCGATGATGAACGGCATCCACGCGTCGTAGTAGTACGGCAGCGAGACGTTGGCGACGATGACGTAGAAGACCAGGAAGACACCGAGGGCGATGCCGAGGTACGCGACCAGGCGGTCCGGGCGGACGACGAGGGCGGCGACCACACCGATGGTCAGGACGGTGAGCAGCAACCAGCCCGTGCCGTCAGCGAGGAACGCGAAGTTCGCCCACCACGGCGCCGACGGGTAGATCGTCCCGAGGATGGTCGTCGGGTGTCCGTGGGCGTTCTGCTGCGCCTGGAACCGGAGCATCTGCCCGATGGCCCGGAAGAGCCCGACCGGCAGGTAGACGACCACGAACACGACCACGAACGCGACGCCGCCGTACAGCGCACCGACCCCCAGGTCGCGCCACCGACGGAACAGCAGGGGGAGTGCGCCCACGGCGAGGACGAGCACGGCTGTCGACACCTTCGACGTCACGGACAATGCGAGCAGCGCACCCGCTGTGGCCACCCACCACCGGTTACCGGTCCGCATCCACCGCCAGGCCGTGGCGAGCGAGGCGACGGCGAAGAAGACCATGAGGGGCTCGAGCATCGCGAAGCGGTCGATGCGGACGCCGATCACCGACCCGGCCTCCGCCCAGGACGAGCCGGAGCCACGCGGCGTCAGCCACCACATCGCAGCCGCGGTCAGGCCGGTCCAGAAGCCGACTTCGCGCCGCAACCAGAGGAACAGCACGACACCGGTGCCGAGCATCGCGGTGGTGGCCACCAGCCGCGGCCCGAGCGGCCCCTGGCCCACCACGAGCTGCGCCACGCCGTAGACGTACTTCGCGAACGGCGGGTGCTCGAGGTTCAGCGAGAAGTCCCCGTGCACGTAGGCCCAGCTCGCCCGGAGGTACACGAACTCGTCGTTCACGATGGTCGGACGGCCGAGGTGCCAGTACGCGACGAACACGGCGGCGACGGCGACGGCGACGAGTGCCGTCACGCGGACGGGACGGGAGTGCAGGCGTGGGATGAGGACCTCCGGGACAGAGCGGTGCTGGACCATCATCGCAGGAGCCATCGTGCGGGTCTGCCGCGGTCGATGCTGTTAGCGTTCACAGGTGCACCGTTCCCGTTCGCCTCGACTCACGCTCCTGGGTGTCGTCGTCGCCGTGACGGTGGTGCTCACCGGCTGCAGCAGTGTCGGCCCGGACTCCGATGCGTCCGAGGACCCGACGAGCTCGGACACCGGCCTGGGCTCGGGCGCGTCGCCGGTCGTCTTCGGGTTCGTCTGTGACGGCGACGGCGAGGACCGCGCGACCTACACGACCTACTCGGCGGTGTGGGAAGCCGAGCGTACCGACTGCTCAGCGAAGCGCCTGACCGGGTCGGTGCCGTCGAGCCAGCAGCAGGCCGCGGTGGCGGCGGCGCGCGGTGACGCGAGCCTGGTCGAGCTCGCGAGCGTCTGCGCGGTGCGCGGTGCGGACCCCTGGACCTCGGCGGTCGCCGACCAACGCGGCGCGAACCTGGCCGCAGGGCTGCTGCGGTACTGCCCGGGACACCCGGAGACCGACCACCTGCGGGACGCGCTGGCGGCCTACCGGGGCTGAGCCGGGCCTCCAGGCCGACCGCCGGACCAGCGACGGGCTGGACTGGACGGCACCGGGTGCCGACGCCGACGGGCGTCAGCCCTCGGGGTGGTCGCGACCCGGCAGCCAGGACTGGCCGGGGCCGCCCCAGCTGCTCTTGCGGATCGCCTTGCCGACCTGCTTGCCGTAGGGGTGCACCAGGCGGTCGGCGTAGAGCCAGCCGTCCAGGTGGTCGTACTCGTGCTGGAAGATCCGGGCCAGCCAGCCGTGCGCCTCGACCTCGAACGGGGTGCCGTGCTCGTCGAAGGCACGCAGCAGGGCGCCCTCGGAGCGGCGGAGCGGGAACCGCTCGCCCGGGATCGACAGGCAGCCCTCGGACTCCTCGTCCTCGTCGAGTTCCTCGACGGACTCGGGGACCGGGGGCATGATCCACAGCACGGGGTTCACGGCGGCGCCCCGGTGCAGGACGTCGTCGTCGTCGGTGTAGGAGTACACGAACAGGCGCTTGCCGACGCCCACCTGCGGTCCGGCCAGGCCGACGCCGGGGGCCAGGTCCATGGTCTCGAGCATGTCGGCGACGAGGGTGCGGAGGTCGTCATCGAACGCGGTGACCTCGGCTGCACGCTCGTGCAGGACGGGTTCGCCGGTGATGCGGATCGGGAGAACGGCCATTCACCCAGGTTATCCGGCGGGGGACGGTAGCCTCGACGCGTGACGACGGACCTCCAGCTGCCGGACGCCGTGAGCAACCTCACGCCGTTCCAGGCGCTGATGATCCCGGTGGCGCTGATCGGTGCGGTGTTCCTGTCGCTCGGGGCGCAGTTCCAGAGTCGCGGGGTGCAGCGGGTCGAGGCTCGTCTCGGGCGGCAGTCGAAGGGGCTGAGCGTCCGGCACGTGATCGGGCTCGTCTCGAGCGGCTACTGGGTGCTCGGCACGCTCATGCTCGGCATCGCGGTGGTGCTGCAGCTGGTCAGCATCACCTTCGCGCCCCTGATCGTCGTGCAGCCCCTGGGTGCCGTGGCGTTGGTCATCACGACGTGGTTCTCGTCGCGCTCGTCCGGCGTGCCACTCGGTCGTCGTGCCCGGCGGGCCGTGTGGACGTGCATCATCGGTGTCGGCATCTTCGTCGGCATCGCGGCCTTCGTCGGGCACGAGAGCGCGATCACCCGCCAGCAGCTCGTCACCGTGCTGGTGATCCTGGCGGTCGTGCTGGTGCTCGTGCTGGTGTCGTTCCGCCTGGTGGCCAAGCGTCGCAGCGCGCTGTACTACATCGTCGGGGCCGGGGTGCTCTACGGTTTCGTGGCGACGCTGGCGAAGGTGGTGCTGAACCGGTTCGTGAACGGCACCTTCGACTGGCTGACCGTGCTCGCCATCGTCGGGGTGGTCGTGGCGGCCTCGCTCGGTGGGTACTTCGTGCAGAACGCGTACTCGAGTGGTTCGGCCGACCTCGTGATCGCGGGGTTGACGGTGATCGACCCGATCGTCGCGGTCGGCATCGGCGTGATCGTGCTCGGCGAGGCCTCGGGGGCGCCGTGGTTCGCGGTGGCGGGCTTCGTGGTGGCCGCGGGCATCGCCATCACCGGGGTGTTCCTGCTCGCTAAGCACCACCCGCAGACCCGGGCCTGACGCGGGCCGGCGGTGCACTCGCCGCGCGCCCGGTGGTCGCCGCCCTCATCCGCGCGGCTGACGCGACCGTCGATCCTGGTGCGATAGCGTCACTGCCGACCAGCCATCGCCCACGAGAGGACGACCTCAGCCGTGTCAGGAGACGCCACCACCGCCACCGCCGGACCGACGGGTGCGACCGGCGGTCACCGACCGTTGCGCGTGCTGATCGCAGCGGACACCTTCGCCCCCGACGTCAACGGCGCCGCCACCTTCGCCGAGCAGCTCGCCGTCGGACTGGCCGAGCGCGGGCACGAGGTGCACGTCGTGGCCCCGGCCTCGAGCCGCCACTACGGCACCTTCGACGAGGAGCACCACGGCGTCACGCTCGTCGTGCACCGCCTGAAGTCGTACAAGTGGCCGCTGCACCCGTGGCTGCGCTTCGTGTGGCCGTGGAGCGTCCGGAAGTGGACCGGCCCGATCCTCGACGCCGTCAAGCCCGACGTGCTGCACATCCAGTCGCACGTGGTCATCGGGCGTGGCATCGTGCACGAGGCGAACGACCGCGGCATCCGGGTCATCGCGACGAACCACTTCATGCCGGAGAACCTGCTCGAGTACACGCCGTTCGGCAAGTGGACGCTGCCCCTCGCGCTGAAGATCGCGTGGAGCGACGCCGCCAAGACCTACCGGTTGGCCGACACCATCACGACGCCGACGAACCTGGCCGCCGACTACCTGCGGAAGGCCATCGCCGGTCAGCAGGTCCTGGCGATCTCGTGCGGCATCGACGCGTCCCGGTACGTGGCGCGCGAGGGACGCCCGGTCAACAATGACATCGTCTTCGTGGGTCGTGTGGCCCCCGAGAAGAACCTCGACGTGCTGGTCCGTGCGGTGGCGCTGCTGCCCGCCGAGCTGTCCGCGACGCTGACCATCGTCGGCGACGGCGAGATGATCCCGAAGCTCACCGCGTTGGCGAAGGAGCTCGGGCTCGAGGACCGCGTGCGGTTCCTGGGCTTCGTCTCCGACGAGCGCAAGCAGGAGGCCCTGACCAACGCGACGGTGTTCGCGATGCCGTCCACGGCGGAACTGCAGAGCATCTCCTCGCTCGAGGGGATGGCCTCGGGGCTGCCCGTCGTCGCCGCCGACTCGATGGCGCTCCCGCACCTGATCGACGGCAACGGGTACCTGTTCGCCCCGGGTGACGTGGACGACCTGGCGGCGAAGCTCACGACGGTGCTCACCGCGCCCGAGTCGAAGTACGTGGCGATGCGGGATCGCAGTCTGGTCATGATCGAGGCACACGACATCAACCGCACGCTGTCGACGTTCGAGTCGCTGTATCGTGGTGAGCCGGTGGCCTGACGGTCTCCGGCGAGGGGCGGTAGCCAAGCTGGTCAAGGCAGTCGGCTCATAACCGAACGATCCGCGGGTTCGAGTCCCGCCCGCCCTACGTGCACATGCCAAGGAAGCGCGACACGTCGCAGGACGACCACGCACCGACACCGAACGTCACCTTCGAGGTGACCCGTGGCGGTACGGGCGTGCGCGTGAACGCCTTCCGCCTCGGGTTCATGGGCGCCATCGGGGTGCTCGTCGCGCTGCTCGCCGGTGCGATCATCAACGAGCTCAGCACGGTGCTGGTCTACATCGGGGTCGCGCTGTTCTTGGCACTCGGCATCGACCCGCTCGTGTCGTTCCTGGAGCGGATCATCCCGCGCTGGTCCGCCATCACGATCGTCGTGGTCGCGGTCCTCGGGGCCTTCGCCGGCATCGTGTTCGCCGTGGTGCCGATCCTGGTGGAGCAGGCGTCGAACCTGATCCAGAACTTCCCCGACATCGTGCAGGACATCTCGCAGCAGCAGTGGGTGCAGGACCTGTCGAAGCAGTTCGCCGGGTCGTTCGACATCGACCACGCCCTGCAGTCGCTGCAGTCGTTCGTCGAGAAGCCGGGCAACCTGCTCAGCGTCGGCGGCGGGATCCTGGCGGTCGGCAGCGGCATCCTGTCCGGGGTCACCGGGGCGCTCATCGTCATCATCCTGATGCTCTACTTCCTCGCGTCGATGCGGGGCATGAAGCGTGCGACCTACCGGTTCGTGCCGGCGTCGCGCCGCCAGAACTTCATCGACGTGAGCGAGCAGATCACGCAGGCCGTCGGCCGCTACGTCGTCGGGCAGGTGTCGCAGGCGCTCATCAACGGCATCCTCAGCTTCATCTTCCTGCTCATCATCGGGGCGCCGCTGCCCGTGCTGCTCGCGTCGTTCGCGTTCCTCGGTTCGCTCATCCCGCTCGTCGGCACGCTCGCCGCCGCGATCGTCATCTCGCTGCTCTGCTTCTTCGCGTCGCCGGCCACCGCCCTCGCCGCCGCCATCTACTACCTCGTCTACATGCAGGTCGAGGCCTACCTGATCTCCCCGCGCATCATGTCGCGGGCGGTCCAGGTGCCCGGCGCGCTCGTGGTCATCGCGGCGGTCGCGGGCGGCACGATCGGCGGCGTGCTCGGCGCACTCGTGGCGCTGCCCGTCGCGGCGTCGGTCATCATCATCGTGCAGAAGGTCATCTACCCCCGCCAGGAGCAGGCGTGACGAGCGGCACCGGCGCACCGGACGACGCGGTCGTCGCCGCCTTCGCCGAGCACGTCCACGACCGTGACCGCTGGGCGCGCAGTGCCCGTGGGCCGCTCGCCCTGGTGAACGCCCAGCACGTCGACCACCCGCAGCCGGTCTGGCCGGTCCCCGGGACGTGGGCCCCGGCGGTCGGCGGACTCACCGTGACGGCCGAGGCCTCCGACGGTGTCGTCGTCGACGGCGTCCCGGTCGACGGTACGGTCCTGGTGGCCGGGGACACCGCCGTCGTGCCGTCGACCGTCGCGCTGCCGGACGGCTTCGCCGGCACCGTCAGCGGCGACACCCTGCGGGTGTGGGACCCGTCGTCCGAGGCGATCGCCCGCTTCGCGCAGATCGCCCGCTTCGCGTGGTCCGGCGACTGGGTGACGTCCGGCAAGTACGTCCCGCTGGCGGGAGACGCCCTGGAGGCCCGTGGCAGCGTCCGCGACGCCGCCGGCGACGCCCTGCCGGTCGCCGGACACGTCGAGACCGTCGTGGGTGGTGCAACGGTGCGGTTCGTCGCCGTCCGGTCGGCTGCCCACCGCGGAGCCCCGCGGCTGCAGCTCATCGTGCAGGACGCCACGAGTGCCCTGCCCGAGGACGACCCGGGCAGCACCTACTCGATGGGTCGGTTCCTGTACCTCGACGACCCCGGCACGGCAGCCACGGTCGAGCTCGACTGGAACCTGCTGGGCCTGCCGCCGTGCGCGTTCTCGTACCAGTACGCGTGCCCGATCCCACCGGAGGACAACCGCGTCCCGGTGCCGATCGCGGCGGGGGAGCGACACCCGGTCGACGCGGACGGTGCCGTCCTGCACTGATCGGGGTCGGTTCCTTGCCGTTCCCAGCCGCGGCGCTGCATAATGGGCGTGTCCCGTCGGGACATCACAATCGCATACCGATGGTTCCGTGGCCCCTCGGGTCAGGATCCTCCGCACCAGGTCGATGGGGAAGTCGCACCTGACGTATCGGAGGAACCGTGAACGGAACGACGACAGGAGTGCTCTACGTGCACTCCTCACCCCGCGCGCTCTGCCCGCACGTCGAATGGGCAGCAGGTCGCGCGATGAACCGCGCCGTGAACTTCTCGTGGCTCGACCAGCCCGCACAGGACGGTGCGCGCCGGACCGAGTACACGTGGACCGGTGCGGTGGGCGCCGGCGCCGCGATCGCGTCGGCCCTGCGCGGATGGGAACACCTGCGGTACGAGGTCACCGAGGAGCCGACGAGCGCCTCGGACGGCGGTCGCTGGATGCACACGCCCGACCTCGGTGTGTTCTACGCACAGACCGACGTCACGGGCAACATGGTCATCCCCGAGGACCGGGTGCGCTACGCGATGGAGGTCGCGGGCAGCAACGCCCTCGAGCTGCACCGTGAGCTCCGACTCGCCCTCGGGCAGGCCTGGGACGACGAGCTCGAGCCCTTCCGCCACGCTGCCGAGGGCAACCCGGTCGTCTGGCTGCACCGCGTCGGCTGACCCGGGCTCGCGGCACGCCGGCGTGTCGGGTGCGCCAGACGCCGGTGTGTCGTCCGGACACCGCCACAGACTCGAGACGCCGCCGAATACGGCGGCGTCTCGTCGTCCCCGGGGCGTCGCAGCGACACGACGGCGTATGGGCGGGGGCTGAGAGTCGACCACCGGAACGACGCCAGGCCCGCCCCGACGACGCGGGACGGGCCTCCTGGCAGGGTGCGACGGATCAGACGCTGCGGAACGCGACCACGGCGTTGTGGCCGCCGAAGCCGAACGAGTTGCTGACCGCGAGCAGGTCGCCCTCGGGGAGCGCTCGCGGCTCGCGGGCCACGTCCATGACGATCTCCGGCTCCTGGTCGTGCAGGTTGATCGTCGGCGGGGCGACCCGGTTGTGCAGCGCGAGGACGGTGAAGACCGCCTCGATCGCACCGGCACCGCCGAGCAGGTGCCCGGTGGAGGCCTTGGTCGCGGACACCACGACGTCGTCCAGGTGGTCGCCGAAGACCCGACGCATCGCGTGGTACTCGGCCACGTCCCCGACGGGGGTCGACGTGGCGTGCGCGTTGACGTGCACGACGTCCGTGGTGCTGGCGTCGGCGTGCTCGAGCGCCTGCAGGACGGCACGTGCGGCGGCGCTGCCCTCGGGGTCCGGTGCGGTGATGTGGAAGGCGTCCGAGGTGATGCCGGCACCGGCGACCTCGGCGTAGATGGTCGCACCGCGGGCCTCGGCGTGCTCCTTCGACTCAAGGATGAGCGCCGCGGCGCCGTCACCGAGCACGAAGCCGTCGCGCGTGACGTCGTACGGACGCGAGGCGGTCTCGGGGGAGTCGTTGCGGCGCGACAGGGCCTGCATGGCGGCGAACGCGGCCAGCGGGAGCGGGTGCAGCGCGGCCTCGGCGCCACCGGTGATGACGATGTCCGCGTCGCCGTCGGCGATGTGCCGGTACGCCTCGGCCAGCGACTCGGTCGACGACGCGCAGGCCGACAGGTAGGTGCGGGCACCACCACGGGCGCCGAACTCCATCTCGATGGCGGCGGCCGGGCCGTTCGCCATGAGCATCGGGACCGTCATCGGCAGGACGCGACGCGGGCCCTTTTCGCGCAGGGTGTCCCACGCGTCGAGCAGCGTGTTCACGCCGCCGATGCCCGTGGCCCAGTCGACGATCAGACGCTCGGGGACGACCGACTCGTCGTCGATGCCGGCGTCGGCCCAGGCCTCGCGCGCGGCGACGAGTGACAGCTGCGACGAGGGGTCGAGGCGCTTCGACTCCGGGCGCGTGAGCTGGTCGGTGAGGAACCGGCGGCCCTGGCCGGCGAACTCCACAGGGAGTTCGAGCTCGGCGTAGCGCGGGTCCTCGATGCGGGTGATGCCGGACTTGCCGGCGAGCAGCGCGTCCCAGGTGTCCGGGGCGGTCGCGGCGAGGGGTGAGATCGCACCGATCCCGGTGACGACGACGGTCTTCTTGGTCATGGGACGACGTGTTCTTTCGTGTGGGGTGAACAAGATGAGCGCCGCAGCCCGCAGGGGTCCGCGGGCCGCGGCGCTCAGGAAGCTCGTGTCAGGCCTGGGCCTTGACGATGTAGTCGACCGCGTTGCCGACGGTCTTGAGGTTCTTGACCTCTTCGTCCGGGATCTTCACGTCGAACTTCTCCTCGGCGTTGACCACGATGGTCATCATCGAGATGGAGTCGATGTCGAGGTCGTCCGTGAACGACTTGTCGGCGGCGACGGTGTCGGTGGCGATACCGGTCTCGTCGTTGATCAGCTCGGCCAGGCCGGCGAGGACTTCTTCGTTGGACAGGGCCATGAGTGTTCTCCTTGAAGGGGGGTGTCGTTTGACCGTGGACCAGCCTAGGGCACACGGGGTCCGGGTGCGCGGAGGCTCGTCGGGATGATGCCGGTCGCGTGCGCGACCGGGACGGGATCAGGGGAGGACGACCACCTGGGCGCCGAACACGAGTCCGGCACCGAAGCCGATCTGCAGGGCGAGGCCGCCCGACAGGTCCGGGTGCTCCTCGAGCAGGCGGTGCGTGGCGAGCGGGATGCTCGCGGCGGAGGTGTTGCCGGTGGTGGTGATGTCGCGCGCGATCGTCACCGTCTCGGGCAGGCCGAGCTGCTTGGCGAACTCGTCGATGATCCGGATGTTCGCCTGGTGCGGCACGAACGCGGCGAGGTCCTCCGGACGGACGCCGGCGGTCTCGAGCGCCTGACGGGCGACCTTCACCATCTCCCAGACTGCCCAGCGGAACACCGTCTGACCGGCCTGGCGCATGGTCGGACGGGGTGCCCCCGCTTCCCACTCGTTGTAGGTCGCGGTCATGCCGATGGCGTCCCACTTCGAGCCGTCGGAACCCCAGATGGTGGGGGCGATGCCCGGGAAGTCGCTCGGGCCGACCACGGCGGCGCCGGCACCGTCCCCGAGCAGGAACGAGATCGAGCGGTCGGTCGGGTCGACGACGTCGCTGAGCTTCTCGGCCCCGACGACCAGCACGTGGTCGGCGAGCCCGGACTTGATGAACGAGTCGGCCTGGGCGATGCCGTAGGCGTACCCCGCGCAGGCGGCGCTGATGTCGTACGCGGCGGCCGGGGTGGCTCCGATGCGCTCGGCGAGCAGCGACGCCATCGACGGGGTGGCGACGGTGTGCGTGACGGTGCTGACGAGCACGACGCCGATCTGGGTCGGGTCGATGCCGGCCTTCTCGATGGCCTCGCGCGCAGCGGCCTCGGCGAGGTCGACGGCCTCGACGTCCTTGCCCGCGCGCTTGCGGGTGATGATGCCGGTGCGCTGGCGGATCCACTCGTCGGACGAGTCGATCGGGCCGACGAGGTCGTCATTGGGCACGACGTTCTCACCGCGGGCGGCGCCGAACGCCAGGATCCGGGTGAACTCGTGGCCGCGGCGCTGCTGGAGCAACGGACGCGCGGATCCGGTCGGGAGGCCCGTGGGTGCGTCCGTCGGGGTGGTCGGGTCGGTCATGCGGTTGCGTCTGCTTCCTGGCCCGCGCGCTGCAGCAGGTCGATCGCTGCCGGCAGGTCGTCGGGGGTCTTGATGGCGACGGTCGGCGTGCCGCGGAGGCCGCGCTTCGCCAGGCCGACGAGGGCACCGGCTGGTGCGAGCTCGATGATGCCGGTCACGCCGGCGGCCGAAAACGACTCCATGACGGCGTCCCAGTGCACGGGGTTCGCGATCTGCTGGACCATCAGGTCGACGAAGCGACGACCGTCGTCGACCCGCGAGCCGTCGGCGTTCGTCCAGATCGGCAGGGTCGGGTCCTGCACGGTGGCGGCGGCCGCGACCGGGGCGACCCGCTCGACCGCGGGGGCCATGTAGCGGGTGTGGAACGCGCCGGCGACGGCCAGCGGGATCACGCGGGCCTTGGCGGGCGGATCGGCGGCGAGGGCCGCGATGGCGTCCGCAGCACCGGCGACGACGGTCTGGCCGCCACCGTTGTGGTTCGCGGGCACCAGGCCGTGCTCGGCGAGGGCTGCGGCCACAGCGTCGGCGTCGCCACCGAGGACGGCGGCCATCGAGGTCGGCTCGAGCGCGGCGGCGTCGGCCATCGCCCGGCCGCGCTCGGCGACCAGGGCGACGGCGTCGGTCGGCTCGAGGATCCCGGCGACCGCGGCAGCGGTGAACTCGCCCACCGAGTGTCCGGCGACCCCGCCCACCAGGGCACGACGGCCCTCGGCGAGCAGCGCGTCCGCGGTCACCAGGCCGGCGGCGACGATGAGGGGCTGCGCGAGCGCGGTGTCCTTGATGGTGTCCGCGTCGGAGTTCGTGCCGTGCTCGGCGAGGTCGACGCCGATCGACTCCGACCACTGCCCGACTCGTTCACGAACGGTGGCGTCCTCGAGCCAGGGGGCGAGGAAGCCGGGGGTCTGGGAGCCCTGTCCGGGCGCGACGACGACGATCACCGGACAATCCTCGCGTTCTCGTCCCGCGGGGCCCGTGTGGACTTCCCACACGAATCCCCGCGGGACATTGTCGGTTCTCTACCGTCCGGAGCGCTCTAGCGTCGGGGCGTGATGCGGCGGCGTCCGGTGGCGGACTCGGACATCGCGCCGAGGATGAGCGCCGACTGCACGATCAGGGCGTCACGGGCGTGCGTGGCGTCCCAGCCGATGATGTCGGCGACCCGGCGCAGGCGGTAGCGCACGGTGTTCGGGTGCACGAACAGCTCCCGCGCCGTGGCCTCGAGCGAGCGGCCGGTGTCCAGGTAGCACCAGAGCGTCTGCAGGAGCTCGGTGGACTGGTCCTTGAGCGGGACGTAGATGCGCTGCACCAGGGCCGACCGGGCGAGCGGGTCGCCGGCCAGGGCACGTTCGGGCAGCAGGTCGTCGGCGAGTGCCGGTCGGGGCACCCCGCGCCAAGCACGTGCCACGGCGAACCCGGCGAGGGCGGCCTTCGCGCTGGTCGACGCGTCGACGACCCCGGGGACCTCGTTGCCGAGGACCAGGTGGCCCTCGCCGAACAGCGGTTCGAGGGCCTGCGCGATGGTCGTGAAGGAGACCGGCTCCTCGCCCTCGGGCACGTCGTCGCGCGGCGTGGCGCGACCGATCACCACGACGAGCCGCGATCCCTGGACCCCGACGAGCACGTCGGCGTCCATGTGCCGTGCGGTCCGGCGGACCTGGTCGACCTCGAGCTGCTTCGGTGCGGTGCCGACGAGCACCGCGACCTCGCCGTGCCCGTGCCACCCGAGGGCGGCGATGCGGGACGGCAGTTCGTCGTCGTACTCGCCGGACAGGATCGAGTCGACGACGAGTGCCTCGAGCCGGGCGTCCCACAGCCCGCGGGCCTCGGCCGCGCGGGCGTAGACGTCGGCGGCGGCGAAGGCGATGTCGCGGGAGTACTTGAGGATCGCCTCCTGCAGCATCTCGTCGTCGGCGGCGCGTTCCTCGACCACGGTGACCACGACACGGATGAGCTGCAGGGTCTGCTGCAGGCTCACGGAGCGCAGCAGCTCACGCGGCGCGGACCCGAAGACGTCGGCCGCTGCGATCCACGGCGTCGACGCGGTGCCCTCGAGCCAGCTGATGAACGAGGTGATGCCCGCCTGGGCGACGAGGCCCACGGCGGAGCGACGCCCCGGTGGCATCTCGCTGTACCAGGGGAGCGTGTCCTCGAGCCGCTTGATCGTCGCGGTGGAGAGTTCTCCGGACACCTGACGGAGCCAGGAAAGCGCGCGCTCGCGCGCGCTCTCCTGGCTCTCGTGGTCCGGTCGGACCGTCGTCACGGGTTGATCAGCTCTCGCCGCCCGCGCTGCCGGTGGTGCCGGCGGTCACGTCGTGCAGGCGGTACTTGTCGATCGCCTGCTGGACGAGCGCGCCGTCGACCTTGCCCTGACGGGCGAGCTGCTGCAGCGTCCGCACGACGACCGAGGGGCCGTCGATGTGGAAGAAGCGGCGGGCGGCCGCGCGGGTGTCCGAGAAGCCGAAGCCGTCGGCACCGAGCGTGGCGTAGTCGGTCGGCACGAACGGGCGGATCTGCTCCTGCACCAGGTGCATGAAGTCGCTCACGGCGACGACCGGTCCCTCGGTGCCGAGCAGGCGCTCGGTGACGAACGGCGTGCGGGCCGGCTCGTTCGGGTTGAGGAACGCCTGCTGCTCGGCCGCCACACCGTCGCGGTAGAGCTCGCCCCAACTCGTGACGCTCCAGACGTCGGCGGACACGCCCCAGTCCTCGGCGAGGAGCTGCTGCGCCTCGAGGATCCACGGCACGGCGACACCGGACGCGAGCAGCTGGGCCTTGGGGCCGTCGTGCTCGCTCGACTTGAGCAGGTACATCCCCTTGAGGATCCCCTCGACGTCGACGCCCTCGGGCTCGGCCGGCTGCACCAGCGGCTCGTTGTAGACCGTCAGGTAGTACATGACGTTCGGGTCGGCGTGCTTCGGCGAGCCGTCCTCGTTCGTGCCGTACATGCGGTCGAGGCCGGCCTTGACGATGTGGCCGATCTCGTAGCCGTACGCCGGGTCGTACGAGACCACGGCGGGGTTCGTCGTGGCGAGGAGCGGCGAGTGGCCGTCCGCGTGCTGCAGGCCCTCGCCCGTCAGCGTGGTGCGGCCGGCGGTCGCGCCGATCATGAAGCCGCGGGTCATCTGGTCGCCGGCGGCCCAGATCGCGTCGCCGGTGCGCTGGAACCCGAACATCGAGTAGAAGACGTAGACCGGGATGAGCGGCTCGCCCTGCGTCGAGTACGAGGTGCCGACCGCGGTGAACGCCGCGAGGGCGCCCGCCTCGTTGATGCCGACGTGGATGATCTGGCCCTGCGGGCTCTCCTTGTAGGCCAACAGGAGCTCGCGGTCGACCGACGTGTAGTGCTGGCCGTTCGGGTTGTAGATCTTCGCCGACGGGAAGTAGGCGTCCATGCCGAAGGTGCGTGCTTCGTCCGGGATGATCGGGACCACGCGGTTGCCGAAGTCGGGTGAGCGCAGCAGGTCCTTCAGCAGGCGCGCGAACGCCATGGTCGTGGCGACCTCCTGCTTGCCGGAGCCCTTCTTGACGACCTGGTACTTCGAGTCGTCGGGCAGCGTGAACTGCGTGTACTTCGTGCGACGCTCCGGCACGTAGCCGCCGAGCGCGCGACGACGCTCGTGCATGTACTGGATCGCCTCGTCGTCGTTGCCCGGGTGGTAGTACGGCGGCGTGTAGGGGTTCTCGTCCAGCTGCGCGTCGGAGATCGGGATGCGCATCTCGTCGCGGAACTGCTTGAGGTTGTCGAGCGTGAGCTTCTTCATCTGGTGGGTCGCGTTGCGGCCCTCGAAGCTCGGGCCGAGGCCGTAGCCCTTGACCGTCTTCGCCAGGATGACCGTCGGCTGGCCCTTGTGCTCGGTCGCTGCCTTGAACGCGGCGTAGACCTTGCGGTAGTCGTGGCCGCCGCGCTTGAGGTTCCAGATCTGGTCGTCGGTGTAGTCCTTGACCAGCTCGAGCGCCTTCGGGTCGCGCCCGAAGAAGTTCTCGCGCACGTAGGCACCGTTCTCGGCCTTGTACGTCTGGTAGTCGCCGTCCGGCGTCTGGTTCATCAGGTTGAGGAGCGCGCCCTCGGTGTCACGGGCGAGCAGGTCGTCCCACTCGCGGCCCCAGACGACCTTGATGACGTTCCAGCCCGCACCGCGGAAGAACGCCTCGAGCTCTTGGATGATCTTGCCGTTGCCACGGACCGGACCGTCGAGTCGCTGCAGGTTGCAGTTGATGACGAAGTTCAGGTTGTCGAGGCCGTCGTTCGCGGCGACCTGGAGCTGCCCACGGGACTCGACCTCGTCCATCTCGCCGTCGCCCAGGAACGCCCAGACCTGCTGGTCCATGGCGTCCTTGATGCCGCGGTTCGACAGGTACTTGGCCTGCTGCGCCTGGTAGATCGCGTTGATCGGGCCGATGCCCATCGACACGGTCGGGAACTGCCAGAAGTGCGGCATCAGGCGCGGGTGCGGGTACGACGACAGGCCGCCGCCGGCGTGCGACTTCTCCTGCCGGAAGCCGTCGAGCTGGTCCTCGGAGAGGCGCCCTTCCATGTACGCGCGGGCGTACATGCCGGGGGACGCGTGGCCCTGGAAGAAGACCTGGTCGCCACCGGAGGGGTGGTCCTGCGCGCGGAAGAAGTGGTTGTAGCCGACCTCGTACATCGCGGCGCTCGACGCGTACGTCGAGATGTGCCCGCCGACCGCGATGCCGGGACGCTGTGCGCGGTGCACCGTGATGGCCGCGTTCCAGCGGATCCAGCGGCGGTACCGGCGCTCCAGCTCTTCGTCGCCGGGGAACTCCGGCTCGTTCTCCGGCGCGATGGTGTTCACGTAGTCCGTCGTCGGGACCATCGGCACACCGAGGTGCAGTTCCTTGGACCGCTTGAGCAGGCTCAGCATGATCTCGCGACCGCGCTGGTGTCCGTGGGTCTGGACCAGCCCGTCGAGGGACTCACGCCATTCGGCGGTCTCCTGCGGATCCTGGTCGTTCGCCCCGGTGCTGTACGGGTCCTGGTCGTTCACCGTCACCCTTGACCTCGTTCGTTCTCGTGGTGGTGGACATGGTGGCTCCGGTGGTCGGGTCGCGACCGGCTGGGGCCCCGTCCACTCTAGGCCCCAGGACCGACGCTGATGCTGATGGTGACGTGCAGGTGGACGGGTGCTTGCATTCGCGTGTCGTCGGCGTAGCATGGCCGATCGTGCACACGCGATCTGCGGAGCACGGACCCGACGGGCACACCCCACGCCCGAGGAAGAAGCACACGTAGCGATGGCACTGGAGATCGGCTCACTCGCGCCGGACTTCGAGCTCCCGAACCAGTTCGGTGAGCACGTCCGACTCAGCGACTTCCGCGGCAACCGCCCGGTCGCACTCGTCTTCTTCCCGCTCGCGTTCTCCTCCGGGTGCACGAACGAGCTCTGCACCCTGCAGGACAACATCACGATGTTCCAGGACCAGCGCATCGAGCTGCTCGGCATCTCCGTCGACTCGAAGGCGACACTGCGTTCGTTCGCCGAGACGAACGGTTACGACTTCGAGTTGCTCGCCGACTTCTGGCCGCACGGCGCGGTCTCGAAGGAGTACGGCGTGTTCCTCGAGCACAAGGGCTTCGCCACCCGCGCGACCTTCGTCATCGACGTGCAGGGCCGCATCAAGGCCTCGATCATCACCGAGCCCGGCCTGCAGCGCGACGTGGCCGAGTACAAGGCGGCCCTCGACCGGCTCGCCGCCTGCTCGGCACCCGTCCCCGTCGGCTAGCGTTCCGAATCCCTCCTGACGGACGCGTCCGCGTCGACGGTCGGACAGGAGGCCCGGTGCACGCCATCGACACCGACCCGCGTGGTCGCGGGGTCGCCCTCGACGGCTACGCCCCGTACCCGGTGCGCGTCACGCCCGGCGCCTGGGGGCTGACCCGTACGGTCGTGGAGGCCCCGACCGGGCCCATCGTGGTGCACCACCGCTTCGGCCCGGACCCGCTCCTGCTGCTGCACGGCGTCGCGGGCTCCTGGTCGACGTGGACGCCGCTGCTGCACGCCGCGGACGGGATCGGGGACCGCGGGCTGGTGCTCGTCGACCTGCCCGGCTGGGGGTCCTCGCCAGCTCCGGACGGTCCGCTCGGGCTCGACGCCGTCACGGGTGCCGTGTCGGCGGTCCTCGGTGCGCTGGGCCTCGGCGCGGTCGACGTGGTCGGGCACTCCATGGGCGCGTTCGTCGGGTTGCACCTGGCCGTGGTGGCGCCCGAGCGGGTTCGGTCGCTCGCCCTGGTGTCCGGCACCACGGTCGCGACCGCCGGTGCGGCTCGGCACCCGGTGCGGGCGCTCGGCACCCTGCCGGCGTTCACCCTGCTGCGTGCGGGCCTGACGGTGACCGGTGGCGCCGCTCGTCCGTTGCTCCGGTGGATCGCGCGGATCGGCCTGTTGCCGCTCGTCGCGGCGCCGGTGTTCACGCACGTGCGACGTCTGGACCCGAGCGTGCTCGAGGCCTTCGTCGAGGAGCTCCGGCCGGAGCAGTTCACCGAGGCGGCACGGGCGGCGGCGGCGTACGACGTCGACCGGTGGCGTGCCGTCACCTGTCCGGTCACCGCGATCGCCGGCCGCGACGACGTGTTCGCCCGTGTCTCGGACCTGGACGCCCTGCGGGAGATCGTGCCGCAGACCCGGACGGTGCTCATCGACGACTGCGGCCACTTCGCCCACGTCGAGCGTCCCGACGCCGTCGCGCGGGAGCTCGGCCTCCGTTGACCCCGGGCGGGCCGCGTCAGGTGTGGACGGGGAACGTCGCCGCGACGCGGGAGCGGACCTCGGCGACGACGGCCTCGCGCATCGCCGGGGAGAACAGCGCGTGGTCGCCGTCCTCGACGCGGACGACGGACACCGAGCCGCGACGGTCGTCGCCGGGCCAACGCCGGAGGGCCTTCTGCCCACCGAGCCGGTCGAACAGGGCTGCGTCCTCGGGAGCGACGATCACGACGACGTCGGTGCCGTGCTCGACGAGCGGGCGGACGTGGCCGACCACCCCGCCCATCCGGTCGCGACGGGCGATCCGGTCGCGGACGGCCTTCGGCACGAACCGGTTGTACCGCTCGCGCACCCACATCCGGGCGGGCGACGGGGCGTCGATCGCCCGGACGCCGTCCGCGTACGAGCCGGGCTCGGCCGGGACGCGACGGTAGTCGTTCGGGCTGATCTCGACGACCAGGCGCGGGGCCTCCTCGACGGCGCGGCCCGCGACCCAGGCGCCGGCGCACATGCCGACGAGCACGAGCCGGTCCGAGGGCGTGGCGAGAGCGGTGACGACGGCGGACTGGTCCTCCACCCACTCCTGCGCGAACAGGAAGCTCCGCTCGTCCTCGTGCACGCCGGTGCTCTCGCCGGTGGCACGACGGTCGACGCGGACGACGCGGGCGCCGTCGCGGGCGAGGGCGCGGGCGAGTTCGACCTGGTAGTCCGTGGCGCCGACCCGGTGCTCGGCGGCGCCGTTGTGCAGCACCACCAGGGGGGCGTCGTGGTGCTGGGCGGACGAGACGGTCTCGATCCCGAAGAGGCCCTGATCGCCGAGGTGGAGGACGCGCTCCGACACGCGGCCGTCGACGTCGAGGACCTCGTCGAGGACGGGCGCGAGGACGGGCGCCCCCGACTCGGGAGCCCACCTGTCGAGCCAGGCGACGACGGTGTCCACGGCGGCCCCGGGGATGCGGGCGTGGATGCTCGTGCCGTCGAGGAGTTCGGCGCTGCCGGTGACCTCGGCCACGTCGACGCCACCGAGCGACTTCGGCGGCCGGGCACCCGGGCGGACGAGCGCGACGGTCGGCCCGGTTCGCGGGACGAAGGCGAGGTCCGAGAGCGCGGCGGCCTCGTCGGGCGCGACGTCGAACCCGATCAGGCTCTCGACGCCGTCGACCACGCGGTCGGCGCCGATCGTGATGTTCGCGAGGGCTCGCTGCCGACGGAGCCACCCCTTGCCCGTTGCCGGTGCGTCCCAGACGACGAGGCCGTCGGTGTCCGCGGCCGCGTTCGCCGCGACGAGGGCGGCCGAGGCGAGCCCGACGAAGGCGATGTGCCGCACCCCCGTCGTGCGGAGCACGGCGGCGGCGTGGCGCGCGGACCGGACCTGCGCGTCCGGCGTGGCGTCGGGGGCGCCGTCACCACGTCCGGACGGGTCGTAGCGCACCGAGGCGATGCCACGGGCCTCCAGGCGGTCGGCCAGCAGACGGAGCGTGCGGTACGCGATGACGCCCTCCTGCCCGATCGGCGGGCAGATGACGACGCCCGCGCGCGCGGCGGCGGGGAGCTGGACCGCGGCGCGGAGGGCCGGCGCGCCGGACCAGCCGTGCAGGGTGGTCACAGTGCCAGGGCCGCACGGGCCGACGCCGGCCAGGCGTCGAGGTCCGTGCCGTGGGCGGCGAACAGGGCGATGGTGATGCGCTCGAGGCCGAACGCGATGCAGGCGCTGTGCGCGACCTGTCCGTCCTCGGTGCGGAGGCCGAACGAGGTGCCGAAGTGGTCCTCGTGCAGGTTCGCGGAGCTGATCGCGGTGGCCTCGTGGTCGGGGCCGTAGACCTTCGTCACGAACTCGAACTTGAGCGCCTGCTCGACCTGGTTGCGGGCGAGCATCTGCCCGACGCGGCCGAAGAAGGGGTCGTTCGCGGGGACGACGTCGATCTCGAGCCCGAACGACTCGAGCAGGGCGCGCATGACCGGGATGCTGCCGTCCCGGTGGGCCGCTGCGGACGCAGGGGTGCCGACGTGCACGAACTCGTGCATGTGGAAGGCCTGCAGGCGCATCGGGTCCAGCGAGGGCTCGCGGCGGAAGGAATCGCCGAGCACGTCGAAGAACCGGCCCTGCTGCGGCACGGTGTCGCCGATCAGGCCGTAGACCGGGTGGCAGACCGCCGGGGTGAGCATCAGGTCGGCCGGCTCGAGGAACCCCTCCCAGCGCTCACCGCGCTCGCGGGCGGCGAGAAGGGCGCGGTGGGTGCGGTCATCGCCGGTGAACCCGGAGATCGACGCGGCGAGGTCCGGGAACGACGCGATGTAGTCGGTGCGCTCGAAGGACGCGAGCGGCTCGACCGGCGGGAAGCGCAGCACCTCGGCGCGGAGGTGCCGCTGGCTGCGGACCGCGGCGGCGTCGACCGCGGCGTACACGCGCTCGAAGACCCCGGTGCGGCCGTAGAGTCCGGGCGTGCCGAGGTCGAGGAGCACGCCGTCGGTGAGCAGGCGGGCGCGGAGGGCGGCGCGGGCGTCGTCGAGCGCAGTGGCGCTGGCGGTGGCGGTGTCCGTGGTGGTCACAGGATCACTCCCGTCATGATGGCCAGGTCGGCGTCGTTCTTGAGGAGACGGTCGTTGCTCACCATGACGGCGGCACCGTGGGCGTCTCGGAGGTGTCGGGCGATGCTCATCGGACCCGAGGCCGCGTAGCCCGCGATCCCGACGATGCGCAGCGCCTTCGTGACGATGTCGGTGACGCGCTCGGACGCACCGATCTTCAGGGCGTTCGCTGCGAGGGCGTACGCGCTCGAGGCCAGCACGTCCGGATCGTCGGCCGCGGCGTCGAACCGTTCGGCGGCGTGGCGCACCGAGTCGGCGAGGGCCTGCAGGTCGACCAGCAGTTCGGCGAGCCGGAGGGCACCGGGCGGGGTCGTGCCGACGGCGCTGCGAGCCTGCTTGCGGACGGCGCTGCGGGCACGTTCGGCGGACGAGACCGCGATGCCGAGCCAGACCGAGGCCCAGAGCACGTGCGACACCGGCAGGACGGTCTGGGCGGAGATCGTGGCGTAGTCGTCGCGGAACACCCGATCGGTCGTCGTCTCGGTGTCGAGGATCCACCCGTTGCTGCACGTGCCGCGGAGCCCCATGGTGTCCCAGGTGGACGTCTGCGACAGCACCATCGCGTCGGTACGGCAGATGAGCAGCCGCTGGTCCGACGCCGGGGCGTCCGGGTCGCGGCGGGCGGTGACGAACACCGCGTCGGCCTCGGTGGCGTAGGAGATCACCGGCGCGTCCTTGCGCAGGCGGATCCGGCCGTCGTCGGTCGGCTCGATGGAGCAGGTGGAGCGCCGGGCGTCGCCGCCGACACCGCGTTCGGTGGTGGCCGAGGCGACGAGCGCTCCGCCCCGGACGGCCTCGATGGTCTCGAGCACGCCGGCACCGTCGCCGCCGTGCCGCCAGAGCGCCATGACCTGGCCCTGGTGCATCGCGAACACCATGCCGGTCGCGGCACAGGCACGCCCGAGCTCGGTCGCGATCGCGGAGAGCTCGGACACGGAGGCACCCTCGCCACCGTGCTCGGTCGGGACCGCTGCCGCGAGCAAACCGTACTCCCGCATCGCGGCGATGGCCTCGCGCGGGGGTCGGGCGTCGCGGTCGACCTCGTCGGCGAACTGTGCGGCGACCTCGGCCACCGCGCTCGCACGCTCGGCGAAGCGGTCGACGACGGACGGTGCGGGCAGGGCGAGGGTCACGAGGCGAGCTCCGCCGCGGCGACGATCGACTCGACGCTCGCGAAGGTGGATCGGTTGAGCACGGAGTCGGGGAACTCCACGTCGAGCTCCGACTCCACCGCGAGCATCACGTTGACGGTGGCGTGCGAGGTCAGGCCGAGGGCGTACAGGTCGGCGATCGACGCGACGTCCCAGGCGTCGACCGTCAGCCGGCCGTGGTCGGCGAGGGCACGACGGACGGCCCGGTCGGTGGCCGGGTCGGCGATCGTCGCGGTGGTGCTGGAGGGGTTCGGGTCCTGTTCCATGACGGCAACCATAAAGAGGAACAGCCCTCGGGAAACCGCCGTGCGGGTGCGGGAAACCGCACCCCTGTCCGGAGCCCGGGGTCAGCGCTCCGACAGCGCGACCGCCGTCGCCACCGCGAGCCCCCCTTCGTGTGCCAACGAGACCGCGATGGGGCCGCACCCGATCGACTCGGCCAGGGCTGCGGCGGCTCCGGAGAGCTCGACCCTCGGGGCACCGCTCGCGTCGAGCACGATGCCGACGTCCCGCAGGGGGATCGCCTGGTCGGGCGTCGGCCGGAGCAGCTTCACGACGGCTTCCTTGCCCGCGAACCGCGCTGCGAGGCGCTCCGGGTCGTCGCCGGTGTCGGTGCGCTCCCGCAGGGTGAACACCCGGTCCAGGTACCGCTCGCCGTGGGCCGCGACGGCGTCGACGACGTCCTCGACCGCGGCGAGGTCGGTGCCGGTCCGGATGGTGGTCACGAGGAGCAGGCTACGCACGAGTCGTCCACAGTGCATGCCCGGACCGGCATGGGGGACGCAGAAGGGTTCGTATGATCGTCGCCAGGGACCACCGAGGGGGAACGATGGCATCACCGTGGACGGGCATCATCGAGGACGCGCGGCACTACCCGTCGCCGCACAACTCGCAACCGATCGTCGTGCGTGTCGAGGACGACCCCACCGCGACCGTGTTCTACGACCTGCGACGGGGGTTGCCGGCGGAGTCGTTCGGCATCCCGTTCGGGCACGTCTGCGCCGGGGTGTTCCTGGCCGGGCTCGACGTGGTGGCACGGGCGCACGGGTTCACCGTGCAGGAACGGCTCGACCACGCCGAGATGGACTTCGGTCGGCTCAGCGCTGATGGGGACGACCACCTGCACCGGCTGGGCACGGTGACGTTGCGTCCGCACGTGGTCACCGCGGACGACCGGGAGGCCCTGGCCGGCTTCCTCGCACGGCGCACCTCGCGCAGGCCCTACGACGCGACGCTCGTCGACACCGCCGCGATCGAGGCCGCGTCCGCCATCGCGTCGGCAGCCGGGCAGCGCTTCCGGACCACCGACGACCGGGCCACCGTCGACGAGATCGTGCGCGTCAACCAGGAGACCCTGTTCGACGACCTGCAGCACGACGCCGTGCACCACGAGATCCTGCACTGGCTGCGGTTCTCGAAGCGACAGGCTGCGGCCACCGGCGACGGGCTGTCCGCCGAGACGATGCTCATGCCCGGCCCGGTGCTCCGGTTCGCCATGGAGCACCGCGGACTCTGGCAGGCACCGGGCATCGGCCGGGTCTTCCGCACGGTGTACCTGTCCACCATGCGGGGCGTCCGACAGCTCGCCTGGCTCGAGGGACCGTTCAGCACCCCGGCCGAGTACGTCGAGGCCGGACGGGTGTTCATGCGCATCTGGCTGGAGTTCTCCGCACGCGGCATCGCCGTGCACCCCTTCGGGACCGTGATCACCAACCCGCGGTCACACGCCGCGTTCGTGGAACGCGCGGGTGTCGACGAGTCCGACGGGCGGATGGCCTGGATGCTGTTCCGCTTCGGACACAGCGACCCGCCACCCCTGGCACACCGCCGACCCGCAGCCGCCATGACGGTCGGGGGTGCCCGGTGAAGCGCGCAGCGGTGTTCTCGGTGGTGTGGGTGGTCGAGACCTTCGTCGCACTGTTCATGCCCCGCGTCGGCACCCACAAGCTCCTGCTCACACCGGGCATCGAGCCGCTCCGCTGGACCCTCGGACGCTGGCGCGCCTGGCGGACCGCGGAACGGGCTGCGAAGCGGGTCCCCGCGTACCGGGCGTTCCTGGCGGAGTCCGGACGGGCCTCCAGGCTCGACACCCGTGGCGGGATCGCTGCGGCGATCTCGGCACTGCCCGAGATGGACAAGGACTCCTACGTCAAGCGCTGGAGCATCCCCGAGCGCTGCATCGACGGACGCCTGCCCCGACGCGGAGTCGTCGTCGACGAGTCCAGCGGATCGAGCGGCACCCCGACCAGCTGGGTACGCGGCCCCGACGAACGCCAGGCCACCCGACAGCTGCTGCAACTCGGGTTCTCCCGCACCGCGAAGGACCTGTCGAAGCAGCCCTTCGTGCTCAACGCCTTCTCGCTCGGGGCATGGGCCACCGGGATGAACGTGACCGCCTCGCTCACCGAGTCGTCCATGATCAAGTCGATCGGCCCGGACCGCGACAAGATCGTGCAGACGATGCGCGAGTTCGGCACCGACTTCACCTACATCATCTGCAGCTACCCACCGTTCCTGAAGGCCCTGTTCGAGGACGACCGGCTCGACTGGAGCCAGTACACGATCGTCGCCGCGTTCGGGGGCGAGGGCATCAGCGAGAACATGCGCGCCCACATCGAGCAGTACGCGCAGGCCGTGCTCGGCTCCTACGGGGCGAGCGACCTCGAGATCAACCTCGGCATCGAGACACCGTTCAGCGTGCAGCTGCGCCGGGCGATCGCCGCGTCACCGGAACTCTCCGCCGCCCTGACCAAGCAGGGCGAGTACGGGGTGCTGCCGATGGTGTTCCAGTTCAACCCGTTCGGCTACCTGATCGAGACGAACGACCTCGGCGAACTCGTCGTGACCATCGCCCGCTCCGAGAACATCAGCCCCCGCATCCGCTACAACATCCACGACCGCGGACACGTGGTGCGGATGAAGGAGCTGCGGTCCGTGCTGCGGGCGACCGGACACGCGGCGCTCGCCGCCGAGGCCGAGCTCGACCTGCCGCTGCTGTTCCACTACGGCCGGTCCGACCTGTCCGTCGACTACAACGGGGCCGTCGTCGCACCCGACGTGGTGCGGGACGTCGTGTACGGCGATCCTGCGCTGCTCGAGGCCGTCGAGAACCACCGGCTGATCAGCTACGAGGACGACCACGGTGACCGGCAGCTGCACATCGCGTTCCAGCTCGCTTCGGGTGCTGGTGGGTTCGACGCCGATGCCGCTCGCGGCGCCGTGATCGCCGAGCTGCGCCGGCTGAACAAGGACTTCTCGAACGCCATCCGGACCGCGCCGCCCGGCACGCTGCCGACAGTCGCGTTCTACCCGTACCGGACGGGGCCGTTCCGCGACGACGGCAAGAAGCTCAAGAACGAGTACGTGTGGCAGCTGCCGGCCGGGTCGGTCGCGCAGTGGGACCTCGACCTGTCGTGGGTCGCGGCGAAGGAGGCCTGAGCCGAGCCGGTTCCGGCGCTAGTCGTACTGCGGCGGCCAGTCGAAGGGCGCCGGCAGGTGCGGGACCTCGCCGACGGTCGTGACGACGAGGACGATCTTGCGCAGGTCCGTCAGCTCGATCGAGCGCGGGTTGCCGATCCTCCGGTGCCCGTCGACCCACACCGTCAGTTCGCCGCGCAGGCCACCGACGTGCTCCGGACCGAGCGAGACGCCCCACTCGTCGAAGAACTGGCCCAGCGTGAATTTCTGCTCCGTCGGGGACTCGACGTGCACGATGCCCGACGTGTCGTGCGTGTGGATCTCGGCGGCGAACTTCCGGCTGTCCGAGTGCCCGACGTTCGCCGGGACGGTCACCGGTTCGTCGCCGTCCAGGATCGTCAGGTGCGTGTGCACGTGCTCGGCCAGCCGTTCACCCCAGACGTTCCGGAGCCCTGCGGACTCGGCGCGGGCCGTCAGATCGGTCGGCCGTGGCCAGGGCGGAGCGTCGCGGGCGGTGGCCGGTCCGGATGCGGCGCACCCGGACAGCAGCAGGAGTGCGGCCACCGCGACCGCGACGCTCCGGCGTCTCACCAGCGGTCGTGGACGCTCGCGCGGAACCACGTGTCGTACAGGTCGTGCACGGTGGCGTCCAGCCCCTCGATCGGCGGCAGGTCGCCGGCGGCGGCGTTCGAGCGCGCCTGCTCCGGGTTGCGCGCGCCGGGGATCGCCGCGGTGACGCCGTCCTGCGCGATGATCCACGCGAGCGCCGCCTGCGGGACCGAGACGGCGTCCGGCAGGGACGCCGCGAAGGTCTGCGCGGCACGCACGCCGTCGTCGTAGTCGACGCCGCTGAAGGTCTCGCCCTGGTCGAAGGCCTCACCGTGGCGGTTGTAGTTGCGGTGGTCGCCCTCGGCGAACGACGTGTCGGTCGTGTACTTGCCGGAGAGCAGCCCCGAGGCCAACGGGACGCGCGCCAGGATGCCGACCCCTGCCTCCAGGGCGGCCGGCAGCACGCGGTCGAGCGGCTTGAGCCGGAACGCGTTGAGGATGATCTGGACGCTCGCGACGCCGGGGCGGGCGATCGCGGTGAGCGCCTGGTCCGCGGTCTCGACGCTGACGCCGTAGGCGGCGATCGAACCGTCGGCGACCAGCGCGTCGAGGGCGTCGTAGACGGCGTCGTCCTCGTAGACCGGGGTCGGCGGGCAGTGCAGCTGCACGAGGTCGAGGGTGTCCTGCCCGAGGTTCTTCCGCGAGCGGTCCACCCACTCGCGGAAGTTCGCGGCGACGTAGTTCTCGGGGACCTGGTCGGCTCGACGGCCCATCTTCGTGGTGATCGTCAGCGGCACGTCGGGGTTCGCGGCCCGCCACGCGCCGATGAGCTGTTCGCTCCGGCCGTCACCGTAGACGTCCGCGGTGTCGAACAGGGTGACGCCCGACTCGACGGAGGCGTCCATCACGGCGTTCGCGTCGGCTTCGGAGACGGGGCCCCAGTCACCGCCGGACTGCCAGGTGCCGAGACCGATGGGGGAGACGGAGCGGCCGGTGCGGCCGAGGGTGCGACTCTGCATGGGTCCGAGCGTAGTCAGACGCGCGCGGGCGGGGTTCAGCCGAGCGGGGTTCAGCCGATCGTGGAGACGCTGCGGCGCAGGAGCGCACGCGCAGCCCGGGCTCGCGGGATGACCCAGACGGCCGCCCACAGGGCCATCGCACTCCACAGCAGGATGAGCGTCGTCGTGATGAGCGTGCCGTGCTGGTCGCGCATGGACCAGGTCATCGCGATCCACAGCACGCCGAGGACGACCTTGCCCCAGCCGGCTCCCTCCCGGTCGGCCTGGGCCTGCACGAGCGGGATCCACTGGTCGGCCGGCACACCGCCGGGCACCTGGCCGTCGGCGATCCACTCGCGCACGACGATCGACCGTTCGTAGCCGCCCTCGGCGCGCCAGGCGCGGCGCTGCAGGACGACGGCGATCGCGGCACCGGCCACCGCGGTCGGGATGCCGACCGAGACCAGGACGGCGGTGGTCGCCTCGGTCCACGAGGACAGGACCAGCATGACCAGGACGACGGCGAAGGCCGCGCCCGTCACACCCGCACCGAGCAGGCGGAGCCGCCCGGCTTCGTCGAGGACACCGACTCCGACACCGTTCACGGGGGAGAGCGTACCTGTGGTGCTCGGGGGCCGGGTGCGTTCGTCAGCCCAGTGCCAGCAACCAGCACATGCCGGCGGCCGCGAAGGCCATCGCCCAGCTCACCAGGCTGCCGATCAGGAAGTACTCGGCCTGGTACCCGGTCGTCTCGCGGCGGATCTCGGGGAACCGGACGATCCCCTTCGCGGCGATCAGCGCAGCCACGACGGGGAAGGCGCCAGCCAACGAGAACCCGGCCAGCAGGAGGCGCTCGATCGGGCCGATCATCCGTCCGCCCTTGAGGGTGACCGTGCGGTCCGTGTCCGTGTCCGTGTCCGTTTCTGCGTCTGCGTTCCCGTCGACTCCGCGTGCCCGGGTGGTGCGGCGCCAGCCGAAGCGCTTCCGGCGGGTCGGCTCGGCCGCCACCGCACCGGGCCGTGCGTCGGGCGACAGCCCCGGCGGCAGCGCCTGGGCGACGACCACGTTGGCCGAGTCGACCAGGAACAGTGCGGAGCCGATGCCGGCGACGAGCGCCGCGAGCGGCACCGCTCCGACGAACGCCTGGCCGGCGTCACGGTGCCAGTCGACCACGAACCCGGACGCGGCAGCCGGTGCCCAGAGCAGCAGCACAGCGACGGCGACGGCGAGCAGGACCGCCGGCCAGGACCCGGAGCGGCGGAGCCAGGGGAATGCCCGATCGCGACCGCCGGGTGCACCCCCGGACCGCACGGGGATCGTGGTCGCGACCCACAGGGTTGCGAGCACGACCGTGACCAGCACCGACCAGACGCCGAGGCCGAGGCCGAGCACCGCCACAGCCGTCACGGCGACCCAGAGCAGGACGATCACCGTGGTGGTCAGCACGCGCCGTGGTGCCGCGTCGGTCCCGGTCCGCGCGCGCACGACGTCGGCGAGCCCGACGAGGGTGAGGAGGACACCGGCGAGCATCAGCGGCCCCCGTCCCCGAGGATGCGCAGGCCCTCGACCACGGCGGCGACGCCCGACTTCTGCACGGACTGGGACACCGCCGACGGGGTGATCCCCTCGTCGGCGGCGATCTGCGCCTGCGTCCGGCCCTGCACCAGGCCGAGTGCGATCCGGCGCGCCCGGGGTGCGAGCCGCGAGACGACGTGGTCGCGACCGAGGAAGTAGGCGTTCACGAGTCGCTCCGTCGTTCCGTGGCGGTCGTCGGCGTCGTGGTACCAGGACCGCAGGAACGCGGTCCGGCCGTCCTCGCGCCGGTGGGTCTCGTTGATGGCGTCCCGCGCCGACCACCAGCCCGGACCGTCCTGCAGCGGCCCGGCGCCGCCGGTGCCGATCGTCCGGACCTGCCCCCGGCCGATGCCGAGGCGGATCTGCACGGTCGGGGGGAGTGCGAGCGTCGCGGCCGTCGTCGCCACGAGGGCGTCGGTGAGCGTGCCGTAGATGACCTGGAACTCGTCGCCGACGGTGGCGCGCAGGGGATCGAGCGCGGTGACGTCAGCGGTACTGTCGAACGCGCGCTCCACGTCGTGCTGGGCTGCGGAGCGGTCCTCGAGCGTGCGGGAGTCGACCAGGTCGACGATCACGGCGATCACGGGCTCGGACTGCATGGGTTAAGCGTAGAGCTTCATATCGTCGAAAGTAAGTCTGGGGCTAAACCTCGTCCGCTGCCGTGACGCTCTAGGATCGTCGTGAGGGCCTTTAGCTCAGCTGGTAGAGCGCCACGTTTACACCGTGGATGTCGTCGGTTCGATCCCGGCAGGGCCCACCGAGAGGACCCGGGTTCAGCGCGTGGCCGGTCCGCCACCGGGACCGGCCGAAGATCCGTCAGTCGCTGAGGGGGCACGGCCGGTCGGCTTCGAGGTCGCCGCCGGCTCGTTGATCCTCGATGTGCTTGCCGTACCCGTGGACAGCAGGATCAGCGCGCGCGCCGTTGCCGAGCCGGCCTCGCAGCCGTAGACGACGAGCTGCAGGCCGGGTGACCCCTGGACGGCGAAGGTGTGGGCGTCGAACTCCAGCCGCCCGACCTCCCCGTGCTCGAACCGCTTCGCGGTGGTCGTCTTGCGCTGTACCCGTTGCGTGCTCCACCGTTCGGCGAACTCCGGGCTGGCGTCGTTCACTTCCGCGACGAGACGAAGGAGGCGCGGGTCGCTCCCGAACTCCGCGCTCGCCGCCCGCAGGCTCGCGACGGTTGCGTCGGCGGCGCGGGCCCAGTCGGCGTGGAAGTGCCGCGCCGTCGGGTCGAGGAAGGTCATCCGCACGAGGTTGTCGAAGCGTTCGAAGGGCGCGTACACCGCACGGGCCAGGGCGTTCGCGGCGAGGACCTCGTGCGCGGGGTCGATCACGAACGCGGGGTGTGTCGACCACGAGTCGAGCAGCTGCCCGAGAGCCGGCGTCACCGACGTCGCCACGCGGGGGACTCGCGGCGAAGCAACCAGCCCTGCCAACGAGAACAGGTGGTCGCGCTCGTCGCCCTCGAGTTCGAGCCCGTCGGCGATGCCCTCGAGCACGGCGGCGCCGGGACTCACCTCCCGCCCTTGCTCGAGGCGCGTGTAGTAGTCGACGCTGAGGCCGCCCAGCACGGCGAGTTCTTCGCGGCGGAGCCCGGGCACGCGGCGGACACCTCCGCCTGGCAGTCCGAGCGACTCCGGGGCGAGGCGGCCGCGGACCGCGCGCAGGTACGCGGCGAGGGTGAGGTCGTCGGCGGGCATGGGCACGGGACCAGGGTAGGTGGCAGGAGCTCCGCCTCCCTGGTCCTGCCGCACCCCGGCAGGGCAGGGCGATGGTCGGAGGCTGCACGGCGTCGAGGCTGGGAGCATGGACACCAGCAGCGCACCCCAGCCCGTTCACCCCTACCTCGGCCTCTGGGTCACCGCCGATGGCCGCATCCGCCACGAGCTGCGGCCCGACGGCCGCTACGTGGAGGCCCGAGGTGACCGTGAGGCGGCCTACGTGGGCACCTACGAGGTCGACGGAGACCACATCGACTACCGAGACGACACCGGCTTCACCGCGGACGGCGACTTCAGGGACGACGTCCTGCACCACGCGGGCATGGTGCTGCACCGACGGAAGGTCGTCCTCGTGACGGGCGCCTCGAGTGGCATCGGTCGCGCGACGGCGATCCGCCTCGCCGCGGCCGGCCACCCCGTCGTGCTCGGGGCCCGGCGCACCGACCGGCTCGACGAACTCGTCACCGAGATCGAGGGGGCGGGCGGTACGGCGATGGCAGTGCCGCTCGACGTCACCGCCCTCGCCTCGGTGCAGGAGTTCGCGGCTGCTGCCCGGGCACGCTTCGGGCGGATCGACGTGCTCGTCGCGAACGCCGGCGTGATGCCGTTGTCGCCCCTTGCCGCAGGCCTCGTCGACGAGTGGGACAGGATGATCGACGTCAACGTCCGCGGCCTCCTCCACAGCATCGCGGCGACACTGCCCACCATGCTCGCGCAGGGCACGGGCCACGTCGTGACGATCGCGTCCGTCGGCGCCTACGACGTCTCGCCCACGGCTGCCGTCTACTGCGGGACGAAGTTTGCAGCACGGGCGATCACCGAGGGGCTGCGTCAGGAGTCACCGCGTGGAATCCGTGTCACCACCGTGTCGCCCGGAGTCACCGAGTCCGAGCTCGCCGCAACGATCACCGACGCCTCCGCCGCCGCCGCGATGGTCGGCTACCGTGTCGAGTCGATCTCTGCCGACGCGATCGCCCGCGCCGTCTCCTACGCGGTGGCCGAGCGACCCGACGTCGACGTGAACGAGATCGTCGTGCGGCCTGCGGCCCAGCGTTGAGTTGCTCCGCAGTGTCGCAGCGAGCCGTCAGGCTCGGCCCGACGCGTGGCTGTCACTCCGAGAGGGCCATGTCTCGATCGGCGATCGTCATCGAACGCGAGAGGCTCTGCCTGCCCGGGAGGTCAGATTGATCGCGGCGAGAGCAAGGACGACCGCTGCGGCTGCGGCAAGCCGCCCACCTGCCGCGCGGCCAGCGCCAACTCGTACTGCCGTTTCGTCAGGACCAAATCGGCGCCCTCGGGGGTGGGCCAGAAGAACACCGGCGCAACCTGGCCGGCCCGGGCGGTCGCTACGACACAGACCACGATTGCTACAGCGCTCAGTGCGATGAGGGCGATCGCCCTCCGGCTTGGGGCTGTTCGACGCGTCATGGGACGGTAGCGGTACGCCGCCGTGGCCCCAGCACCGTTCGACGGGGCTGCGGCTCGTCCAACGTTCGGTAGCCGATCGTTCAGCGGTCGTCTCCCGGAGCATCTGCTGATCGCGGGGCCGTGAGGTGCTGTCTGCGGAGGACAGTTCCGACCGTCTCGCCATCACCGGGGTCACACCGAACACCAGTCTGTGTTCGCCTCCGCGAGATGCGGGTACACCCGCAGCATCTGGGTCGGGACGACCTCCCAGGACCCGCGGTCCCACAGTCGGTACATCTCCCCACCAGCGGCGACGAACTCAGGTGATGCACCGGGCTCTTCAATGGGTTGGCCGGAACGCACTCTGGACGTTTCGCCAGACCGAACGAGCTCTTCCCGCTGCTCGTCGGTGAGCGCGCGGACGGCGCCCGGCGAGCCAATCGATGACCCGTGTCATGTCGGCTCTGCTGGGTCCGCTACCGCGATGGTCATCGACGAGCGCGCTGTAGATCGCCCACGGCCGGACGAGCCACGGGACGGCGAACGCTCCGTCACCGCGGGCGGCGATGCGCCGGGCTGTGTCTGCGGCGTCGACGATCTCCCGGAGCAGGTACTGCTCGCACTCGGCGAAGTCGTGCCGTTGACGCCGTCAGAGGTGCGGGTACGGCACAGTCGCCCGGCCTGGCGTCGTTGCGTGCGGTTGCGGTACAGCGTTGACCCGCGTCCACCATCGGAGCAGCCGACCACCAGTCGTCGCGTCGCTCATGTTTCCCCTCCTACGTCCCCCAGCAAACGGCGAGGTCTCGAATTCTCCCGGGAGTCGAGCACGAAAGGACAGCGTCGGTGTGCATTCGATCGGCCTCGTCCCGATGAGCGATACGCCATGGGTCAACGTCGACGAGGGGTGGTCACCGGTGTGGGCCCTGCGACACTCTCCAGATGGACCTCGACGACCTCGGCCAGCGGATCTGCGTTCTGGGGCCATCGAACAGCGGCAAGTCGACCCTCGCGGCAGCCATCGGCCGAGCCCGGTCGCTCCCTGTGATCCACCTCGACCAGTACCGCCACCTGCCCGGAACACAATGGTTCGAGCGCCCGGACACCGATTTCGAGCGCATGCACAACGAGGCAGTGAACACCGAGCAGTGGGTCATCGAGGGCAACTACTCGCGCTGGCTGCCCGGCCGGTTACAGCGAGCGACCGGTCTGGTGCTCCTGGATGCCTCGACGGTAGCAAGCATCGGCCGGTACCTCCGTCGCAGTCTTTTCGAGCCCGAGCGCGTTGGGAGCTTGGACGGTACTCGTGACCGTATCCGCATCGAGATGGTCCGGTTCCTGCTCGGACCCGCCAGGAAGAGCCGTCTCCGGTATCGACACGCCTTCGACGAGTTCGATCGGCCGAAAGTGCTCCTGCCGGACCGTGCGGCCTTGGAGGAGTACTACCGCCGCAACGGCTTGACTCGGCACAGTGGATGACCGCTGACCCGTCTGGTAGCCGATCGGTTGTCGAGAGGGCGAGAGACCGCAGGTGCGGGTTGAACGGTGAGGTGTTCTCCCTGTTCCCGACTCGATGACCAGGGCGCTCTCGAGTGCGTAGGGCCATCCCGCCCTGCAGCTCGTCCGGGTCGTCGGCTTCGCGCGCGCTCCACACCGCCGCGTCGTCCTGTGGGAAGAGGCCGACCGCTCGGTGCGCCACCGCTGCGTCCTCGACGGATCGCATCCGGCGGCAGGGAATCGCCGAGCCCTCGACTGAGTCCGGTGCGGAGAGGAGCGGTAGCGTCACCCCCATGACCGAGACGAAGCAGCGCACCCTGCTCGAACGGCTGATCGGCAAACCCCTTTCGTGGCTCGCCTGGGCGTGGGTGGTCCTCGCTCTCATCTGGCTCGTCCTCGCCATCGTCGAACCGTCCGGCTTCCACACCTTCATGGCCATCGTCTGGATCGTCCTCGCCGCCCTGCAACTCGCGTCGGTGTCCTTCGCCCGCAGGCAGGAACGGAACCGTGCTCGGAACGCGGCCGAGGACTCGTAGCCGACCCGGTGCCGGACGCCGCGCGAGCGAACGCCCGGCACCGCGGATCACCCTGCGATCTGGTCGAGCTCCCGCACGTCGTCCTCAGACAGCGTGATCGCCGCACCGGCGATGTTCTCGCGCAGGTGCGCCACCGAGGACGTGCCCGGGATGAGCAGCACGTTCGGGGAGCGCTGCAGCAACCAGGCGAGCGCGACGGACATCGACGTCGCTCCGAGCCGGGCGGCGACGCGTGCGAGTGCCTCGGACTGCAGCGGCGCGAAGCCGCCGAGGGGGAAGAACGGGATGTAGGCGATGCCGTCGGACGCGAGCCGGTCGATGAGTTCGTCGTCCTGGCGGTTCGCCAGGTTGTAGCCGTTCTGCACCGACACGATCGGGGCGATCGTCCGCGCCTCGGCGATCTGGTCGGCAGTCGCGTTGCTCATGCCGAGGTGCCGGATCACCCCCTGCTGCTGCAGGTCGACCAGCGTTTCGAAGGCCTCGGTGATCCGTTCCTCCACGGGTCCCTGCGCGTCACCTGCTCGCAGGTGCACGAGGTCGAGCACGTCGACCCCGAGGGTGTCGAGGTTGTCGTCGATCTGCGCACGGATCTCGTCCGGCTTCCGGGCGGCCGGCCAGCCGCCCTGCGCGTCCCGTCGTCCGCCCGCCTTGGTCGCGATGAGCAGGTCGGACCGGTAGGGGTGCAAGGCCTCGCGGATCAGGTCGTTCACGACCCGTGGGCCGTACGTCTCGGAGGTGTCGACGTGGGTGATGCCGCTGGCGACTGCTTCGCGGAGGACCGCGATCGCGCCGTCGCGGTCCTTCGGCGGGCCGACGACCCAGGGGCCGGCGAGTTGCATCGCGCCGTACCCGAACCGGCTGACGACGCGATCGCCGAGTGTCCAGGTGCCGCCGGGGAGTCCCGCGGTGGTGGTGTTGGTCATGGGGTGCCCTTCACGGTCTTGTGGATCTGCGGTACGTGATCCACTCTGGGCAAGCTGCTTCCTGATGGGAAGGAGTTACCCAGAAGTGCGTAGGTACCCGGAGGACGCCATGGCGACGATGACCGCAGCGGAGAAGAAGGCCACGGCGAAGGCGGAGTACAACGCGTTCCTCGCGGCGTGCCCCAGTCAGCAGCTTCTCGGCAGGGTCTCCGGAAAGTGGGTCACCCTGGTGCTGTCCGCACTCGGGAGCGGTCCCGACTGCGACGGCGACCCGCGCCCGATGCGGTACTCCGAGCTTGCGCGGGTGCTCGCCGGGGTGAGCCCGAAGATGCTGACGCAGACACTCCGGTCTCTCGAGCGCGACGGCCTCGTCGCACGGACCGCGGTCGCGACGGTCCCCGTGTCCGTGACCTACGAGCTCACCGGACTCGGACTGTCGCTGCACGAGACCGTCCGCCAGCTCAAGCGCTGGTCAGAGGCGCACCGTGACGACGTCGCCGCCCACCAGGCACGGTTCGACGCCACCGAGTGACCCCTCGTCACGTGGCGTCCGTGACGGAACAGAAGACGGACTGGAGGCTCGGTGCCAGCTGGCACCGGGCCTCCAGTCCGTTTCGTGTCGACCCCAGGACGCTGGCCGGCTCGCGCAGCCCGACCGCCTGTCCGGCCGGGCCGGGGCAGTCAACGATCGAGGACGGCGCGCTGCTGGTCGTACTGCTGGCGGGTCCGGTGCCCGCCCATCTTGCGGACGACTGCGCCCGAGGGGTCACGCGTGATGCGCCACCAGATCGCGGTGCAGAGCGCGTCGACCGGTAAGGCCGTGCCGAGTCCGACCAGGAGCTGCCGGCCGAGGTCAGTACGCCACGGCAGCCCCGAGACCTCGAGCGCGGTGAAGACGAGCGCGGTGACGACGAGCGTGATCGGGCTGAGCCAGAGCTTGCGCACCCTTCGCTGCCGGGCGGCGTCGAGTTCGTCCAGCCGGGCGAGCGGCAGCGTCGACCCGATGTGCTCACGGGGGTCGCCACCGACGATGACCGCAGCGGGAGCCGTCGCGGATCCCGGTTCGGTCCCCGCTGCGGGTCGCCACACCACGTCGTCCAGGAACTCGACCTCGTCGTCGATGCGGAACCAGCCGCCTTCGAAGCCGTCGGCAGCGGCGTCGGGATCGGCTCGGGGCGTGGGCGTGGTCACGTCGGTCATCCTGGCAGCATCCGGGCGCGCATCGGCACCGCCGCTTCGGGGGGCCGGTGCTGCACGTCGTGCGCTGGATGGTGCTGATCGGCGCGTACCTGGCGCGTGGAGTTCGCGCCGACGCGGACACCGGTTCGTCGGGAGTACTGTTCCCCTTCGTGAGTGTTCGTCGCCGTGCTTCCCGTGTCGTCTCCATCGGGGTGGTCGCAGCCCTGGCAGCGTCGTTGACCGGGTGCGGCGAGGGAGCCGGCGTCGACAGCGACTACGCGAAGATCTGCCGCGACAACGCGACCGAGAAGCGGTTGCCGGACGACGACTGCAACAACCACGGCGGGCACGCCGGCTGGTACTTCCTGCCGCTCTTCGCCAACCGCGCCACCAGGGTCCCCGGCGTGGGGGACGCGGTCTCCGGCGGCACGAGCGCCCTGCCGGCCGGGAAGACCGCGAAGTCCGGCGTCTCGTCCCGCGGGAGCTCCGTCACCAAGGGTGGCTTCGGCGGAGCCGGCGGAGCCGGCGGACACGGTGGGTTCGGCGGCTGATGGAGCGCATCGAGTTCCCCGAACGTCCGGACTGGCGGCGCCGGATCCAGCAGACGGGGCTGATCTACTCGCGGTCCGTCCGGGACGACCACACGCCCGTCGAGTACTGGAACGACACCGCCGCGTACGTCTTCACGCTGCCGGAGGTCGAAGCGCTCGAGCGGCAGACCGAGGAACTGCACCGGATGTGCCTCGAAGCCGCGCGGTACCTCGCCACCGGCGCCCTCGGCACGCTGGGCCTGACACGAGAGGGGTTCGACCTCGCCGCCTGGTCGCTCGCGCGCGATGAGCCCGACCTCTACGCGCGGTTCGACCTGGCCTACGCCGGGGACGGTTCGCCCGCCAAGGTGCTCGAGTACAACGGGGACACCCCGACCGGGCTGATCGAGGCCTCGGTCACGCAGTGGCACTGGATGCAGGACCGGCTCGCCACCGGCGAACTGTCCGCCGAGACCGACCAGTGGAACGGCATCCACGAGGCGATGGTGGCGCGCTGGCGGACACTGCTGCACGAGTCCTTACGCGCCGAGGACGGTGGCCGACTGTTCGTGGCGCACTCCGACCTCGACACGGCGGGCGAGGACTGGGACACGGTCGCCTACATGCGCGACCTGGCGGGGGAGGCCGGGTGGGAGCACACCGGCATCGAGATGAAGGACATCGGCTGGCACGCGACGGCCCGTCAGTTCGTCGGCGACCAGGAGCCCATCGGTTCGTCGCGGAGCGTGTTCACGCTGCCCGGGGACGAGCCTGGGACCCAGTACCCGGTGATCCGCAACCTCTTCAAGCTGTACCCGTGGGAGGACCTCGTCTCCGGGGACGACCGGGCGCAGGGCGACCAGGAGTTCGGCACCTTCCTGGTCAGGGACCGCGGACGGCTCGGCCGCTGGTACGAGCCGGCGTGGAAGATGTTCCTGTCGAACAAGCTGCTGCTCGTCGCGCTCTGGCGGCTGTTCCCCGGCCACCCGAACCTGCTGCCGGCCTTCGCGGACGGTCCGAACGGCATGCGCGACTTCGTCGTGAAGCCCGTGTTCGGGCGCGAGGGCGACGGTATCGCGGTCCACCGGGCCGACGGCTCGGTCACGACGAACGGTCGCGAGTACCGGCGCGCCGGCACCGGGGCCGAACGCGTGTGGCAGCAGTACCACGAGCTCCCGGACTTCCCGGGGTCGAACGGGCACAACCACCCGGTGCTCGGGTCGTGGGTCGTCGGCGGCGAGTCCTTCGGTGTCGGCATCCGTGAGTCCGACGGGCCGATCACGGACTACTGGTGCCGGTTCGCCCCGAACATCATCGCGGTCTGACGCCGGTCAGTTGACGATCTCGCCGCGTTCCTCGGGCGGGAGTGCGACGAGCCGTTCCCGCCATCGGCGCAACGCCTCCGGGGTGAGCCGCGTCCAGTCGGTCTCCTCGCCGACCACGCGGAGCGGGAGGGCGCTTCGGCCTGCTGCTGTCAGGACGACAGCCGACGAACGGCTCAGCGCCCGCGGCCGACCAGAGCCCGCCACCGCGGCTGTTCCGAGACGACGACGGCGGTGCAGAGGACCGTGACGGCGATCGCGACCGCCGTCGGCCACACGACCCAGGCCGCGGCGACCGCCCCCACCAGGTGCGCGAGGACCGACCCGATCGTCACCGCTCCGGGTGCCGCGACGGGCGGGTCGCCGCCGGGGCGATCGCCCGGGGTGCCGAAGACCGCGGGCGGCACGACGAGGACCAGGACGGCGGCGATCGCGAGCACCGGCGAGTGGGGCCAGAGCGCCCACGGCACGGCCACCCACGCGACGAGCTCGGCCAGGAACCGCAGGCCGCCACGGAGCGGGTCGTGACCGACGGGCCTCGACGGGCGCGCCGCCGTGGACACGGTCACGGTGTCGTCGCGGCACGGAAGCCACGATCCAGGAAGTCGACCATCCACGCAGCACTCGCATCGACGTCCGTGTCCATCTGGAACCCGCCCGACGCCTCGATCGTGGCGAACCCGTGCAGGACGCTGCGGAGCACCCGGAGCGCGTGGACTTCGTCGGCCGGGTCGAGCGGGTAGTCGCGGAGCGCCGCGGCGAAGGACGCCAGGGTGCGGCCGAGTGCGACCGCCAGGGGGTCCTCGGCGCCGGCCGGCCGGGTGCTGACGGCCGCCTGGTACCGCGCCGGGTGCTCCTGGACGCTCCGGCGCACGGTCTGCACCGCCGCCTCGAGGGCACTGCGACCGCTGCGCCCCTGCATGGCGTCGCGGAGCGCGTCGCCGAGCTCGTTCGCGCCGAGGATCGCGATCCGGCGGGTGAGGTCGCCGAGTCCGTCGACGTGCTTGTACAGCGACGGCGCCTTCACCCCGAGGCGATCGGCGACGACGCTCATGCTCAGCTGGGCCAGGCCGATCTCGTCGGCCAGCGTCGCCGCGGCCTCGGTGACGGTCGCCGGGTCGAGCCCCGCCCTAGGCAACGGGACCTGCGACGGGCAGCGTGCGAGCGAGGAACGGCAGCAGCAGGGTGAGGACCTCAGCCGGTGTCTCGGTGTGGGGGTAGTGGCCGGCGCCGTCGATCACGGCGAGTTCCCCGAGGCCGTCCGGCAGGTCGGCGAGGATCCGCTCGCCCTCGGCGCGGGGCACGGCCCAGTCCGGATCGGCACTGCCCTCGACGACCAGCACGGGGCACTGGACGGCGCCCAGCTGCTCGCCGGCGTCGGCGGGTGAGGTGCGGGTCATGGCACGGAGGACCGCCATCCGCTCCGGTTGCCGCAGGGTCGTCTCGATGCGGCTGCGCTCCGTCGCCCAGTCGGCGGGTTTGGTGGGGATCGCGATGTCGAGGTACGCGAGCCAGCCGGGCAGGCTGCCGCTCGTCATGACCCGCGCGAGCTGGACGGTGCCGGCGCGGTGTCGGCGGTTGCGCAGGAGTCCGCCCAGGTCGACGGACTGCTTGCGCGTGAACGGCGCCAGTTCGACGATGCCCGCGACCAGGTCCGGGGCGGTCGCCGCGGCGATCGTCGCCGCACCGCCGCTGATGGACTGCCCGACGACCACGGCCGGGCCACCGAGGTGACGGGCGACCGCGACGAGGTCGCGTGCGATGTCGGCGCGCTCGTAGCCGGCCCACCCGGTGCTCGAGTCGCCGCACCCGCGGAGGTCGACGTTCGCCACCCGGTAACCGGCTGCGACGAGCTCCGGCACGACGAAGCGGTAGGCGTGACGGCTGTCGCCCATGCCGTGGGCGAGGACCACGAGCGGCCCTGTCCCCGAGAGGTCGTAGGCGATCGTGCCGCCCTCGGTGTCCAGGTGTTCGAGCATGACGTGGCTCCTTCGGCTACGGGGAGTAACTCACAGGCTAATACTCGTAGCCAAGAAGTCAAGACCACCTCGTGGACGGGAAGGTGCCGGTCCCGATCACGGTGTTCTTGTCCAGAAGGGCAGGCGGCCGGACGCGCGTCAGTCGCGGACTCGGATGGTCGCGGCGCCGGATGGCAGGTCGCGCGCCGCTCCGACGTCGTCGACGGTGCCGATCGGCACGATCCCCGGGAAGCTGCCGACGTCCGCGTAGTACAGGACGATCGACTGGTCCGGCACGTAGTAGGCGATGGTGCCCGCCGGCGCATCGCTCGTGCTCGGGGCGCCGGTGGTGTCGAGCGGCGCAGGGAGCCGAGCGATCTGCTCCTGGCCGCCGTAGTCGGCGAACGTCAGCGTCACTGGCAGCTGGGCGGCCAGCGCGCGCGCCGTCGCACTGCCGGTCAACCGGCCGGTCAGGGTCTCGCCGTCGAGCTCGATGGTGATGTGCACGGGGTCGGCCTCCGTCGGGGTGGCGATCGTGGGAGCTGCGGACGCAGACGCAGTCGAAGCCGCAGCTGCCGACGCAGGTGACTCCGCGCGCTCGACGCCGCTGCACCCGGCGAGCGCCCCCACCACCAGGGCGAGCGGGCCCAGCGCGACCAGCGGACCCAGGGGGGTCCGGCGTCTGGTGCGGATGTGCATCGGGGCTCCCTTCGTTCGTGGACACCACCATCGAAGCCCCACCACCACCCACGCAGTGAGGCTCCGGCGAAACGGGGTCCTGCAGAACCTCCCTGTCCGCCGGACGATGCCCCTACCGTCGGTCCGTGACCACGACGACCTCCGACCTCCCCACGACCGACCGGGCGACCGACGGCCGACTGCCCTGGTTCCCGCTCGCCCTGCTCGCCGCGATCGGGTTCCTCCTCGTCGCCATGGAGACGATGCCGGCCGGGCTGCTGCCGGCGATCGCCGACGGGATGGGCACGAGCGAGGGCACGGTCGGCTTGTTCGTCAGCGCGTACGCGATGGGGACGGTCGTCGCCACGGTCCCGGCGATCGCCCTGACCCGCCGGTTCCGCCGCAAGCCGCTCATCGTCGCCGCCATCGCCGTGCTGCTCGTCGCGAACACCCTGACCGCGTTCGCGCCGAACGTCGCGGTCGCGCTGGTCACCCGGTTCGTCGCGGGGGCGATGTCGGGGACGATCTGGGGGATGTTCGCCACCTACGCCCGGCGGATCAGCCCGGCCCGTTTCGCCGGGGTGTCCCTGGCGATCGTCTCGACCGGTGCACCGGTGGGGTTCGCGCTCGGCACCCCGATCGGGTCGTTCATCGGCAACGCCCTGGGCTGGCGGTCGTCGTTCATCGGCCTGAGCCTGGTCGGCGTGGTGGCCCTGGCACTGATCGTGCTGTTCGTGCCGGACGCCCCGGGGCAGACGAGCGCCGCGAAGCTGTCCGTCGTGAAGGTGTTCCGGATCCGTGGCATCGTGGTCATCCTCGCCGTGATCGCCACGTGGATGGTGGCGCACAACACGATCTACACGTACATCTCGCCGTTCCTGCGGGCGACCGGCACGGACCTGAGCGCGGGCCTGGTGCTCCTGGTCTACGGGATCGCCGCGATCCTCGGCGTCGTCGTCACGGGTGCCCTGCTCGACCGGCACCCCCGACCCCTGCTGCACGGCAGCGCCGGCCTGTTCGTCCTGGCCGGCGTGGTCCTGCTCGTCGGGCACACGTCCCCGGTCGCGGTCCTGGTGGCCGCGGGCCTGTGGGGCATCGGCTTCGGCGGTTCGTCGACGCAGCTGCAGGCTGCCCTGACGACCGCCGGGGGTGAGGACGCCGACGTCGCGAGCGCGTTCCTGCCGGTCGCGTTCAACATCGCGATCTTCGCGGCCGGCCTGTTCGGAGCCGCCCTGCTGACGGCCTTCGACGGGCTCGTGCTCGCCGTGGTGATGATCGTGTTCGGGTCGGTCGCGGCGCTGCTCACCGTCATCGGTCGCGGATCGGCGTTCCCGGCCAAGCTCTGATGCGACCGACCGCGACCGCGACCGCGGACGCGGGATGCGATCATGTCCGGGTGCACCACGACGAGGACCACCCCCGCCCGGACGTCACGACCGTCGAGGTCATCGGTGGCCCCGAACCGGTCACCGTGACGCTGCACCCCGCCGACAGCAGGTGGGCTGCGGTCTTCGAGGACCACCGGCGACGCATCCTGGAGGCCCTCCCCGGCTCCGGCGCGCGCGCCCCGGTCGTCGAGCACATCGGCTCCACGGCCGTCCCCGGCCTGGCCGCGAAACCGATCGTCGACATCGTGGTCGCCGTCGCGGACATCACCGCCGAGGCCACGTACCTCGACCAGCTCCTCGCGGCCGGGTACGAGCTCCGCGTCCGCGAACCGGGCCACCGCCTGGTCCGGACGCCGGCCCGTGACGTCCACGTGCACGTCTACGAGCGGGGCGCGCCGGCGGTCGACGAGTACCTGCTCCTCCGTGACCACCTGCGCGTCGACGCCTGTGACCGGGCGCTGTACGAACGGACGAAGCGGGAGCTGCTCGGCCGGAGTTGGGACGACATGAACGCCTACGCCGACGCGAAGACGGCCGTCATCACCGCGATCAAGGAGCGGGCGCGTCGGAACCGCGCGTCCTGAGACGCAGGGTCGCCGCCGGTCAGGAGATCGCCAGCCCCGCCATGAGGTGCTGCACCCGCGCGCGCACGTCGTCGCGGATCGGCCGGACGGCGTCGAGGTCGAGGCCCGCGGGGTCGGTGAGCTCCCAGTCCTCGTAGCGCTTGCCCGGGAACACCGGACAGGCGTCTCCGCACCCCATCGTGATCACGACGTCGGCGGCTCGCACTGCGTCGGTGCTCAGCAGGGCCGGCTGCTCGCTCCGGATGTCGATGTCCTCCTCGAGCATCGCCGCGACGACCACGGGGTTGAGCTGCTCGGCCGGTTCGGAGCCGGCGCTTCGGACGTCGACGCGGCCACCGGCCAGGTGCTGCAGGAACGCGGCGGCCATCTGGGAACGGCCGGCGTTGTGGACGCAGACGAACAGGACGGTGGGCATGCGAGGTGCTTCGATCAGAGGACGACGGCGCCGAGCAGTCCGGCTCCGATGACGACGGCCCACGGGGGAGCGGACCAGCGGGTGAGGGCGATGAAGGCCGCCACGGCGAGCGCGAGTGCGGGTGCCGAGCGGATCCCCCCGGTGATGACCGGGTCCCAGAGCGCTGCGGCGAGGAGCCCGACGACTCCCGCGTTCACGCCGGCCAGGACGCGCCGGGCCCACGGCAGGGCACGGAGCACGTGCCAGAACGGCAGCGCGCCGATCACCAGCAACGCCGCCGGCAGGAAGACCGCGACGAGTGCGACCGCAGCGCCGAGGAACTCGCTCGGACTGCCGTCGGCCACGGCACCGAGGTAGGCGGCGAAGGTGAACAGCGGTCCGGGCACGGCCTGTGCGGCGCCGTACCCGGCCAGGAAGTCGGCGTGCCCCACCAGGTGCGTGGCCACGGTCTGTGACTCGAGCAGCGGCAGGACGACGTGGCCGCCGCCGAACACCAGGCAGCCCGCCTGCGCGAAGACACCGAACAGGCGCACGGCGCCGGTGCCGCTCGCGGCGATGGGCGCTGCCACGAGCAGGACGGCGAACGCGACGAGCGCCGACACCGCGAGCCAGCGGGGGAGCCGCACGGCGACCCCGCTGACGGCGACGTCCTCGGCCGGGCCGACCACCCGGCCCAGCCACAGCGCGCCGACCACGCCGCACGCCGCGATGACCGTGACCTGCGCGGCCGGGCCGGGGACGAGCAGGACCACGATCGCGGCGGCGGCCGCGATGGTCGCCCGACGGCGGTCCGGTGTCAGCGAGCGCGCCATGCCGAGCACCGCCTGCGCCACCACCGCGGCGGCGGCGGCCTGCAGCCCGAGCAGCCACCCGGCGCCGGCCAGGTCGGGCGTGCCGGACACCAGCAGGGCGAACGCGACGAGCAGCACCGCGGACGGCAGGGTGAAGCCGCACCACGCCGCGAGGAGCCCGAGCAGGCCGGCGCGCTGCAGCCCGAGTGCCATGCCGACCTGGCTCGACGCGGGTCCTGGCAGGAACTGGCACAGCGCGACGAGGTCGGCGTAGGCGTCGTCCCGCAGCCAGCGGCGACGCACCACGAAGGCCTCGCGGAAGTACCCGAGGTGCGCGACCGGCCCGCCGAACGAGGTCAGCCCGAGCCGCAGGAACACCAGGAACACCGATGCCGCGGACGACCGCAGGGGCTCGGGGGTCGTCGTCACCCGCTCATCTTGACGACGGCAGATGGTTCAGTCAACATTGAAGCGATGAACTCCCGGCGGCAGGACCTCGAGCGGCGTGCGGCGCAGCACGCGGCCCTCGGCGACGTCGCCCGCCTGGCGATCGTCGACCTGCTCGCCGCGTCCGACGCCAGCCCGAGCGAGGTGCGGGCCGCCCTCGGGCTCTCCGGGCCGCTCCTGGCGCACCACCTGCGCGTCCTCGAGCAGGCCGGTCTGGTCTCGCGACGCCGCTCCGACGGCGACGGGCGACGCAGCTACCTGCACCTCGAGCCGAGCGGTGTCCCGCACGGTTCGGCAGCGGTGCCGGGTCCGGTGTCCCGCGTGCTGTTCGTCTGCACCGGCAACTCCGCGCGCTCCCCGCTGGCCGCGGGCGTTTGGGCGCAGGTCAGCGAGATCGGCTCGCTGTCGGGCGGGACGCGTCCCGCGGCCGCCATCGCACCCGCGGCGGTCGCCGTCGGGGAACGCCACGGCCTGGACCTCGGCGACCACGTCCCGCGTGCGTTCCACGACCTCGCAGCCGACGGGGACCTCGTCGTCACGGTCTGTGACCGCGCGCACGAGTCGATCGACGACGGTGACAGCCTGCACTGGTCGCTGCCGAACCCCTCGCGCGTCGGCACGCCGGACGCGTACGAGGCGACCTACGCGGACCTGAAGTCCCGCGCCACCGCGCTCGCTGCGCGCCTCGCCGCCTGACACGGCCCCACGAACGGAACGCCCCGATGAGATCCCCCCTCCTCATCGGGGCGTTCTCCTTGCTCCGCCGACTGCGGTCGTTGTCCGGTTCAGGCGGATCCTGTGCACGTCTGAGCCGTGGTCGTCGTACAGTCTCCGGAAGCTACCCCGCCGGACCCTACCGGCGGGTGCCCGACCCCCCGTTACCGGGCTGGCCTCGTCAAGACCACCGCGTCGAACCCGACGGCGTCGTAGCGCGAGGACGTCTGCTCCTGACCCGAACTCGTGGCAGACGTCCTCGCACCTTCCCACCATCGTCGAGGGATCAGCGCAGGTCCCCGATCACGGGGACCGTGCAGGCCATGGACCCACGAGCAGCACCGGCGGCGGCGACAGGTACCACGTGGACGTGGAAGTGGCCGACCAGCCCGAGGGCTGATCGGCCACGGCACGGTGTCCGACGACTAGCGATCGGAGGCCTCGACGACGCAGCTCTCGACCTGCTGTGCGGCGTCGGAGTCGTCGGCGAACGGCGTCGGCGCGTCCGACGTGGTGGTCGTCTCGTCCGCCACCGCCTGCTTGGCGACGTCGTTCACGGCGTACAGCGGACCGTCGAAGTCGTCGGAAGTGGGATCGGCGGTGGTCGCCCAGATGGTGACCTCGTCGTCGTTGGAGTCGTTGCTGTCCGCGGGGACGATCGCGGCGCC
>NZ_QKLE01000020.1:0-55405 GCF_003224275.1 Curtobacterium sp. MCSS17_011 | reverse complement strand
TCGGATGGGGTGGAGAACCAGCGATGTGCGGCTGGTGAGCGCTCCGGGTGTTTCCCGGTCGTTGCAGGTGATTCGGCACCCTGCGGCGAAGGGTTTGGACCGATCTGCCGTCGTTACCGCTCTGTGACCTTCGCACATCCGGACAGCGGTCACGCCCGCAAGCACTCGCCCGTCCGCTCGGGTCAGAACGCCTTGCCAGGGTTCAGGGTCCCCGCCGGGTCGAGCGCGTCCTTGACGGATCGGTGCATCGCGAGCACGCGGTCGCCGAGCTCGACCCGCAGACCCGGCAGCTTCAGCAGGCCGACGCCGTGCTCACCCGTCACGGTCCCACCGAGCGTCAGGCAGTCCGCGACGATCTGGTCGAACGCGGTCTTCGCCCGGGCCTTCGCGGCGTCGTCACCCTCGGGCGCGATGATCAGCGGGTGCAGGTTGCCGTCGCCGGCGTGCGCGATGTTGGCGATCGTGACGTCCTGCGCGTCCGCGGTCACCTGGATGCGCCGGAGCATCTCGGGCACCGCGCTCCGCGGCACGCAGATGTCCTCGGTCAGCACCGGACCGAGCCGTTCGAGTGCCGGGTAGGCGAGTCGGCGGGCCTGGAACAGTCGGTCGATGTCCTGGGGATCGGTGGCCCGCTCGACGTCCGTGCCGCCGGCCCGCGCGAAGACGTCGGCGACGTGGTCGGCGATCCCGTCGCCGGCCGCACCGCGCTCGTCGACCCGTGCGAGCAGCAGGGTGTCGACGTCCGCCGGCAGCCCGAGGTGCATCCAGGCGTCGACGGCTCGCAGGCAGGTGCGGTCGACGATCTCGAGTGCCGCGGGGATGATGCCCGCGCGCGAGATCGCGGCCACGGCGTCGCCCGCTGCGGTCAGCGAGGGGAAGTATCCGATCACCGCCCGCTCGTCACGGCCGGCCAGGGGGAGCAGCTTCACGGTGACCGACACGACGATGCCGAGCGTGCCCTCGGAACCGACCATCAGCCCGGTGAGGTCGTACCCGGCGACGCCCTTCGCCGTCCGGCGACCGAGCTCGACCACCGATCCGTCGGCCAGCACGACGGTCATGCCGAGCACGTAGTCGCGGGTGACCCCGTACTTGACGCAGCAGATGCCGCCGGCGTTCGTCGCGACGTTGCCGCCGATCGTCGAGATGGCCGAGCTCGCCGGGTCCGGCGGGTACCAGAGGCCGTGCTCGGCGACCGCGGCGCGGAGTGCGTCGTTGATGACGCCGGGTTCGGTGACCGCGTAGCGCTCGTCGGTGTTCACCTCGAGCACCCGGTTCATCCGCTCGAGCGACACGACGATCGAGTCGGCCATCGCGTTGGCGCCGCCGGACAGACCGGTGCCGGCACCGCGGGGGACGACCCGGAGACCGGCGGCGGCTGCCCAGCGGACGGCGGTGACGACGTCGTCGGTGCTGCGTGCGAGGACCACGGCGAGCGGTGCCGTGGAGTCGGCCCACTCGGCGTCGTCGTGGCGGTAGCGCTCGAGGGACTCCGGGTCGCGGAGGACCTGGTCTGACCCCAGCAGGTGTTCGAGGGCGGTGGCGTCGGCTGCGGTGTCGGATGCGGTGGTGACGGTCATTCGGGGTGGGGGCCCTTCCGTGGCGCGGCGGTGCGGTTCGGGTCCGTCGACGATACGCCGGTCAGTCCAGGCAGAACTCGTTGCCCTCGACGTCCTGCATGACGATGCACGACTCGTTGACCTGGTCCGCGGTCATGCGGCGGACCTGGGTGGCGCCGAGTCCGACCAGTCGGGCGCTCTCGGCGTCGAGGGCCGCGAGCCGTTCGGCGCCGACCATCCCGGTGCCGACCCGGACGTCCAGGTGCACCCGGTTCTTCACCGTCTTGCCCTCGGGGACGCGCTGGAAGAACAGCCGCGGCCCGGCGCCGGTCGGGTCGACGCACGCGAAGGCCGAGCCCTGGTGCTCCGGCGGCAGCGACCGGTCGAACGCGTCCCAGTCGGCGAACCCCGGTGGGGGCGGTGGCACCACGTAGCCGAGGACCTCGCACCAGAACCGGGCGACACGCTCCGGCTCGGCGCAGTCGAACGTCACCTGGACCTGTCGCACCGTTGCCATGGCGCCGAGGATACGTCGATGCGCGACCGGCGTCCGCCTCGCGTCCGCTCAGCCGAGCTGGGCCGCCGCCGCTCGCAGTTCGGCGAGCGCGGCCGCGGCGTGGTCGGCCAACCGGTCGTCGTCGGCGCGCCCCACACCGGACCACCGCTCGAAGCCCTGCTTGAACGCCAGGACGCCCATCTCGGCGGCCAGCCGAGCGGGCGCGTCGGGGACGCCCCGGCCGACCAGGGCGTCGGTCATGGCGGCGGCCATCCCGACGCTCTTCAGGGCGTCGCGCTCCTGCAGCTCGGCGCTGGCGGCGACGGCCGCTCGCAGGCGTGGCCCGAGCTCGCGGTTGAGCGGCCCCATCTCGTCCGACGCCCGTTCCAGTCCGGCGGCGACGGCGTCGAGCGGGGTGGCGGCGACCGGTGCGTCGGTGATCCCTTCGGCGAGCAGTCGGCTCAGGGTCTCCTGCCCGGCGACGAGCAGTTCGCGCTTGTCCGGGAAGTGCCGGAAGAAGGTGCTCTTCGTGACCCCGGCCCGTTCGGTGATCTGCGCGACGGTCGTCTCGTCGTAGCCCTGCTCGGAGAACAGGTCGACCGCGGCCAGGACCAGTCGTTCCCGGGCCCCGGGTTGCCATCGCACCATGAGACGATCATACGCGATGGGACAATTGTCCCATCGCGGGTGTAGGGTGACGGCACAAAGGTCCCATCACTTCTGAGGAGCACCACATGCACGTCTTCGTCACCGGCGGCACCGGCACCATCGGCACCGCAGTCGTCACCGAACTCATCACCGCCGGGCACGTCGTCACGGCCCTGGCGCGGTCGGACCGTTCCGCCGCCGCCCTCGTCGCCGCCGGGGCGACCCCGGCTCGCGGCGCGCTCACCGACCTCCACGTGCTTCGTGACGGTGCCCGCGCTGCCGACGGTGTCATCAGCCTCGCGTTCTCGAACGACTTCAGCTCGGCTGAGGCACTCGAGCGCGGCATCGCGGAAGAGGGCGCGGCGATGGCCGCACTCGGCGAAGCCCTGGTGGGCACCGACCGCCCGTTCGTCGTCGTCTCCGGCACGCCCTGGGAGCCCGGCAGGGCATCCGTCGAGACCGATCCGCTCCCGCTCGAGGGGCCGGTGGCGGGTCGTGCCCGCTCGGTCCTCGCCGCCCTCGACCTGGCGGCACAGGGTGTCCGGGTCTCGGCGATCCGGCTGCCGCGCACCGTGCACGCAGACGGCACGGGCGGGTTCGCCGGCATCCTGACGGAGACGGCCAGACAGGCGGGGGTCTCGGGCTACCCCGGTGACGGCGAGCAGCGGTGGCCCGCCGTGCACGCCGCGGACGCCGCGGTGCTGTTCCGGCTCGCGCTCGAAGGTGCTCCGGCAGGGACCGTCTGGCACGCGGTCGCCGACGAGGGGGACCGGGTCCGCGACCTGGCCGAGGTCATCGGGCGCCGGCTCGGCCTGCCCGTGGAACGGGTGGCCGACGAGACGTTCGGGGCGTTCGCACCGATCTTCGCGATGGATCAGCCGGCGTCGAGTACCCACACGCGCGAAGCGCTCGGCTGGGTCCCGACGCACCCGAGCCTGCTCGAGGACCTGGAGAACGTGCAGCGCTGAGCGCTGAGCGTGCACGGTGCGGCGTGCGCAATGCGGTGCGGCGTTGGTGGCGTGGTGCGCGCCTGTGGCGCGTCACGGGGCGGTCAGGCTCGCACCGGTCGGCGTTGGGCGCATGGTGCGCCGGACGGGAGGCGCGGTGCCGGGCCGCCCCGGGCCTCCAGGCTGTGCGGTGGGCGCTTCCAGTGCACGGTGCGGCGTGCGCGATGCGGTGCGGAATTGGCGGCGTGATGCGCGCCTGTGGCGCGTCACGGGGCGATCAGGCGCGCACCGGTCGGCGTTGAGCGCACGGTGCGCCGTGCAGCCGCGTCAGTGCTGCTTGCCGCGCAGGCGGCCGATGCCCAGCACGATGCGGACGACGACCATGCCCAGCACGAGGCCGGCCACGGCCGACACGGCCGTGTCGGCGACCCAGACGATCACGGGGCCTGCGGCCTCGAGCGCGTGCTCGATCACGTGCAGCAGGTCGTACGGCCCGTGCCAGACGGTCTCGGCGAGGTTCGCGATGACCAGGTGTCCACCGACCCAGAGCATCGCGACCGTGCCGATCACGCTGATGACGCGGAAGACCATCGGCATCGCGCGCACGATGCGGGCACCGAGCCGGCGGGTGCGGCGGACGGAGTTCTTCATCATCTGCAGGCCGATGTCGTCGACCTTCACGAGCAGTGCCACGGCGCCGTAGACGACGGCCGTCATGACCAGACCGATCACGATCAGGGCGCCGAGTGTCGGCCAGAGCCCCAGGTCGGGGTCGAGGCCGGCCAGCGCGATGAGCATGATCTCGGTGCTCAGGATGAGGTCGGTGCGGATGGCGCCGAAGACGAGCTTCGGTTCGGTGACGGTCTCGTCGGACCCGCCCTCGTGGTGGACACCGAACCACTCGGTGACCTTCTCGGCGCCCTCGAAGCACAGGTACGTCCCGCCGAGTAGCAGCAGCCACGGCAGCACCCCGGGGGCGAAGGCCGTGAGGAGCAACGCCAGCGGGATGATGATGATGAACTTGTTGAACAGGCTGCCGAGGGCGATGCGCCCGACGACCGGGAGTTCACGAGCGGGCTCGAGGCCCTGGACGTACTGGGGCGTGACGGCGGCGTCGTCGATGACGACCCCGGCGGTCTTCGCGCTGGCCTTGAGGGCTGCGGAGAGGATGTCGTCCACCACGGCGAGCAATCCGACTGACAATTCGTTCTCCACTCGTCTGACCTGTGACCGTGCACAGCGTAGTGGCCGCGGAGCATCCTGAACGCCCGCCCGCGGGCGTCCGTAGGCTCGCGGCATGGCTGACTTCACCGCATCCCAGGCCGCCGTCGTCCGGATCGAGCGTGCCGAGCAGGGGCGCTGGGACCTGTCCGTGATCAGCGACGCCGGCGTCGCGATGGGGCACGGCGTGTACCTGTTCGACGCGGACCACGACGATGCCGAGGACGAGCAGGCCGCGGCCCTCGACTTCGTGCGCGACTACGGGTTCCGGTTCGAGCGCGACGCCGTGCAGGCCGACGGTCCCGACGCCTTCTGGGCGCCGCTGCTGCCGTCCGACCAGCAGTAGGCGCTGCGGCGCGCGGGACTCAGCGCGCCGAGTCCTCGAACCCGATCAACCAGGTGACCCCGAACGCGTCCCTGACGGTGCCGTCCCAGTCGCCCCACGGGCGCTGCTGCAGCGGGTCGACGACCGTGCCGCCCTCGGCGAGCTGGTCGAACCACCGACGCAGGACGTCCGGTTCCGAGGCGCCGAGCAGTGAGAAGAGCAGCCCCGTCGCCGAGAACGGGGTGTCGCTCTCGCTCGCGTCCGCCGCGAACAGCTGCAGTTCGCCGGTGAGCTGGCCGTGGGCGACGGCGTCGGCGGGGCCGTCCGCGCGGGAGAAGTCCGCGTAGGTCGCGATCTGCACCTCGCCACCGAACACCCGCTGCCAGTGCTCGAGGGCCTGCCTGGCGGTGCCGGCGAACTGGAAGTACGGCGCGGGTCCGGTTGCGTGCATGCCCGGCAAGGTACTCCGGCGTGCGGAGTGGGGGAACCCCGGGGCTCGTCAGTCGAGCAGCGCCAGTGCGCGCTCCACGACGTCCTCCGGCCGTCCGTCGCCGTGCAGGGCCCACCAGGTGAGTGCGGCGCTCGCGGCGGCGGCCAGCGTGTGGGCGCGCACGGCGGCGGCGAGATCGTCGGCGGTGACCCCGTCCCGCTCGGCCACGTACCGCAGGATCTCGTCGGTCAGGGCCGTGACCGTGGCGGCGCCGACGTGCTCGAGCGACGGGTTCGCGCGGATGACCCGGAGTCGGTGTCGGGTGACCTCGACCGCGTCGTCCGGGAACGTCGCTCCGATCCGGTACGCCGCCCGGAGCGCCACCGCCGAGGGTTCGTCAGCAGGCCGGGACCGCAGGGCTTCGCGGAACCGTGCGGCGAACTCGTCGAGACCGCCCCACACCAGCGCCGCCTTGCTCGGGAACAGCCGGAAGAGCGACCGACGGCTCACCCCGGCCACCGCGGCGACGTCGTCCATCGACACCGCGTCGAAGCCCTGCTCGTCGAACAGCCGGAGCGCGACGAGGGACACGGCGTCCGGGTCGATGGTGCGCGGGCGCCCCGTCGGACGGTCGTTCGTCAAGCTCATGGAGACCTTTCGGCACTGAGTGCTATAACCGGTGTGGCGCAGCGAGCGCCTCTCATCGAGGAGACGACATGACCGACACCACCGCCGGACGGTTCACCGGCAGGACCATCATCGTCACCGGAGCGGGTTCCGGCATCGGACGCGCCACGGCGACGCGCATCGCGAACGAGGGCGGGCGCGTCATCGCGACCGACGTCGTGGGCGAGCGACTCGACGCACTCCGCTCGGAGCTCGAGGGCTTCGCCGTGGAGACCGTCGTCGGCGACGTCGCCGCGAGCGAGACCATCGACGCACTCATCGCCGCCGCCGGCGACCGGTTGGACGGGCTCGCCAACGTGGCCGGCATCATGGACGCGTTCCTGCCGCCGGACGAGGTCGACGACGCCACGTGGGAGCGTGTCTTCAGCGTCAACGTCACCGGCCCGATGCGCCTGACGCGTGCGGTGCTGCCGCTCATGATCGCCGCAGGCAAGGGCTCGGTCGTGAACGTCGCGTCCGAGGCGGCGCTGAAGGCCTCGGCCGCCGGTGCTGCCTACACCTCGTCGAAGCACGCCATCGCCGGGTACACCAAGAGCGTCGCGTTCTTCCACGGGCCGCAGGGCATCCGGGCGAACGCCGTCGCGCCGGGTGCGGTCGCGACGAACATCGAGGCACCGATGCGCAGCGAGTACGCGGCCCGCCGGGTCGGTCCGATCATGCAGACCACCATCCCGCCGGTCGCCCAGCCCGAGCAGCTCGCCGCCGCCATCACCTGGCTGCTGAGCGACGACTCGGCGAACGTCAACGGTGCGGTGCTGCCGAGCGACGGTGGCTGGTCCGTCGTCTGACCCGTTGCTGCGGCACGAGACGCCGTCGTCACGTCGAGACGCCTCCGGGAACGGGGGCGTCTCGACGACTTCGCGGCGTCGGGCAGACACGACGGCGTGTTCGCCACCCGGACACCTGACGGACGGGAGGCCCGTGGCGACACCGCCACGGGCCTCCCGTCCGGTACCGGGGCACGCGCACGGCGCGACGTTCCTTCCCAGAACGGGTGCACTGGAAAGCGGAATCGGGCGTACCGGGCAGGAACTTCTTGCCAGGTACGCCCGATTCGACAGGGTGACCCTGCCGGCCGGCCGTCGGGCCCGCCTCAGGAGACGAGCGCGGCCATCTCGCGCACCACGGCACGGAGCCGATCCGCGAGCTCGTCGTTGCTCTGCACGGTCTCGCGGTGTGCGACCTCGCTGAGCGCCGACATCACCAGGGTCACGGCGGTCCGGGCGGTCTGCGCGTCGGTCCGGGTACCGACGACGCTGAGCAGGGACTGGCGCGACTGGGCCATCCACTGCATCACCATCGAGGACATTTCCGGCCGCAGCACGAGCAGCTCCTTCATGCGCCGGCGGTCCTGCGAGAGCGGGACGGTGGCCGCGACCAGGGTGCACAGGTCGTCGACCAGGGCGCCGTCGGCCTCGGCGAACCAGGCGGCGGAGCGCTCCGGGACCTCGACCGAGTCGAGCCCGAGTGCGGCGTGCGCCTTCGACGAGAAGTAGTTGAAGAAGGTGCGGGGGGAGACGTCGGCGTCGGTGCAGATCTGTTCGACCGTGACGCCGTCGAGCCCGTGCGCGGACACGAGGGTCAGCGCTGCGTCGTGCAGGGCCTGCCGGGTCTGCTGCTTCTTCCGTTCACGCAGCGTGCACGGCTCCGTTGCCGTCGCCGCTGCCGGGGTGGTGATCACGTGGACTCCTGCTGGGTTGGTGTGTGTGGGAGGGGCGCCCGCCCGGAAAGGGGGCACGGACGGACGCCCCGGTCGGTCACCGACGGTGCGTCGGCGTGGATCCGGTGGAACCCGATCCGGTCGAACCCGATCCGGTCGGGACGGACCCGGTCATCGGTCCCGTGAACGAGCCGGCCTCGGCTGCGGCGGCGCCCGCCTCGGCCTCGAGCTGCGCCTCGGCGGACATGTCGGCCCGCTCCTGCAAGGCGGAACGCTGACGCAGCGGCGGCACCCGGAAGAACCAGGTGAGCACGAACGCGAGCAGGATGACGCCGAGACCGACCCAGTAGATCGTCACGGACGAGGCGTTGAAGCCCGCCATGAACGGCCGGGTCAGGCGGCTGTCCGCACCGGTCAGGAACGACGTGTCGTTCGTGCTGGTGGCGCTGTCGCTCGTGGAGTTGCCGTCGTCGATCTTCTTCGCCAGCTCCGGGGTGAGCTCGTCGACCCAGTAGGAGCGCTGTTCGGCGTTCGACCAGTCGACGGACACGGTGCCGTCCTGCACGCTGGCGTGCGCCTGGTCGGCGACCTGTTCGAGTGCGGACTGTTCGGCGGCCGGCGTTGCCGCGGCGACCTGCTGGTCGATGACGGTCTGCGCTGCTGCGGCGGGCACGGCACCGGCCGTGACCTGCTGCTGCACGGCCGCGGTGACCTGCTCGGTGACCGCGGCATCGGCGGCCTGCTTCGCCTTCGCCGAGGCGGCGTCGAGCTGCGACTGCACGGTCCTCGTCAGCGGGGTGACGACGGGCGTCCAGATCTTGTCCATGGCGCCCTGGTTCGCCTTCGCGCTGGCGACGGTCGGGTTGAGCGCGGCGTCGAGCGCCGGACCGAGGTCCTTCTGGTTCGCGGTCGCGGTCAGGATGTTCGCCGGCATCACCGAGAACAGGATGGACAGCAGCACGGCGGTGCCGAGCGTGCCACCGATCTGACGGAAGAACGTGGCCGACGACGTGGCGACGCCCATGTCACGGGCCTCGACGGAGCCCTGCGACGCCAGGGTCAGCGACTGCATGACCGAGCCGAGGCCGAGACCGATGAGGAACATGCCGATCATCAGGAACCAGAGCGGCTTGTCGATCGACATGAAGGTCAGGACGACGTAGCCGGCGGAGACGAGCGCGGTGCCGATGACCGGGAAGATCCGGTACCGGCCGACGCGGGCGACGATCTGACCCGAGGTGATCGAGGCGATCATCAGACCACCGACGAGCGGCAGCGTCGCGAAGCCGGACTCGGTCGGGGTCAGTCCGACGACGATCTGCAGGTAGAGCGGGATGGTGAGCATCGCGCCGAACATCGCGAAGCCGACCAGGAACCCGATGACGGTCGCCATCGAGAACGTGCCCGAGCGGAACAGCTTGAGCGGGATGATCGCCGCGTCGCCCATCTTCGACTCGATGAGCAGCAGACCGATCAGGCCGACGACACCGACGACGTAGCAGGCGATGGCGGCGGGGGATCCCCAGCCCCAGATGCGGCCCTGTTCGGCGACGAGCAGGAGCGGCACGAGGGTGACGATGACCGCGGTCGCGCCCCACCAGTCGACCTTCGGCTTCGCGTCGTCGGCACCGTGCACCTTGGGCAGGTGCAGGAACACGATGACCATGAGGAGCGCCGCGACGCCGATCGGCACGTTGATCAGGAGCACCCAGCGCCACCCCGTGATCCACAGGATCTCGGAGGAACCGGCGAGCAGACCGCCGATGAGCGGGCCGATGACGGACGAGATGCCGAACACGGCGAGGAAGTACCCCTGGTACTTGGCACGCTCACGCGGGGCGAGGATGTCGCCCATGATCGCCAGCGGCAGCGACATCAGCGCGCCGGCGCCGATGCCCTGCACCGCGCGGAAGGCGGCGAGCATGAGCATCGAGGTGGACATCGACGACAGGACGGCGCCGAGGATGAAGACGACGATGCCGAAGATGTACAGCGGGCGGCGACCGAAGATGTCGGAGAGCTTGCCGTAGATCGGCGTCGCGATCGTCGAGGTGATGAGGTACGCGGTCGTCACCCAGGCCTGCTGGTCGAGCCCGTGCAGGTCGTCGCCGATCGTGCGGATCGCCGTGCCGAACACCGTCTGGCCGAGCGAGGACAGGAACATGCCCGCCATCAGGCCGTAGATCACCAGGAGGATCTGACGGTGGGTCATCAGCGGCTGCTGGCCGGCGCCCCCGGAGGCCGCGGGGGCCTCGGCGGTGTGCCGACCGTGCTGCACCGGGACGGGTGCGGTGGCGGTCATCGAACTCCTTTTTCTGGCTGTGAAACTTTGCAGACCGCGCAACGATACATCTGTTGCTTCCGACAAGCAACTAAATGTGCCCGCTACGCTGAGCGCGTGACCGACGACCGGCCTGCTGCCGAGCGACTCCTGCGATCCCAGCTCGACCGGCTGTGGGTCCGGCAGACCCTGCGCTCCTCGCTCATCGAGTCCCGGGGTGGCCTCGACCCGACGGCCCGCGTGATCCTGCGTGCCGTCGCCGGGCACGGCCCGGTCCGGGCGACCGCGATCGCCGACGCGACCGGGTTGTCCCGACCGGTGATCAGCCGCCGGGTCGCCTCGCTGATCGAGGCCGAGCACCTGATCGGGTCGCCGGACCCCGCGGACGGCCGCGCCACGCTCGTCACGCTCGCGCCGTCCGGCCGACGACTGCTCGACGAGCTGGACGCCGCCGGGGCCGAGGTCTTCGACGACCTGACGGGGGAGTTCGCCTCGGACGAACTGCGCTCGCTCGCCGAGATGCTGACGCGCCTGAACGACCGGGCCGACGCGGTCCTGGGGATCGGCACCACGCGCTCCTGACGTGACCGAGGGCAGGGACGGGAGGTCCGTGGCGGCGTCGCCACGGGCCTCCCGTCCCTGCGGGGTGCGCATTCGAGATACCGTTGGTGTATGAGCACGGACACCGCCACCACCACCGAGACCACCGACGACGGGCCCGTGGTGACGTTCGCCGACCTCGGCCTGAGCGATGCTGTGCTCAAGGCCGTCAAGGACATCGGCTACGAGACCCCTTCCGCCATCCAGGAAGCCACCATCCCCACGCTGCTCGACGGCCGTGACGTCGTCGGTCTCGCGCAGACCGGAACCGGCAAGACCGCGGCCTTCGCGCTGCCGATCCTGTCCCGCATGGAGTCCGGCAGCAAGAAGCCCCAGGCGCTCGTGCTGTCCCCGACGCGGGAGCTCGCCCTGCAGGTGTGCGAGGCGTTCGAGCAGTTCGCGTCCCACATGAAGCACGTCCACGTCCTGCCCGTCTACGGCGGCCAGGCGTACGGCGTGCAGCTCTCCGCCCTGCGCCGCGGCGTCGACGTCGTCGTCGGGACCCCCGGTCGCATCATGGACCACCTGGCGAAGGGCACGCTCGACCTGTCCGAGCTGAAGTACCTGGTGCTCGACGAGGCCGACGAGATGCTCAAGATGGGCTTCGCCGAGGACGTCGAGACGATCCTCGCGGACACCCCGGACGACAAGCAGGTCGCGCTCTTCTCGGCGACCATGCCCGCGCAGATCCGCCGCATCTCGCAGCAGTACCTGACCGACCCGGCCGAGATCACCGTCAAGACCAAGACGAAGACCGCCGCGAACATCACGCAGCGCTACCTGATGGTCTCGTACCCGCAGAAGGTCGACGCGCTGACCCGCATCCTCGAGGTCGAGGACTTCGAGGGCATGATCATCTTCGTCCGCACCAAGAGCGAGACCGAGACCCTGGCCGAGAAGCTCCGTGCCCGCGGGTACGCCGCCGCCGCGATCAGCGGTGACGTCGCCCAGGCCCAGCGCGAGCGCACGGTCAACCAGCTGAAGTCGGGCAAGCTCGACATCCTGGTCGCCACCGACGTTGCCGCCCGTGGCCTCGACGTCGACCGCATCACGCACGTCGTGAACTTCGACATCCCGGTCGACATCGAGTCCTACGTGCACCGCATCGGTCGTACCGGTCGCGCCGGCCGCTCGGGTGACTCGATCAGCTTCGTCACCCCGCGCGAGCGTCGCCTGCTGTCCGCGATCGAGCGCCACACCAAGCAGCCGCTCACGCAGATGCAGCTGCCGACGATCGACGACGTCAACGAGACGCGCCTGACCCGCTTCGACGACGCCATCACCGCGGCGCTCGAGGACCAGGGCCGGATCGCGGCCTTCCGCGACGTCATCGCGCACTACGTCGAGCACCACGACGTCCCCTCGGACGACGTCGCCGCTGCCCTGGCCGTCGTGGCGCAGGGTGACTCGCCGCTGCTCCTCACCGCAGCCGACGACGCACTCCGCAGCCAGATGGAGCGCGACGCCCGTCGCAGCGAGCGCGACGAGCGCGGTGCCCGCGACGACCGTGGCGGCCGCAACGACCGCGGCGACCGTGGTGGCGACCGCGACCGTGGTGACCGTGGCGACCGTGGCGACCGCGGCCCGCGCCGTTCGCAGCCGATGTCCCCGTACCGCATCGAGGTCGGCCGTCGTCACCGCGTCGAGCCGCGCCAGATCGTCGGTGCCCTCGCGAACGAGGGCGGCCTGCGCCGCGACGACTTCGGTGCGATCCAGATCCGTCCGGACTTCTCGATCGTCGAACTGCCGGCCGACATGGACCCCGGTGTGCTCGACCGCCTGACCGACACCCGGATCAGCGGCAAGCTCATCGAGATCCGTGCGGACCGCCGTGGTGGTGGCCGCCGCGACGACCGCGACGACCGTCCGGAGCGCAGGCCGCGCTACTGAGACGCGCCGCGTCCGAGACGCGACCCCCTCCGGACGGGAGGTGGGCCCCACCAGCCGGTACCGGCGCACCGCGCCAGCGGGGTGTCGGCCGTGCCTGGAGGGACGGTGCCAGCTGGCACCGGGCCTCCCGTCCGTCGTCGGTGCGCGTCCCGGGCCCCGCGAGACGCCGTCGTGTCGGCTCCACGCCGCCGAGTCGGCGAGACGCCGCCGCATTCGGCGGCGTCTCGAGAAGACGACGGCGTGTGCGGGATCACCAGGCGGCATCTTGCGGTGCGGGGAACCGCAGATCCCGCCCGCAGCAGTTCCCCTGGAGTCCGCACGGTGCTGTGATACCGGGAGCCGTGACGCAGGGAGCCGCGGGGAAGGCAGGGGAACGATCGTGTACCGAGCACTCATCACCGCGGTGGCCGCCGCGGCGCTCGTCTTCGGAGGTGCGGTGCCGGCGACGGCGCACACCTCCTGGTCGTCGGTGCCGGGAGCACCGACCGCCGTCCGCGTCACCGGCGACGCGGACAGTGCCACGCTGACGTGGCGCGGCCCGAAGCACGGCGCGAAGGTGACCGGTTGGAAGGTCGCCGTCGCCGCCGTCGCGAACCGGCACGACCGCCAGGTCGACCGACTCCACCCGCGCGCGCGCTCCGACCGCTTCGACGAGCTCTCACCCGCGACCACGTACCGGTTCTCCGTCCGTGCCCTCGGCCACCGGGGGACCGGCCGCACGATCACGCTGCGCTGGACGGCGCCGCCCGCGCCCGCGCCCGAGCCGGAGACGACGCAGTCGCTGTTCGCCCTCGACGGCAACGGTGACGTCGTGCGGTTCCCGACTTCGGGCACGGACGCTCCCGCCACGGTCGTGACCGACGGCGCCGGCTTCACCGCGAACGCCGACGGCGACGTCTTCACCCCCTCGGCGGACCACACCGCGATCCTGCTGCACCCCGCCGACGGCGGCGTGACCGAGACCATCGCGTCCGGCCTGCACCTGACCCCGGACCTGCGCTCCGACGCCGAGGGCAACCTGTACTGGGTGGACTCCGTGACCCGGGCGGTGCAGAAGCTGTCCGTGCGCGGCGGTGCTGCTGCCAGCGTGGTCGCCTTCGCGCCGCCCGAGAGCTCGGCGACGCGCACGCTGTGGGCGGTCGGCCGTGACGGCACGGTGTCGACGTTCTCGAGCACGAGCCGCGGTGGCGTGGTGAACACCGCCAGCCCGGCAGGCACCGTCACCAAGCGGACGGTCGTCGCGCCGAACGGCAGCGGCCTCGGGTACCTGAACGGCCTGCTCGCCGACGGCCAGGGCACCCTCTACGTCAGCTTCCAGGCGTTCGGCGGGTCCGGGTACTCCGGCTGGTACGCGATCGCCGCGGCATCGACGACGATCACGCTGTTCGAACCCCGCACCGCGTTCCAGTACGCCGCGGTGAACTCGACCCACCTCACGCAGCTGCAGTCGGCGGAGTGGTGCCCGTCGGCCAGCGAGGGGAGCCCGAAGGGCTGCCACGTCGACCAGACCCTGACACACCTGGTCGCCCGCGACGCCGCGGGGACGCTCAGCGAGCACACGATGAGCGGTCCGACCGCGAACGGTCGTGGTGCGTTCGTGGGCGCCGCCGACGAGGACGGCGACGTGTTCGTCGTGATCGACGGCGGTCCGACGCCCGGGCTCTGGCGGGTGGGCGCCGACGGCGGTGCCGCCGAGCAGCTCTCGTCGGCGCAGTACTCGCGGCTCCAGGTGTCCTGAGCCGCGGCACGAGCAGGGCGGGGCGGGACACAACGGCGCGTCCCGCCCCGCCCTCATGCGGTCATCCCGGCGACCGTCCGCCGACACACCTCGTCCCACGGGGTGGGCTCGAGTCCGAAGCGGGTCCGGGTCTCGGTGTCGTCGACCACGTACGGGGCCGACCACTGGTAGCCCAGGTCGGCGAGTTCGCGCAGCATCGGTGACACCAGCCCGAGGGCACGGACTGCGCCGGCCGGCAGGCGTCGAACCCGCACCGGGGGCTTCCCGGCCGCCGACAGCACCTCGGTCAGCGCCTGCTGCTGCGTCCGTGGCGGGTTGCTCGGCACCATCCACGTCCGGCCGAGCGCGGAGTCGTCGGCCGCCGTCGTGACGAGGGTGCGGGCGACGTCGAGAACGTCGGTGAACGTGTGCGGCAGGTCGGTCCGGCCGATCATCGTCACGGGCTTCCCACGCAGAGCCGCCGGGAGCACCCGGGTGACGTGGCCGTTCGCGCCGATGCCCGGGCCGACGTAGTCCGAACCGCGGACCTCGACCGTGCGGATCCGACCAGCACGGTGGGCAGCCAGGGCGTCCGCCCACACCCGGGCACGGAGGACGCCCTTGTGGTCGGTCGCGGCATCGGGCAGGCCCGGGTGCATCGGCCCGGTGACCGGACCGTACGGGTACAGGTTGCCGGTGATCGCGTACACGGCACCGGTCCGTTCGGCTGCGGTGAGCAGCGACGCGGCGAGTGGTGGCCACGCCCGCTCCCACTCCGGGTAGGCGCCGGGGTTCGCGCAGTTGTAGAGGACGGCGGCGCCGTCGGCGGCCCGGGTGAGGGCGTCGGGGTCCGATGCGTCGAGGGCGACGTGACCCACTGCCTCCAGGCCGGTGTCGCGACCCGAGCGGGTGGCGACCGTGACCCGGTCGCCGCGCTCCGTGAGCAGGGCAGCGACGTGACGGCCCACCGGGCCTGCGCCGATCACGAGGTGGTGTGACATGGTGTCCCGCTTCCGTCGGTCGGGCCCAGCGACCGCGGTGCCCCTCAGCAGCATGCCCTGCCGGTGACCGGAAGGCGAGCGCTGCGTGCCGTGCGGCCTCCGTCCGTCCCCAGATCGGGGCAGGGGACTGACAGGAGGCCCGTGGCTGGGGTAGACAGGTCCCTACGCCGAGGTCGACACCGACGACCGGAGCGGGACCGGCACGGTGGATCAGGAGGAACGCTTGCGACGCAGCACGTCCGGCGACGCCATGGACGGGGAGACCCGATGACCGCGCTCGACGTCAGCCGACAGGACCGCCGTCGACTCACCACCGGCACGGCCCGGCGACGCCTGGTCACCGTGCGGACGGTGGCGCTCCTGGCGTCCCTCGCCGGTGTGAACTACATCGTGTGGCGCTGGGCGGCCTCGGTGAACTGGCACTCGTGGTGGATCGCGGTGCCGTTGATCCTCGCCGAGACCTACAGCGTCATCGACTCCCTGCTCTTCGCCCTCGGGGCCTGGCGGCTCCGGGAGCGCGGCGAACCACCGGCGAAACCCTCCACCGACGTCACCGTCGACGTCTTCATCACCACCTACAACGAGCCGATCGACCTGGTCGAGCGCACCGCCCGGGCGGCCAAGGCGATCACGCACCCGCACACCACCTGGATCCTCGACGACGGCAACCGCCCCGAGATGCGTGCGGCGGCCGAGGCGCTCGGCATCGGCGTCATCACGCGCGGCGCCGACTGGGTGGACCGGCCCCGGCACGCCAAGGCCGGCAACCTCAACAACGCCCTGCTCGCGACCCAGGGCGAGTTCCTGCTCATCCTCGACGCCGACCAGGTGCCCGACCCGGCGATCCTCGACCGCACCCTCGGGTACTTCAAGGACCCGCGGATGGCGCTCGTGCAGACGCCGCAGTGGTTCGAGAACGTGCCGGACGACGACCCCCTCGGCAGCCAGGCGCCGCTGTTCTACGGTCCGATCCAGCAGTCGAAGGACGGCTGGAACGCCGCGTTCTTCTGCGGGTCGAACGCCATCCTGCGGCGCGAAGCACTCATGCAGCTCGGCATCTCGCGCTACGTCGCCGAGGTCGAGGCGTCCGTGCAGCGCACCCTCGCCACCTCCCGCAAGCTCCTCGCCCGCTCGCGTGAGACCGAGACCGACCCGCGCGTGCTCGCCGCCCTCGACGACGCCGAGGTCGTGGTGGACCAGGCGCGCGACCAGGTGCGCGCCGGAGAACCCCTCGGTGACGTGACGTACGCGTTCCAGCGGGGGATCGACGCCATCGCGTTCCGGTTCGCGGCCGCCGACCTCGAGTCGGTGCGGAACGACCTGCAGGAGCTGGCGGCGATGTCCACCGACGCGAACACCTTCGCCGGTCTCGACGACGCCGCGCTCGACGTGCTCGGCCGGCGCGAGGCCTCGCCGGTCGCCGCCATCGAGTCGATCGCCGTGCTCGCCCGTGCCCTCGACGTCAACCGCGACGACGAGGCGCAGCCGATCATGCCGCTGGCGACGATCTCGGTGACCGAGGACATGGCCACCGCGATGCGTCTGCACGGGCTGGGCTGGAAGTCGGCCTACCACGACGAGATCCTGGCGAAGGGCCTGGCCCCCGAGGACCTGCCGACGATGCTCGTGCAGCGACTCCGCTGGGCGCAGGGCACCATGCAGGTGTTCTTCCGCGAGAACCCCCTGGTGCAGAAGGGGCTGTCGTGGGGGCAGCGGCTCATGTACTTCTCGACGATGTGGAGTTACCTGTCGGGGTTCGCCGCGATCGTCTACATCGCCGCCCCGGTGCTCTGCCTGTCGTTCGGGGTCATCCCCGTACAGGCCTACAGCGTCGACTTCTTCGCCCGGCTCATCCCGTTCCTGGTGTTGAACCAGCTGCTGTTCTGGGTGGTGGCCGCCGGCAGACCGACCTGGCGTGGGCAGCAGTACTCGCTCGCCCTGTTCCCGGTCTGGATCGAGTCGGTGACCAGCGCGTTCGAGAACGTCTTCCGGGGCAAGCCGCTCGGGTTCCGCGTCACCCCGAAGGTGCGCGACGAGACCGAGCAGAAGCCGCGGTGGGACCTGGTCAAGCCGCAGCTGTACGCGATGGGCGCCCTGGTCGCCGCCCTGGTCATGATCGGCATCCGCTACCTGGCCGGCCAGGCCGAGGGGGTCGCGCCGCTCGTGAACACCGCGTGGGTCGTCTTCGACCTGTTCATCTTCAGCATCGTGATCCGGGCCGTCCGGTACCGCGGCCCGGCCACCCCAGTCCAGTCCGAACACGAGTCGAGCACCGCCGGAGGACCCCTGTGAGCACCGAGACCACGTTCGAGGTCGCCGCGACGCCCGACTCGCTCGACGAGGTGCAGGACCGCTTCGCCGCGTGGTGGGACGGCCTCGGCATCGACGACGTTCGGCTCCGCTTCGCGCTCGAGACCGCCCTGGCCGAGGTCGCCGCGAACATCGTCGAGCACACCGTCCGCGCCGACCGGGGGACCGGGCGCCGGTACACCGTGCGCCTCGAGGCGACCGACCGTGCCCTGACCGCGGTGCTGACCGACAACGGGATGCCCGCCGACATCGACCTGAGTGCCGTCACCATGGCCGACGTCGAGCAGGAGAGCGGGCGCGGTCTCGCACTCGCCATCGCGGCACTCGACCGGTTGGAGCACCGGCACGAACCCGGCCACAACGTCTGGACGCTTGCGTGCGACCGGTGAAGAAGCCGGTGGCCCGCGCGGTCGCCCTCCTCGTCACGTTCGCCACCCTCCTGCTCGGTGGTGCACTGCCGGCGTCCGCAGCGTCCGTGCAGACTGCTGCCGCCGTGCAGCCGGCCGAGGGCTCGACCTGGTTCGGCCCGGACCTCGACTGGGCCAGCGACTCGCCCGAAGGGTACGAGGGGCGGCTCGGCGCGACACCGTCGATGTACGGGGTGTCCGTCGACTACCCGCTCGACCGCACGGCGAAGCAGGAGCTCCTCCGCTCGGCGCGTGCGGCGGCGACGCAGGGCGCGGTGCTCGTCGTGAGCCTCGAACCCGATCGCGAACTCAAGTCGCTCGACACCGCGGACACCCGTGCCGTCAACACCGTGTTCGAGGACCTGCACGACCAGTACGACACCCAGGTGCTCGTCCGGTTCGCACCGCAGATGAACGGCACGTGGGTCCGCTGGGGCCAGCAGCCCACGGAGTTCGTCCGGGTGTTCCGGGGGCTCGCCACGACCGTGCACGCGGGCACGTCGGATGCGCTCATGGTCTGGTCGCCGGGGTACGGCGCCGGCTACCCGTTCGGCGAGTCCGCCGGGCGGCTGCGGAACCTGTCCCCGGTCGACGTCGCGAAGGCGGACACGAACGGCGACGGACAGCTCACCGGCGCTGACGACCCGTACGGGCCGTACTGGCCGGGGGCCGAGGCCGTCGACTGGGTCGGGCTCTCGATGTTCTCGTACGGCAAGGGCGACCCGACCGAGGCTGCCGGTCGCGCCGTGCCGCTCACCCGCAGCGGTGAGGTCGAGTCGCGGTTCGACGAGGACTGGGGCTACGACCAGCCGCAGTCGGGCTCGTTCTACGACCGGTTCGCGGTGGCCGACGACCGTCCGATGCTGCTCGACACCGGTGCCCTGTACAACCGTGAGCTGCAGGGCGACGCCGAGCTCCAGGTCAAGCGGAGCTGGTGGCGGCAGGTGCTCGCGGCCGTGCAGGAGCGTCCGCTGATCCGGGGCATGACCGTGCTCGAGGCGGAGCGACGCGAGCCCGAGGCCGGCAACCGCGTGGCCGACTGGCGGCTCACCGCGGACCCGGGTGTCGCGGGGTCCTTCCGCACCGACCTCGAGCGGTCCGGAGACTTCGCCTTCGGGCCGGTCACCGACCGCGTGACCGTGCAGCAGGGCAACGCCGCGATCTCCCAGGAGTACGAGACCGGCGGCGACCAGATGGCGTGGATCGTCTGGCTGGCCGCCGGCCTGGCGATCGTGTTCCTGCTGAGCGGGGTGTTCGGTCGGCTGCTGCCGAGCTGGCGCTACCCCGACGAAGGCAAGCCCGGCCGTGACCTGCGACTCGACCTGTTCCGAGGGTTCATCATCCTCGCCGTGGTGATCACCCACATCGAGATCGGCGGGCCGTACTCGTACCTCACGCTGCACGCCGTCGGCGCGATCACCGGCGCCGAGATGTTCGTGTTCCTGTCCGGCATGGTCCTCGGCATGACGTACCCGTTCGCCGTGAAGAAGTTCGGCGAGTGGGCGGCCGCCATCGGGGCGTGGAAGCGCGCGCGCAAGCAGTACGTCGTCACGCTCGTGGTGATCCTGGTGGTCTTCGCGCTGAGCTTCGTCCCGTTCCTGAACACCGACGCCATCACCACGTTCACCGACCGCGGGACGGGCACCGGCGGTGTCGAGGCCGAGGGCCGGGTCTACGACCTGTACCCGAACGCGATGCAGCTGCTCGCCTACCCGCCGCCCTGGTACGCGATCCGGCAGTTCCTGCTGCTCGAGATGGGGCCGTGGCCGTTCAACATCATGGGCCTGTTCGTGGTGCTGAGCCTGTTCATCCCGGTGTTCATCTGGGTGATCCGCCGCGGGTTCTGGTGGGCGCTCCTCGCCGCCAGCTGGGCGCTGTACGTGTTCCAGGCGCTCAACCCCGACTTCCGTCCGCTGAACTCGCAGTTCGAGGCGGTGTTCCCCCTGTTCACCTGGCAGGTGGTGTTCACCCACGGGCTCGTGCTCGGGTACTACCGGCGGCAGATCGTCGGCGCGCTCACCGGGCGTCTCGGCAAGGTCCTGGTCGGCGTCGCCGTCGGCGGGTACGCGGCGTTCCTGGTCTACGTGTGGGCGGGCGACCACTTCGGGTTCACCCCGGTGCCGTTCCCGGCGACGATGTACGAGTCCCTGTACAACACGGCGTACCAGCGGGTGGACCTGCAGTGGGGCCGGCTGGTGGACATCGCGTTCTTCGCGATCGTGTCCTACGCGATCCTCACGGTGTTCTGGAAGCCCATCGCCGCCGCCATCGGTTGGCTCTGGATCCCGCTCGGGCAGGCCAGCCTGTACGTGTTCGTCTGGCAGGTGTTCTTCGCCCTGGCGATCGCGTCGATCCCCGGTGTGCCGTGGGGGAACTTCTGGATCGGGTTCGTGGTGCACACGGCGCTGATCCTGCTGGCCTGGTACATGGTCCGCAAGAAGTTCCTGTTCTCCGTCATCCCGCGCTGAGCGGGTGCACACCGCGCACCGCGCAGCGCGCAGCACATGGTGAGCAGGAATGGTCGGGTCCGACGTGCGGACCCGACCATTCCTGCTCACGAAGCGAGGGCAGACGGACGGGAGGCCCGTGGCGACGCCGCCACGGGCCTCCCGTCCGTCACGAACTCACGCGGTCCGCGTGACGCCCAGCGGCGTGGGGTCCACGGGGTCCGGCGGGACCGGGAGCGACCCGCGGATCTGGTTCTGTGCCTGGCAGTCGCTGGTGCAGTTCGTCGCACCCTGTGACAGCTCGACGGCGTCCTCGCCGAGCACGCCGCCCAGTCGCCCGCCGGGCTGGACCGTCCACGTGGTCGTCGTCGTGGTCTGCGAGGTCTTCGTGGCGACCTGCGGGCTGTCCTTGCCGAGGAGCATCTGGTGGGCGCCGCTGCCCGACGACACCGCGGCCGTCCCGTCGCCGAAGTTGATCTTGCCCGTGTACGGGTTCGTGAAGTAGAACAGCCCGGCCCCGAGGGTGTGGGTGAACGTCACGGGCCCGGAGAACTCCGTCTCCATCTGGAAGATGCCGCCCTGGGCGCCGTCCTTCGCCTGGATCTTGTACTTGCCGAGTCCGGTCGAGAAGATCGCGACGAGGGTGTCGTCCTTGACCTCGAGCGATGACAGCTTCGTGCTGGCGAGCTGCGCGGCGGTGAGCGACGGGACCTTCGACGCGAACACCACGGTCGGCTTCGTCACCATCCGCTGCGTGTCCGGAGCGCCGGTCAGCGTGTAGTCGTACACGCCGAGGTCGGCGATCCGGATGTCGAAGCCGTTGTGCTTGCCCCGGACCGCGATCGTGCCGGCGACCGCGGTGTCGCGCACCTTGAGTTCCTTGCCCTGGGCGGGGTTCGTGGTGACCCCGTTCACGGTGACGGCGTAGTCGCCGCCGGTCGAGGTCTTGCCGGACGCGTTCGCGGGGGAGACCCCGACGAGGGCAGCGGCGGCGACGGTGCCGAGGGCGATCGCGGCGGCGATGCCGGTGCCGCGTCGGCGTGAGCGCTGGGTGTGCATGGGTGCCTCCTGGTGGGCCTGTCTGGCCGGTACGACGATCGTCGCCGCTGGCCGGGCGCCGCACCATCGGACCTTGGTACTAGTACCCGCTCACCAACCGTGGTCGCGGGCCCAGAGTGCGGCGCTGGTCCGGTCGGCGACGCCGATCCGTCGGAACAGCGACCCCACGTGCGCCTTCACGGTGCGCTCCGCGATGCCGAGCTCCGTGCCGATCTGCCGGTTGGACATGCCCCGGGCGATGCGGACGAGCACGTCGCGCTCCCGCGGCGGCAGCTCCGGGCCGCGGTCCGCGACGGCGACGGCGACGGCGACGGCGACGGCGACGGCGACGGGCCCGGCGGCTGCTCCGGGCAGGAGCGCCCGGGCCACCCGGGGGTCGATCGGCGTCTCGTCGCGCGCTGCGGCACGGACCGCCGCGACCACGTCGTCGGGCGCGGCGTCCTTGAGCAGGTAGCCCGTGGCGCCGGCCGCCAACGCGGCCCGCACCCGGTGGTCGTCCGAGAACGTCGTGACGACGAGGACCCGGACCGACGGCAGGAGCGCCCGCACCTGCCGGGTCGCCTCCACACCGCCGGCACCGGGCATCGACAGGTCCATCACGACGACGTCGGGCCGGAGCGTCGGCACGAGCGACACCGCTGCTTCGCCGGTGGCTGCCTCGCCGACGACCTCGCAGTCGTCCGTCGTCCCGAGCACCGCGCGCAGCCCGCTCCGGACCAGCGCGTGGTCGTCGACCAGCAGGACCCTCATCGCAGGGCCTCCGCTTCGACGGGGACCTCGAGGTCCCAGGTGGTGCCGGCACCCGGAGCGGTCCGGAGCAGCAGGGAGCCGCCGGTGTCCTCGGCGACCTCGCGCAGCAGGGTCGTACCGAGGTGTCCGGTGCGGCCGCCCTCGACGACCACGGCGGGGTCGAAGCCCGCCCCGTCGTCGTGCACGACCACCCGGACCGAGCCGCCGGCCCGCGTCACCGTGACGTCCACCCGGGTCGCTTCGGCGTGCTTGACGACGTTCCAGACGGCCTCACGGACGAAGCGCACGACCGCGAGCAGCGCGGCGGGGGAGGCGTCGACGGCGGCCGGCACCCGCACGGTGGTCGCGAGCCCCGCTGCACGCGCGCGGGCACAGGCGTCGTCGAGGGCGGCACCGAGTCCCTCGGGCGTCGGAGCCGCCGGCCGGATCGTCGCCATCGAGGTCCGCAGCGACGACACCGCACCCCGGAGCACGGTGGCGGCGTCGCGCGTGGCGGGATCGGCACCGAGGGACAGTGCGAGTCCGGCGACGTCCTGCACCGGTCCGTCGTGCAGTTCGGCGGCCATCCGACGGCGTTCGGCAGCCTCGGCGTCGAGGGCGCGACCGAGCAGCCGCTCCCGCAGGCGCTGCCCGGAACGGATCCGCAGCAGCAACCCGAGCAGCAGCGGCACCAGGAGCGCGAGCACCACGGCCACCGTGCCGAACGCCAGGACTGCGAACGACCGTCGCAGGTCCGCGGCACGCGCGAGCACCTGGTCGTACGGCTGGTACGCCTCGAACAGCAGCGCCTCGCCGGACGGCGTGTGCACCGCCTGGTAGGCCTCGAGCAGCGGCCCGTGCCCGCGCTCGTAGCGGTTCTCCGGCTCGGTCAGGTCGGACACCTCGGCGTCGGACCGGTCCGACTCCAGCGCCTCCAGGTCCTCGTCGGACAGCGGGAAGCGCTCGCCGAACAGCCGACGTTCGTCCGACCAGAGCACCGTGCCGTCGGCCGCCCAGAGCTTCATCCGGACCGCCGACCCGGCACGCAGCTCACCGGCCACCGCATCGTCCAGGCGCGTCCGTGCATCGGATCGGTCGGCGTCGGACCGGGACGGGTCGGCGACCGCGTCGAGCAGCGCGGGTTCGACCACGACACGGGCGAGCGCCGCGGTGTCGCTGGTGGCGTCACGGACGGCGAACGACTCCGCGATGCGCTGCGCCACGAGGGTGCCGGCCGTCGCGACGGCGGCCCCGCCGACGACCGCGGCGAGCACGACGCCCACCAGGACCAGCCGCCAGGGCGTCCGTCCGGTCCGCCGACGCGGGTCGGCGGCGACGAGCACGACCGGCTCTGCCGCCGTGCCACTGTCCGACGACCGTTGTCCGTGCACCCGGACACCGTAACCGGCGGTGTCCCCGCCGGACGCGCGTGGGGTCCGGATCGCCGCAGAACGCAGCCCGTCCGTCACGGGGTGCGTCACACCGCACATGGTGAGCAGGAATGGTCGGGTCCGACGTGCGGACCCGACCATTCCTGCTCACGAAGCGAGGGCAGACGGACGGGAGGCCCGTGGCGGTGTCGACACGGGCCTCCCGTCCGTCCTGCGGTCGCGTCTCAGGACGCGGGCAGGCGCTCGCTCAGGGCACCGCGGACCGAGCTCCACCCGGCCAAGCGGTCCCGGATCGCGTCGTCCTGCTCGGCGGCCAGGGCGTCCCGGTGCGCCTGTTCGAGCACCTCGTCGATGACGACCCGTCGCCCGCTGCGGGCCGACGTGATCGCCGCGTCGACCATGGTCAGGCTCATCACGTTGCCGTGCACCTCGCCGTCCGGCACCCCGCCGGAGCGGACGGCCCGGACGAAGGACGCCAGCGACCCGGCGATCTCGTGCCCGACCGACGGTGCTGCGGCCGGGGACCCCGGGGTGCCGTCGAGGTCGCTCGACGGGTCGTGGTCGCCGTCCCAGAGCGCCGTGCCGGCCGCGCCGGAGGCACGCCAGTCGCCGTTCCACGAGGTCTCCGCACCCGGCGCGCACCACGAGCCGTCGTAGACGAAGCGGACGTCGTCCTCGAACGTGAAGACGGCTGCGGCAGCGGCGTCGCCCCGGTACCAGGACCACGACGGGTTCCACGACTCGCAGTACACCGACACCGGGTCGCGTTCGAGCACGTACCGGGCGGAGTCGAAGGCGTGGATGGCCATGTCGAGCAACAGGACGTCGTCCATCTCCTCACGGAAACCGCCGAAGTGCGGCGCCTTCGCGAACCGGGTGCTCAGCCCGCCCACGGCACCGAGGTCGCGGACGTGCTGCCGGAACGCGACGAGCTGGTCGTTGTAGCGGCGGGACTGCGACACCATGAACAGCTTGCCGGTGGCCTCGGCGGCGGCGGCGAGCGACAGCGCCTCGGCGACGGTCTGCGCGGCGGGCTTCTCGCCGAGCACGGGCAGTCCGGCGCGCAGCGCCTGCAGGGTGACCGGGTGGTGCGCGACCGGCACGGTGATGTCGAGGACGGCCTCGGCACCGGTCTCTGCGGCCAGGACGGTCAGGTCCGTGCCCACCGGGATCGACGGGTCACCGGCGTGCTCGGCCCCGGCGCGGGCGGCGTCGAGGTCGAGGTCCACGATGCCGACGAGTTCGACCTCCGGGTCGGCGGCGACGGTGGCGAGCCAGGCCCGTCCCATCCCGCCGGCGCCGACCTGCAGGACGCGCAGCGGGCTCACGCGTCGACCGCTTCCGGCTCGGCGTCGTCGAACGGGCCGCGGTAGTGCTGCCCGTCGAAGTACTCGCCCAGGTCGTAGCGGCGGAGCGTCGGGATCTCCCGCTCCCGCTCGGGCCGGGCCCACTCGGCACCGTTCGCGATCACGCGGCGGACGTCCGGGTGGTGGTAGACCGGGAAGTCCTGGTCACCGGGGGAGAAGTAGAAGATCTTCCCGAGGCCGCGGCGGTACGTCATGCCGCTCCGGAACACCTCGCCGCCCGTGAAGCCCGAGATGAACACGAGCTCGTCGGGCGTCGGGACGTCGAAGTACTCGCCGTACATCTCCTGCTCGGGGATGACGATCGGGTTCGGCACCCCGCGGGTGATCGGGTGCTGCGGGTTGACGGTCCAGACGAGCTCCTGGTCGTGCTCGCTGCGCCAGCGGAGGGTGCAGGTCGTGCCCATCAGCTTGCCGAAGATCTTCGACCAGTGGCCGGAGTGCAGCACGAGCAGCCCCATGCCGGAGAGCACGTGCTTGTGCACCCGGTCCACGACGGCGTCGTCGACGTCCTGGTGTGCCGCGTGCCCCCACCAGGTGAGGACGTCGGTGTTCGCGAGGACCTCTTCGGTGAGGCCGTGCTCGGGCTCCTGCATGGTGGCGGTCCGGACGACGGCCTCGGGCAGGTGCTCGCGGATGCCGTCCGCGATCGCGCCGTGCATGCCGTCGGGGTAGCGCTCGGCGACGTGCTGCTCGACCTGTTCGTGGACGTTCTCGCCCCAGACGGTGATGCGGAGCGGGGTGGTGGTCATGGTGTGCGCCTTTCGGGGGTGGTGGGACCCGGTCACTTGACTGCGCCGCCGGTGGCCCCGGCGGCGATGAACTTCTGCGCCACGAGCAGCAGCACGATGGCGGGGATCGATGCCATCACCGCAGCGGCCATGACGGTCGACCAGTCGGCGGTGAAGGTGCCGATGTAGTTGTAGATGCCGAGCGTGATCGGCCGGACGTCCTCGGTGGTGGTGAGGGTCAGGGCGAACAGGAAGTCGCTCCAGGTGAACAGGAACGTGAACAACCCGGCGGTGATCAGGGCATTGGCGCTGATCGGCACGACGACCGAGCGGAAGGCCCGGAAGTTGCCGGCGCCGTCGACCTTCGCGGCCTCGATGATGGACGGCGGGATGTTCTGCATGAACGCCCGCATGATCAGGATCGCGAACGGCACACCGGCGGTGCTGTCGGCCAGGATCAGCCCCGGCACGGTGTTGAGCAGGCCGAGGTCGTTGTACGCCGCGTACAGGGCGTTCGCGACGACGATGCCCGGGATCATCTGGGAGATGAGGATGCCGAACAGCACCGCGTTGATGCCCTTGACCTTGAACTGGGCGAGCGCGTACGACGCCGGTGTCGCGATGAGCAGGCTGACGACGACGCTGCCCAGGGCGATCACCAGGCTCGTGACCAGGGCGCCGCCCTGGTCGGCGATCGCCTGCGCGTAGCCGCCGAGCTGCGCGTTGATCGGGAACCAGGCCGCTTCGATGGCGGAGCCGGCCGGCTGCAGCGAGATGTTGATCATCCAGTAGACGGGGAACAACATCACGGCGAGGATCAGGATCCCGACGCCGGAGAGCACCCACTGCTTCGCGCTCGTGGGACGGACGGGACGCCGGGCACCTCGGGTGACCACCGCACGGGTCCGGAGGACGTCGTTCGTGGACGCTGCGTCAGTCATCGACGGCCTTCCTGTTGAGACGGAGGTAGACGATCGCGAACAGGGCGGAGATCACGATGAGGATGTTGCTCAGCGCGGCGCCCTGCCCGAAGTCGAACTGCTTGAACGACAGGTCGTAGGACTGGGTCGCGATGGTCTGGGTGGCGTTCGCCGGCCCGCCGTTCGTCAACCCGAGGATGATGTCGAGCACCTTGATCGTGTAGACGACGCCGAGCACGAGCGTGACGCTCACGACGGGTCGCAGCATCGGCCAGGTGATCGCCCAGAAGGCCTTCCACCCGGTCGCGCCGTCGAGTGCCGCTGCCTCGTACAGCTCGGTGGGGATGTCCTGCAGCCCGCCGTACAGGATCGTGGTGTTGAACGGGATCCCGATCCAGATGTTCACCGCGATGACGGTGATGAGCGCGACGGCCGGACTCGTCAGCCACGGGACCGACGGGATGCCGAAGGTGCCGAGGAACTGGTTGACGACGCCCGAGTCCTGGTCGAGCATCCACTTCCAGACCGCGCTCGAGACGATGAGCGGCAGCAGCCAGGGGAGCAGGAGCAGGGAGCGCAGGAGCCCCGACAGCGGGAAGTTCCGGCGGAAGAACAGGGCGAGCAGCAGGCCGAGGACGAACTGGCCGACGATCGACCCGATCGTGAACAGTGCCGTGTTGAGCATCGCCGTGCCGAACAGCTGGGACGACACGACCGAGGCGTAGTTCGCCAGGCCGACCCACGGTGCCTCGCCCGTGTAGAACGTCGACGTCGTGTACGCCTGGAAGCTCATGACGATGTTCTTGACCACGGGGTAGCCGAAGAACAGCAGCAGGAACAGGACGGCCGGCAGCAGGAACAGCAGCTGCGCGATCCGTTCGAAGCGCAGCGAGCGGCCCGGGCGGGGCCGCCGGGACGGAGCGGCTGCTCCGTCGCCGGCGGCCCGCCGTGGGGCGACGGGGGTCGCGGTGCTCGTCATGCTCAGTTGCTCGACTGCGCGTTCTTCAGGGCGTCGGCCGGGGAGTCCTGTCCGGTCAGCGCCGACTGCACGGCCGTGTAGATCTTCGTCGCGGCCTTGGGCCAGTCGGCGCCGAGTTCGCCGGTGCGGGCGCGGGCGTCGGCGACGAGGTCGACGAACACCTGCTCCTCGGGGACGTCCTTGCCGAACTGCTGCGCGACGTCGGTCTTCGAGGGGATCGTGTAGCGGAGCTTCGCCATCGCCAGCTGGTTCGCGTCGCTGTTCATGCAGTCGACGATCTTCGCGGCGACGGCCTGCTTCGCCTTGTCACCGGTGTTCGGGACGGTCCAGACCTCGCCACCGAGCGGGGCGACGGCCTTGTCGCTGGCGGACTGCACGGGGATCTGGGCGATCCCGTAGTCGACCTTCGAGTCCTTCAGGCCGGGGATCTGCCACGGGCCGTTGATCATCATCGCGGCCTTGCCGGCCATGAACTGGTCGTTCACGTCGGCCTGGGTCCAGTTGACGACGCTCTTCGACATCGAGCCGTCGTCGACCAGGCCCTTCCAGAGCGACAAGGCCTCTTCGGTCTCCGGGGTCGCGATGTCCTTCTCGTCGCCGCCGTTCGACCACATGAACGGCAGGAACTGCCAGGTGCCCTCGTACGTGGCGTTGGCGTCGACGGCGAAGCCGTACTGGTCGCCCTTCGTCAGCTTCGCCGCGGCGGACTGCAGCTCGTCCCACGTCTTCGGCGGGGTGACACCGGCCTCGGACAGCACCTTCTTGTTGTAGAAGAGCGCGATGGTGTTGACGGTCGGGGCGAGGCCGTAGACCTCGTCCTCGTAGGTGCCCGCCTGCAGCACGCCCTTGGCGTAGCCGTCGGTCGAGATGTCGTAGTCGGACAGCGGCGAGAGCGCACCGGTCTCGGCGATCTGCTGCAGGTCCGGGTTGTCGAGCATCAGGACGTCCGGCAGGGTCTTCGACGACGCCTGCTGCAGGACCTTCTGGATGAGCGACGAGCCGGGCACCAGGCTGCGCTTGATGGTGACGTCGTTCTCGGCCCCGCACTTGTCGAGGTACTCGCCGATGACCTTCTTGTCGTTGCCCTGGTTGTAGTAGTCGAGCACGGTGATGGAGTCCACCTTGCCGCCGGAGCTCGCGGACGAGCCGCCGGAACAGCCGGCGAGGACGAGGGGGACGGCCGCCAGCATGGCGACCGCGCTGAGGACCTGAGGCGTCCTGCGGTGTCGAGGCTTCATTGCTTCGCTCTTCTCTGGATGGTTGCCGGACACGAGTCGAACGTGTCGCTCGTGGATCGGGGACGACCGGACCAGAACCGCTCCGTCGCGTCCCGAGTGGGGTCGAAGCTAGCATCGAAGCGCTTCGATGGTAAAGCGCTTAGACAAACTTTTTCCGGCAGCGCCCCCGCTACAGTGAGCGCAACAGGGTGAGGGAGCGGCATGGCGACGATGCAGCAGGTCGCCGACCGGGCGGGCGTCTCGATCGCGACGGTGTCCTTCGTCGTGAACGGCAACAAGCGCGTGTCCGCCGACACCCGTGCCCGGGTCACGGCGGCGATGCGCGAGCTCGGCTACCGGAACAACGTGGTCGCCCGGGCGCTGGCGTCGCGCCGCACCCGGATCCTCGCGCTCGTGTTCCCGGTGCTCGAGCACCGGCTCGGCCAGACCGCGCTGCAGTTCTTCACGAGTGCCGCGAGCCGCGCCTCGGAGCTCGGGTACCACCTGGTGCTCTGGCCGGCGGTGACGACGGCGGACGACGTGCAGGACCTCATCTCCGGTGGCCTCGCCGACGGGGTCGTGGTGATGGAGGTCACGATGCACGACCCCCGGATCGGACGCCTGACCGAACTGGAGGTCCCCTTCGTCGCGATCGGCCGCACCGCCGACCCCTCGGGTATCTCGTTCGTGGACATCGACTTCGAGCGCACCGTCGAGGACGCCCTCGACCACCTCACCGGCCTCGGGCACCGTCGGATCGGCCTCGTGGTCGAGGACCTCGACGGCACGTCGATGGCCGACTACGGGCCGAAGGTCCGCTCCGAGGCGGCGTTCCGCGCCGGCATCGAGCGCCGTGGCCTGACCGGCACCGTGGTCGCCGCCGGTGCCTCCGCCGAGGGCGGGCGCCGTGCGGCGGCGGACCTGCTGGTGCACGACCCCGAGGTCACGGCCGCGGTCATCATGAAGGACGACTCGAACTTCGGGCTCGTCAGCGGGCTGCGGGCCGGCGGGCGCCGGGTGCCCGAGGACGTCTCGGTCATCGCGATCGTGTCCTCCGACGGCGCCGGGGCCGCGACCGAACCGGTGCTCACGACGCTGAACGCCCCCGGCCCGGAGCTCGGCCGCCTGGCGGTCGAGTCGCTGGTCGACCGCCTCGAGGGCGGCAGCACCGAGCGCACGCACACGCTCATCCCGTGCGCCCTGCACCTGGCCGACTCCACGGCCCCCGCCCCGGCCTGACCCCCTGTCGGTCCGGAGGCGCGGGACGGCCCCGCCACGCGCCTCCAGGCCGCCGGATGGTGAGCCGAGTCTCGGCTGGCCGGACGGGATGCGCCGCCGTGCCCCCGTGGGATGTCCGCGGAACCGAGACTCGGCTCAGCCCCCGCCGCCGCCTGCCGGACAGACCAGGCTCCGCCTGGTTGTGTGGACGTACAGGTTCGCAGCACCACACGTCGAGGAGGACGGATGGCAATCGACCGGAGGACGTTCATGCTCGGGGGAGCGGGGGTACTGCTGCTCGCCGGCTGCTCCACCCGCCCCGAGCGCACTCGGGTCGAGGACTGGCCCACCGAACCGCCCGAGGGCGAAGCGACGATCAGCTGGTGGGCCGGCCAGGTCGCCTCGAAGGACGGCGGTGACCTGCGGCGCCGGCTCATCGCGGAGTTCCAGAAGGAGCACCCGAACATCCGCGTCCGGATCGTCAGCGCCCCGAGCGACACCGACACGAACCGCACCAGCCTGACGACCCAGATCGCGGCGGGCAGCAGCACGCCGGACGTCTACCTCGGTGACGTCGCGTTGCCCGGGCAGTTCGCGAAGAACAAGCTCGCGACCCCCGTGAACCAGCTCGTCGGCGAGGACTTCTTCGACCAGTTCCCCGAGGGGCTCCGGTTGGCTGCGAGCGTCGACGGCACCTACTACATGTTCCCGCTCTACATCGACGAGTCGTTCTTCCTGTACCGGAAGGACCTGCTCGCGAAGCACTCCCTGCAGGTGCCGGGGTCGTGGGAGGAAGTGCGCGAGACCTCGGCGAAGCTCGTCGAGACCGGCGACGTTTCGTACGGGTTCGCGTTCCAGGGCGACGTGTACGAGGGGTTGACCTGCAACGTCACCGAGTTCGTCGCGGACGCGGGCGGGTCGCTGCTCAACGACGACCTGACGGCGCCTGCGACCACGAGCTCGGAGACGAAGCGCGCGTTCGAGTTCCTGCGCTCCCTGGTGACGGAGGGTGCGTCCCCGCGGGCCACGCTGACGTACCAGGAGCAGGACACCAACGACGCCTTCTCGGGTGGCCGCGCGGCGTTCCTCCGCAACTGGTCGTACGCGTGGGGGATCGCGAACGGCCCGGACAGCCGGGTCCCCGGCAAGGTCGGGCTCGCCGCCCGGCCGACGTTCGACGGCATGGACGAGCACCACTCGACGATCGGCGGGTGGGGGAACTACATCAACCCGCACACCCAGGAGCCCGCGGCTGCGCTGACCTTCGCACGCTGGATGTCGAGCGAGACCGCGCAGCAGTTCCTGACCCGAGAGGGCGGCGTCCTGCCGGCACGCAGCGCCTCGCTCGTCAGCGAGGACGCGAAGCGGCAGAAGCGCCCCACGTACGACACGGCGGCCGGCATCACGCTCGTGCCCCGCCCGACGTCGACCGCCTACTACCCGAAGGTGTCGCAGGGCGTCTACCAGAACGGCAACAGCATCCTCGGCGGACAGGCGTCCGTCGACGGTGGCACCAGCGCGATGGCCTCCGCCATCTCGCTGGCCCTGCAGGGAGCAGCGCTGTGAGCGCCGGCACGGCGACACGACCGACACGGCCTGGAGGCACGGGTCGCGTCGACCCGCCACCGCGGCCGACCGGACGGTCACGTCTCGACCGCATCCGCTCGCGGGGCGCGTGGGGCTTCGCGGCCCCGGCGCTCCTGGTGGTCGCGGCGGTGACGATCTTCCCGGTCGTGTACTCGGTCGTCCTGAGCTTCGCGGACGTCGAGGTCGGCTACGAGGGCTTCACGATCCAGTCGTTCGGGTTCGGCAACTACGCGGCCCTGCTGCAGAGCGCGGACTGGTACCGGGCGCTCGGGTTCACGGTGCTCTACACGGTGGTGACGGTCTCGGTCGAGCTCGTGCTCGGCATGCTCGTCGCCCTGGTGCTCGAGCGGCTCGGGGCCACCCGCGGCTGGATGCTCGCGCTCATGCTCATCCCGTGGTCGCTCGTCACCATCGTGAACGCGCAGCTGTGGAAGTACATCTACGACAGCACCTACGGCGTCGCGACGTGGTTCTTCGGCCTGTTCGGGGACGCCCCGGTGATCCTCGGCGAACCGGTGCCCGCGATCACCGGGCTGATGGTCGCGGACATCTGGAAGACCACGCCGTTCGTCGCGATCATCCTGCTCGCCGGGCTCGTGCAGATCTCCGAGGACCACTACGAGGCCGCCGAGCTCGACGGTGCGAGCACCTGGCAGACGTTCTGGCGCGTGGTCCTGCCGCAGCTCACGCCGACCCTGACGATCGCGGTGCTGTTCCGCATCCTGCAGGCGTTCGGCGTCTTCGACCTGCCGTTCGTGCTGACGAACGGCGGACCGGGCACCGCCACCCAGTCGCTCGCGATCATGGGGTACAAGGTGCTCTTCCAGGACATCAACATCGGACCGGGCGCGGCGATCGCGACCTCCACCGCGGTCATCGTCGCGGCCGGGTGTCTGCTGTTCCTCCGGGCGTTCCGGAACCAGGCGAAGGGAGGGGACGACTGATGCCCCGTCAACGTGTGCGCAAGGGCTGGCGCAAGTGGGTCAACACGGTCAACGTCAGCGGTGTCGTCATCGCGGTGCTCACCGCGCTGCCGCTCTACTGGCTCGTCACGACGTCGCTCAAGCCGGCGTCCGAGATCGGGCAGTCGCCGCCGACCGCGTGGCCGCACGCGATCACGTTCGACAACTTCGTGGTGGCCTTCCGCGACAACGCGCTCGGCCAGTACATGGTGAACAGCGTCATCGTGTCGGTGTCGACCACGGTGATCGTGCTCGCGCTGGCGTTCCTCGCCGGGTACGCCCTGGCCGGCCGGTTCATCCGGGGTCGCACGGCGATCATGACCTCGCTGCTCATGCTGTCGGTGTTCCCGGCGATCGCGGTGCTGACGCCGCTGTACCTGCTCGAGCGCAACCTCGGGTTGCTCAACTCGTACCCGGGCCTGATCGTGCCGTACGTGGCGTTCAACCTGCCGTTCGCCATCTGGATCATGCGGAACTACCTGCAGGGGATCCCGTCGACGATCGAGGAGGCGTCCGAGATCGACGGCGCCGGGGCATGGCGGACCGTGCTGTCGGTGATCCTGCCGATGGCGAAGCCGGGCCTGTTCACGGTCGGCGTCTTCACCTTCACGGCGTCGTGGAGCGAGTTCCTGATGGCGCTGACCTTCAACAGCGAGAACTCGTTCCGGACGATCCCGGTCGGCATCGCGCTCTTCGGGACGCAGTTCACGGTGCCGTTCGCGCAGATCTTCGCCGCGAGCGTCGCTGCGACGGTGCCGATCGTGATCCTGGTGCTGGTGTTCCGTCGCTCGATCGTCTCCGGTCTGACCTCTGGTGCCGTCAAGGGGTGACGAGTGTCCGGCATGCGGAGATAGGTAGAGAACTGACCTAGCTGCGCATGCTGGACATTCGTCAGAGCGTCGTCCTGACCGCCCGTAACCTGCCGTCAGGGGCTCGGTGCGCCGAGATCGACGGCTGCGACGATGCGGTCGATGATCCGCACGAACCTGGCCCGCTCCCGTTCCGACAAGGAGGCCATCAGGTCGTGCAGGTGCTTGTTCGTGCCGTCCATCGCGTGCGTGTAGTCGCGGCGGGCAGCATCGGTCAGCTCGATGTGTCGGCTGCGGCCGTCGTCGGGGTTCGGGACGCGACTGAGGTGTCCGCTGTGCTCGAGTCGGTCCACCATGCCGGTGACCGCCGGTCCGGTGAGCCCCAGGTGCTTCGACAGGTCCTTCACGCGCACCGTCCGGCCGGCTTCCTCGGCGCGCGAGACGAACTGCAGCAGCGTGAGGTCGCCGCCGGAGACGCCGAGCTCGTCGCGCAGACGCCCGCGCAGTTCGGCCACCGCGGCCTCGAGCCGGGTCAGCGCCGCATCGAGGTCGACATCGCTCACCACAACGCCCCCTCTGCACGGGTCTCGTCCGGGTCACGATACGCCGCACTCACAGCCCCAGCGTATCCACTTAGCGCGAAGCGTGGAACGGTGCAGGTGGCGATGACGGATTCGGGGCACCGTGGCTGACCCCGTCCCGACTCCGCAGTCCGCTTCCCGCGCCGGTGAACCCGTCCGTTTCGAGGTCTCCGGCGGGGACCCCGACTCGGCCGAGCGCGACCTCGCCGCCGTCCACGGTGCCGATCGGTGGTCCGTCCGGCGCATCGACGACGACTTCTCGTACCGGTACACGGCCGTCGGGGACTCCGACGTGAGCATCCGGCGCTCGCAGCTGCGCGGTGCCGTGCGCGGCTCGGTGCCGGTCGGTGCCGACTACGTGGTGACGTGGATCACCAGCGGGACCGCGCACCTGGACTCCGGGCGCGTCCGGATGGAGCTGCACCGGGACGTCCCCGTGCTCCTGCCGCCCGAGGACGACTTCGTGTTCAGCGCCGAGGACCACGACCAGCGGTTGGTGCACTTCGGGCGGGAGTACGTGCACCGCGTCGCGTTCGAACACCTGGAGGTCGACGCCGCACCACTGCGGTTCGACCCCACCCGCGCGCCGGAGCCCGACACGGCGGAGCGCTGGCAGGGGGCGCTCCTGGCGCTGTCCCGGGCGCTGCGCGCCGAGGGGCCCGACTCCGCCGCCTGGCACGAGGCCAAGCGGTCGGCGGCCACCGCGTTCCTGGACACCTTCCCGCCGCAGGCCGACGACCTGCCCGCGGTGCTCGGCCTGCCCCGGAACGCCCGGCTGCGGGCAGCAGTGGAGTACATCCACGCGCACGCCGCCGAGCCGGTCACCGTCCAGGAGCTGTCCGAGGTCGCCGGCCTGAGCGTGCGGTCGGTCCAGGAGTCGTTCCGCCGGGTCTTCGACGTGTCGCCGCTGACCTACCTGCGCGAGGTCCGGCTCGACCGGGTGCGCGGGGAACTGCTCGAGCTCGACCCGCAGGCCGGGGTCGTCGGCGACGTCGCCCGACGGTGGGGGTTCGCCCACCTCGGCCGGTTCTCGGCGGCCTACGCGGCCCGGTTCGGCGAGTACCCGAAGCAGACCCTGCGACGCTGACCGCCCGCGCTCAGTGGCCGGACGTGGGCCGCGGGGCCGGGCCGGTGCTCGCCCGCACCCGGAGGGTCGTGGGCAGCCGGACGTGGTCGGTGGTCGGCTCACCGCGGAGCATCGTCAGGAGCATCTGCACGGCGTGCGACCCGAGCTCGGCGAGTGGCTGGGACACCGTCGTGAGCGGCGGGGTCGTGGTGGAGGCCTGCGGGACGTCGTCGAAGCCCACGACGGACAGGTCCTGGGGCACGCGGAGCCCGACCTCGGCCGCGGCGCGGAGCACACCGATCGCCGACGAGTCGTTCGCAGCGAACACCGCGGTGGGGTGGTCGGCGAGGGTCAGGAGCTCGCGGGCGACGGCCGCGGACTGGTCCTCCTGGTAGCCGCCGTCACGCAACAGGCACTCGTCGACCGTGATGCCCGCGGCCGTCAGCGCCGAGCGGTACCCGGCGGCGCGCAGCTGGGCGGAGGCCAGGTCGGCGCGGCCCTGCAGGTGCGCGATGCGCGTGTGTCCGAGTGCGAGCAGGTGTTCGACGGCCTGCACCGCGCCGGCCTCGTTGTCGGCGTCGACGGTGGCGTGCCCTTCCGGCCCGGTGTGCGGGTCGATCGCCACGACGGGGATCGACGAGCTCGACAGGGCCGTGGTCGGGGTGACGACGATCGCGCCGTCGATCAGGGTGCCGGAGAGGCGGGACAGCGACCGGCGCTCCCACCCGGGTCGGTCGGCGCCGGTCATCAGGCCGGCGTAGGCGAGCAGCTCGTAGCCGGTGCCGGTGGCCGCCCGCGAGATGCCGCGGAGCAGCTCGGTCGAGAACGGCTCGAACTCGGGCACCAGGATGCCGACGACCCCGGTCCGCGAACTCCGCAGGCTCCGGGCGACCAGCGAGGTCTCGTACCCCAGGTCCTCGACCACCTGCTGCACGCGGAGCATCGTGGCGGGTGCGACCCCGTCCCGCTGGTTGATCACCTTGGACACCGTCGGGATCGACACCCCGGCCACCCGCGCCACGTCGCCGATCGTCACCCGGCCGGCACCGGGACGCGCGCCGAGTGCCGAGTCCATGTGCACACCGTACCGCTGCGGCACCGCGCAATCGGTAAAGAAAACGTTATCGATATCGATTGACACCGACCCGGAGCAGCAGGCATGCTCTCCGCAGCGGCAGTCGATGTCGCTGCATGTCAACGACGACACTTCAGGAGTTCCACGATGACGAGGAAGATCCGTGCCGCGGCAGCCATCGCGCTGATCGGGGCGACAGCACTGGTGGCCAGCGGCTGCTCTGCGGGCAGCGATGCCTCCGAGGACGGCGGGAAGGTCACGATGACCTTCTGGCACAACTCGACGACCGGGCCGGGCAAGGCCTACTGGGCCTCCACGGTCAAGGCGTTCGAGGAGAAGTACCCGAACGTCATCATCAAGACCCAGGCGATCCAGAACGAGGACCTGGACGGCAAGCTCCAGACCGCCCTCAACTCCGGCGACGCCCCCGACGTGTTCCTGCAGCGCGGCGGCGGCAAGATGGACGCGATGATCGCCGCGGGGCAGCTCATGGACATCTCCGACTCCATCAGCGCCGACGCGAAGAAGTCCATCAGCGCGGGCACGTTCGCCGGGTACGAGAAGGACGGCAAGACCTACGCCATGCCGGGCGCGGTGCTCCCCGAGGGCATCTGGTACTCGAAGGACCTGTTCAAGGAAGCCGGCATCGAGGGCACGCCCACGACCATGGACGAGCTGAACGACGCGATCACGAAGCTCAAGGCCAAGGACATCGACCCGGTCGCCGTCGGCGCGAAGGACGCCTGGCCGGCCGCCCACTGGTACTACAACTTCGCGCTCCGCGAGTGCAGCCAGAAGACGCTCGAGGACGCCGCGGAGTCGCTGGAGTTCGACAACGCCTGCTGGACGAAGGCGGGCGAGCAGCTCGAGGACTTCAACGCCACCGAGCCCTTCAACAACGGCTTCCTGACCACCGCCGCACAGCAGGGCGCCGGCAGCTCCGCCGGTCTCCTCGCCAACCACAAGGCCGCGATGGAGCTCATGGGTGCGTGGGACCCGGGCGTGATCGCGTCGCTGACGCCGGACGCCAAGCCGCTGCCCGACCTCGGCTGGTTCCCGTTCCCCGCGATCGACGGCGGCAAGGGTGACCCGAAGTCGATGATGGGCGGTGTCGACGGCAACTCCTGCTCGGCGCAGGCCCCGAAGAAGGCGTGCACCGACTTCCTGAACTTTATCGTGCAGAAGGACAACCAGGAGGGCTACTACAAGGCCTTCAACGCCATCCCGGTGAACAAGGAAGCCCAGTCGGTCGTCGACTCGGACTACCTGAAGTCGGCCCTGGCCGCCTACCAGGAGGCCCCGTTCGTCTCGCAGTACCTCGACACCCTGTACGGCCAGAACGTCGGCAACGCGCTGAACACCAGCGTGGTCGACCTGCTCGCCGGCAAGGGCGACGCGAAGGACATCGTCGAGACCACCAACCAGGCTGCGGCCAAGGGCTGAGCATGACCCTCGACACCTCGCTCGGTACGACTCCGACCACCGGGTCGGACACGGCCGCGGGGACGTCCCCGGCGGGGAGCGGTTCACCGCTCCCCGCCGGTCGGCGGACCAAGCGCCGCATCGCGGACTGGCGGAAGCGCGTCGAGATCGCGGTCCTCGCCGGACCAGCGGTCATCGTCTTCGTCACGTTCGTGATCCTGCCCGTGGCGCTCGCCGCGTACTACGGGTTCTTCAAGTGGCAGGGCTACGGCCCGCCGACCGACTTCGTCGGGCTGCAGAACTACCTGATCATCTTCCAGGACAAGGCGTTCCACGCGGTCCTGATGCACAACGGGTTCATCGTCGTGCTCTCCCTGGTGCTGCAGGGGCCGATCGCGATCGTGCTCGCACTGCTGCTCAACCAGAAGATGCACGGCCGCGGGCTCGTCCGCGTGCTGGTCTTCGTGCCGTACGTCATCTCCGAGGTGATCGTCGGCACCGGGTGGAGCCTGATGCTCCAGTCGAACGGCGCCGTGAACGACCTGTTCCAGAGCATCGGCCTGGGCGGACTCCGTGCGGACTGGCTGTCGAACCCCGACATCGCCATCTGGACGCTGCTCGTGATCATCTCGTGGAAGTACATCGGCTTCGCGGTGATCCTGTTCCTCGCCGGCCTGCAGAGCATCCCCGAGGAACTGTTCGAAGCCGCCGCGATCGACGGTGCCGGCTACTGGCAGATCCAGCGGCGCATCACGCTGCCGCTGCTCGGTCCGACCATCCGCATCTGGGCGTTCCTGTCCATCATCGGCTCGCTGCAGCTGTTCGACCTCGTCTACATCATCTGGGGGCAGTACATCGCGTCGACCGCGGGCACCTCGACGATGGCGACGTACATGGTCGCCAACGGCCGCACCTCGGGCAACTTCGGCTTCGGCAGCGCCGTCGCGGTCGTGATGTTCGTGATCTCGCTCGTGGTCGCCCTGATCTACCAGCGCTTCGTGCTCCGCCGCGACACCGCCGGTGCACTCACCGAGAGGAAGAACTGATGGCCACCACGAGCATCGTCGCCCCCGGGCGCCGGGCCGTGCGGGAGCGACGGTCCAGTGCCGCGATCGGACGCGCGAACCCGCTGACCTACGTCGTCGCGATCCTGTTCGTCGCCGCCAACCTGGCACCCGTGCTCTACATCGTGCTGGGCGGCTTCCGGACGAACTCGCAGATCACCACGAGCCCCGCCGGGCTGCCGGCGCCGTTCGAGTTCGGCAACTACGGGTCCGTGCTGTCGAGCGGCATCTTCTGGCAGCAGCTCGGCAACTCCACGATCAGCGCCGTCACGACCACCCTCGGGGTCGTCGTGCTCGGGCTGATGGTGAGCTTCGTGCTCGCCCGCTACCGGTTCGCCGGCCGCGGGGCGCTCTACGCCCTGTTCGCCGCGGGCCTGATGTTCCCGATCACGGTCGCGATCACCCCGCTGTACCTGCTCGTCAAGGACCTCGGTCTGACGAACAGCCTGGCCGGCGTGATCCTGCCGCAGATCGCGTTCGCGCTGCCGACCACCGTCATCATCCTGGTGCCGTTCCTGCGGGCGATCCCCGACGAGCTCGAGGAGGCCGCGTCGATCGACGGAGCGAGCCGTCTCGGGTTCTTCTTCCGGATGGTCGTGCCGCTGTCGCTGCCCGGCGTCGTCACGGTCGGCATCCTGGCGTTCATCGCCAGCTGGAACAGCTACATCCTGCCGCTGTTCATCCTGAACAACGAGGCCGCGTACACGCTGCCGCTCGGGGTCCAGTCGTTCTCGTCGCAGTACTCGGTCGACACCGCCAAGGTGCTCGCGTTCACCTCGATGTCGATGATCCCGGCGCTCGTGTTCTTCACGATCTTCCAGCGCCGCATCGTCGGTGGCCTGACCGGGGCGGTGAAGGGGTGACCGCGACCGACGCGACGCAGACCGCCGGACGCGACCCGCGCCTCCAGGCCGACAGCGCGACGGACGCGACGGACGCGACGGCCGCGACGGCCGCGACCGCGACCACCGCCGGTCCCCGCGCCGACGCCCTGCTCGCCGTGATGACCCTCGACGAGAAGGTCGCCCAGCTCGTCGGCTACTGGCTCGACCAGAACGGCGTCGTCGCCCCCATGCAGGGCGAGATGGCGGCCGTGCAGCAGGGCAGCACCCTGGCGGACATCACCCGCGACGGCATCGGGCAGTTCACCCGCGTCTACGGCACCCGCCCCGTCGAACCCGACGAGCGTGCCGCCTGGCTCTGGGCTGAACAGCGCCGCCTGCAGCGCGAGACCCGGCTCGGAATCCCGGCGCTCGTCCACGAGGAGTGCCTGACCGGCCTCGCCGCGTGGAAGGCCGCGACGTTCCCGACCCCGCTGGCGTGGGGCGCGTCGTTCGACCCGGAGCTCGTCGAGCAGGTCGGCGCCGCGATCGGTGCGTCGATGCGGCAGCTCGGCGTCCACCAGGGGCTCGCACCGGTGCTCGACGTGATCCGTGACCCTCGCTGGGGCCGGGTCGACGAGTGCATCGCCGAGGACCCGTACCTGGTCGGCACGGTCGGCACCGCGTACGTGCGCGGGTTGCAGTCCGCCGGGGTCGACGCGACCCTGAAGCACTTCCTCGGGTACTCGGCATCGCAGGCGGGGCGGAACCACGCCCCCGTGCACGCCGGTGCTCGCGAGCTCGCCGACGTCTACCTGCCGCCGTTCGAGATGGCGCTGCGCGACGGCGGTGCCCGGAGCGTCATGAACTCGTACGCCGAGATCGACGGCGTCCCCGTCGCGGCGAACGGCGAACTGCTCACCGACCTGCTCCGTGACCGGCTCGGCTTCGACGGCACGGTCGTCGCGGACTACTTCTCGGTGGCGTTCCTCGAGGTCATGCACGGCATCGCCGCCGACCGCGGTGAGGCCGCGGCGCTGGCCCTCGAGGCCGGCATCGACGTCGAGCTCCCCACGGGTGACGCGTACCTCGCGCCGCTGGTCGAGCGGGTCCGCAGCGGGCAGGTGGACGAGGCGCTCGTCGACCGCGCCGTGCTCCGGGTGCTCCGGCAGAAGGAGCGGCTCGGCCTGCTCGAGCCGGACGCGTTCGCCGAGGACGCCCCCACCGGGATCGACCTCGACACCCCGCTGCACCAGGCCCTTGCACGCGAGCTGGCGGCGAAGTCGCTCGTGCTGCTGTCGAACGAGCGCGTCGCCGCCGACGGCGCAACCGCAGCGCCCGACGGCGCCGTGCCCGTCCTCCCGCTCGCCCCGGGGGCCTCCGTCGCCGTCATCGGCCCGAACGCGGACCGCGCCGAGGCCCTGCAGGGCTGCTACTCGTTCGCCAACCACGTGCTCGCCTCGCACCCCGACCTGCCGCTCGGCTTCGCGATCCCGACCGTCCGCGAAGCCGTCGCCCAGACCCTGGGCCCAGCAGCGGTCCGCTTCGCAGCGGGCTGCGCCGTCACGGGCGACGACCGGGCCGGCTTCGCCGACGCGGTCGCCGTGGCCTCCGCCTCGGACGTCGCGGTGGTCGTCGTCGGCGACCAGGCCGGACTCTTCGGCCGCGGCACGGTCGGCGAGGGCAACGACACCGAGTCGCTCGACCTGCCCGGCGTGCAGCGCGAGCTGGTCGAGGCCGTCGTCGCGACCGGTACCCCCACCGTGATGGTGCTGCTCACCGGCCGGCCCTACGCGATCGGCTGGGCGCTCGACGGCGACCAGCCGCGTCCGGCCGCGGTCGTGCAGGCGTTCTTCCCGGGCGAGGGCGGCGGGCTGGCGATCGCCGACCTGCTCACCGGCGCGGCCTCGCCCTCCGGCCGCCTGCCGCTGTCCCTGCCCCGGTCCGCCGGTGCGCAGCCGTTCACGTACCTGCACCCGCGGCTCGGCGGTCCGTCCGACGTCACCGCCGCCGACTCGACGCCGGTGCGACCGTTCGGCTTCGGCCTCGGCTACACCGACTTCGCCTACGACGAGCTCGTCGTCGACCAGGACGTCCGCTCCGACGGCGTCTTCACCGCGTCGGTGACGGTCCGGAACACCGGGGCCCGTGACGGCGAAGACGTCGTGCAGCTCTACGGGCACGACGTGCACGGCAGCGTCACCAGGCCCGAGGTGCAGCTCCTCGGGTACGCGCGGGTCGCGCTCGCCGCGGGGGAGTCCGCGCGGGTCCGCTTCCGCGTCCCGGTGCAGCGCTTCGCGTTCACCGACCGCCGGATGCGCAAGGTGGTCGAGCCCGGCGACGTGCAGGTCTGGGTCGCGTCGCACGCGGCGGCGTCACGGCCGGGAGGCCCGGTGGCAGCGGGTGGGATCGTCGCCTCGGGCGACGGGCCGGTCCGACACCCCGTGCCCGGCACCGCCACGGAGCGCGCCACCGTCGCGGTCACCGGCGCGGTCCACGAGGTCACCCCCGACGACCCCCGCCTGGTGGAGTGCTCGCTCGTCTGACCGGGAGACGGACAGGAGGCCCGGTGCCAGAGTGCACCGGGCCTCCTGTCCGTCAGTGGGTCGTGATCACCCGACCGGTTCGATGCGGTCGGACAGGTCCAGCGACCAGACGGCGACGCCGGTCAGGCCGAGCCGGTCCGCCAGCGCGACCCGTTCGCGCAGCGAGCGTGCGTCGGACCACCAGAGCACCTCACCGCTCGGCAGGGTCGCCGTCCATTCGCCGACCGTCGCGTCCCACCGGGCGGTCGCGCCCGCCTTCCGGACCCGGAGCCGGGCCTGGGCGTCGGAGAGCTGACCGGCCGGACGCTTCCCCTTCCAGTGGTAGCCGTACCCGGCGACACCGAGCACGATCTGGTCGGCGGGAGCGAGGGTCGCGAGTGCACGGGCGGCCTTCGACGACCACGCGAGCGACCCGACCGGGCCGGACGCGTCCGGTTCCCACGGTCCGTGCTGGTCGTACGCCATGAGCGTCAGGTGGTCGAGCGGGGCGCGGAGGGCGCGCACGTCGTAGCCCAGGCGGGCGTACCCGGCGGCGGTGGTCGACGCCGACAGGGCGATGTCGAGCCGGACGTCGTCACCGACGGCGGCCCGGAGCTCCCGGGCGAAGGCGGTGAGCCCGGGCTTCTCGGCCGCGGTGAGCGCCTCGAGGTCGATCATGACCGAGTCCCAGCCACCCGTGGTCACGTCGGCGGCCAGCGAACGGACGACCCGGGCGCGGTTCGCGGGCGAGGTGAGCAGCTTCCGTGCGATCGGCTCGCTGAAGTCCCCGTCGGCCTCGGAGTAGTTGCTCACGAGCAGTTGCGCGGTGAGCCCGTTCGCGTGTGCCCGGTTGCGCTGGGCCTTGGCGGCGCGCGAGGGCGCCGACACCTTCGTCCCCGTGCGGTTCAGCAGCAGCCCGTCGACGCCGACCACGTCCATCGCGGCGGCGTTCGCGTCCACCAGGGTGGTGTCGGCGTTCTCGGGCTGGAACCCGGTCACGTCGAACCCGTCGGCACGGGCGGCCGTCGGCGCCGTGCAGCCGGCGAGAGCGAGTCCTGCGGTGAGCGCGGCGGCGAGCAGCGCGGTGCGGGGCCGACGCGGGGTGGTGGTCACGGGGAGGGGCATCCTGTCGTTCGTGCCCCGGTCGGGGCGCTTCGTCCGCGCCCCGTCAGGAGGCGCTGATGGTCGTGGTCGGTCGTGCCGGCGGGGCGCCGGCGACGTCGTCGGCGGAGACCGGGCCCTCGGCGTCCGTCGGTTCCGGGCTCAGGACGAGGCCGGAGCCGCTCGCCGCGCTGGCGTAGAGCTCGTCGAGCCAGGAGCGGTTCACGCTCGGTGACTTCCCGCCGGCGAACTTGAAGTGCAGTCCACAGTACGGGTGGATCCAGATGCTGCTGCGACCGCCGCCGACGGCGGGGTCGTCCTTCCACGAGAACACGAAGCTCTCCCCGCGGCGGATGAGGTTCACGATGACGATCTGCAGGTGCGTGAGCGCACGGTCGTCGAGGCGGAGCTCGAGGGGTTGGGAGTCGTAGATGAGCTGGCCCATGGCGCTGCCTTCCGTTGGTGGGGCCCGCCGCACGTGCCGGGCCCCCGGGTTCCATCCTCCCTCGGATCCCTGGTGCGTGGCGCATTCCGTCCATCGAGGGCGCGATCAGTCCCGTTCCGGACCGATGGCCGACGGCGGGGTGCCGGGTGCCGTCCACGGCGGGAGCTCGGCCGACGGGTACCCGCCGTGCTCGTCCGGTGCCCGCAGCATCGGGTTGACCGCACGCAGCCGGATGCCGGAAGCGTCGCCTGCGACGCTCCGGACCGCGCTGGCCAGCAGGAACGCCACGATGTCCGCGGTGCCGCCGTCCGGGTCGTAGCCGTGCCAGGGCCGATCGTCACCGTGGGCGCGACGGAGGGCGCTGGCGAGTGTCGCGTCGACGTCCTCGACCTCCACCTCGCAGTCGAGCACGATGCGGAACCGGGAGCCGTCGCCGGAGCGCCCCGCGATGGTCCTCGTGACGTGGGGGTCCGGGTCGTCCGGGTCGAACGTCCGGAGCGCCGCGGACGGGGCGGTGCCGAACGCGGCACGGTACTCGGCCGCCATCCGGCCGGCGTTGCTGAAGTGCCAGTGCTTGGCGACCTCCGCGATCGTGCGGCGGTCGGACGGGGTCATGGACAGCAGTTCGCGGCGGACCCCCTCGAGCCGCACCCCGCGCAGGTACGACGCGGGGGAGGTCTGCAACTCCCGTCGGAACGCGCTCTGCAGACCGCGGGTGGACAGGTGCGCGGCGGCGGCGATGTCCGGTACCGAGATCCCTTCGCGGGCGTGGGCGTGCACGAACCGCAGCGCCTCGTGCACGGAGCGGGACAGCCGTGCTCCGCCGTGCTCGGGACCACTCGCCGTGGTCGGTGCCTGGTCCATACGTGGAGGCTACGAGGCGGTCGGGCAGATCGGCCCCCGACGCCACGACGCAGCAGTTATCCGGGGTGCGCGGATGTGGATCGCACCCGTTCGGGGGCCATTGTGGACCCCGACGGAGGCGCTTATCGTCCAGAAGGTACTCAAACTGTCCCCCTCCGAACAGGGTCGGGGGTGCGGGGGCAGATCGGAGGATCTGATGAGTGTTTACGAGCGTGCACCGGGGGTCGCCCCGGTGCACATCACCTCCTACCGGGCGCGGGCACGGGCTGCCCGACGCGGGTGGATCGTGCAGTCCGAGGACGACGTCGATCGCGAGCGCTTCACCTTCGCGGACCTCCGCGCCCAGCGGGGGCGGAAGCCGTGAGCAGCGACACCGTCCCGCGGGCCGCGGTCGGCCACGCACCCCGGGCCGCCGAGCGGTGCGGCCGGACCCCCTCCGACGCCGTCCGGACGGTCCGTGCCGTGTACGACGGTCGCGACGTGCGGTTCGCACCCACCGACCGGTTCGCGTTCCGCCACCGGACGGTGCGCCACCACAACGTCGCGCTGCTGTCGTCGGCGGTGTCGACGGCCGCTGCCGCCTCGTTCACGCCGGACGGCACGCCGGTGCTGGCGTGGTCGACCGCGGGGTGCCTCCGGGTCGACGACGACGCGCCCACCCGGCCCGGTGTGCCGGTGCTCCTGCCGACCGACCGGCCGTTCACGCTGATCGTGCCGGCGGGGACCGTCCAGGTGCTGCGGGTCGACCGCGGCTTCCTCGACGCCGTGAACGGGGTCGTGTTCGACCACCGCTTCGCCGGGCGACTGCGATCCCGCCCGGCCGAGGCCGAGGTCTCCCACCTGCTCGCCCGCATCGACGCGGTCGCCGTCAACGCGCTGCACCCCGACCGCAACCCGGGCGGGCACCTGTCCGCACAGGTGTTGCTGGCCGAGTCCGTCCTGCGGGCCTTCGGCGGGACGGGTGCCGAAGGCGACGCACCGCCGGTGCGCCGGACGGCGAACACCGTGCAGCTCGCGCAGGCCTGGCTCGCGCAGCACTGCGACCGGCCGCTCCAGCTCGCGGACGTCTGCGGGGCCGTCGGGGTCAGCTCCCGCACACTCCAGGAGAACTTCGTGCAGCACGTCGGGGTGAGCCCCATGACGTACCTGCTGCAGGTCCGCCTCGACCGGGTGCGGATCGCGCTCCAGCTCGCCGACTGCGCGCAGACGACGGTGGCCGAGGTCGCACACCGGTGGGGCTTCCGCCACATGGGGCGGTTCTCGAGCACGTACCACCAGCGCTTCGACGAGTACCCGAAGAAGACGCTCCAGACGAGCACCTGACCCGCCCGTGCGTACCCGACAACAGCGGCTGATCGGGCTGGCGGAGCGGGTCCTGCTCCACCAGCCGGACGTCGTGCCGGACAGCATCCTGTTCGAGTGGGGCGACCACCGCGGACCCGACTGGGAGCAGACCCTCACCGTGCACTACGACGTCGGTGGAGGGAGCGCCGGCCCCCACCACCGGCACCACTACTTCATCTGACGTGGCGCTGCAGCCGGTCCGCCAGGAACGCAGCCTGACGCTCCCAGTGCCGGAAGCCGCCACCCTCATGCCCGTTGTAGGGGTACACGACGATCTCGGGGTCGGTGGATCCCAGGGCGTTGAACGCGGCGAAGGTCGTGCGCGGCGGAACGACGTCATCCATCAGCGCGACCGAGAACAGCGCCGGGGCGGTGATGCCGGCGGCGTGGTTCACCCCGTCCAGGTACGCGGCGGTCTCCCACACGCGCTCGGCCGCGTCTCGGTGGACGGCGAGGTACTGCGCGAGCTCCAGGTACGGACCGCCGACCGCGACGTCGGTGCCGTTCCGCCAGTCGGCCAGGAACGCGACGTCGGGCAGCACCGCGGCGACCGGTCCGACGTGTGCCTCGACCAGGGCCGCCGCGGCGATCGTGATGCCGCCGCCCTGGCTGCCACCGGTCAGGGCGATGCGCTCGGGGTCGATCCCGGGCAGCGTCCGCACCGCCTCGACGAGCCGCACGGCGTCGGTGTAGACGCGGCGGTAGTAGTGCTCGGCCGGTGAGCCGATGCCGCTCGTCATCCAGCCGCTGGCGTGCGGTGCGGAGCCGTGCGGGTCCGGGGTGTCGCCGCCGGCCCACCCGGAGCCCTGGCCGCGCGTGTCCATCACGACGTGCACGTAGCCGGCGAGGGCCCAGTGCACGCGCTCGCCGGGGCGACCACGGCCACCGCCGTAGCCGAGGAACTCGACGACGACCGGCAGTGCGGCGGGGTCGTCGGACACCGGGCGGTTGACCCACGCGCGCACGGGGTCGCCGGCGAACCCGGGGAACGTCAGGTCCTCGACGACGAGACCGGGTCACCGGGGTCTCGGCCGGCACGAGGGTCGACTCGACCCCCTCGCCCGCGGTCCGGGCGGCGGCGATCGTGTCCGCCCAGAAGGCGTCGAAGTCAGCGGGACGACGGACGTCCGAGCGGTGGGCGCGGAGCGCGTCGAGGGGCAGGTCGGTCAGTGGCATGGGGGTCCTCCGGGGACGATGATGCCCCCGGCGCCCTGGTGGAGGGCGCCGGGGGCGGGGAGTGTCGGATCCGGTGCGTCGGTCAGCGCGCCGCGGCGCGGTACTGCTCGAGCACCGCGGGGTGCGGGTCGGACGGCACGGTGGTCGTCGCGGTGTCCCACGTCGGCAGTGCGCCGGTGAGCGCCCACGCGGCCTGCTTCGCAGCACCCGCGGCGACGTACTCGCCGGGCTCCGGCACCAGGACGTCACGGCCGAACACCTGTGCGGCGACGGTGCGGACCGCCGGGTTCCGCGCAGCGCCACCGATGAGCAGCAGCCGCTCGACGGTCACCCCGGTGCCCTGCACCGCGGCCAGTCCGTCGGCGAGGGCGCAGAGCATCCCCTCGACGGCCGCCCGGGCCAGGTGCGCCCGGTCGGTGGTCGCCGGCGTCATGCCGAGCAGCGATGCGGTCGCGTCCGGCCGGTTGGGCGTGCGCTCGCCGACGAAGTACGGCACCAGGACGAGGCCGTCGGCCCCGGCCGGCGCCTGCAGCGCCAGTTCGCCGAGTGCGTCGTGGTCGACGCCGAGCAGGCCGCCGATCACCTCGAGCACGCGGGCCGCGTTGAGCGTCGTGACGATCGGGAGGCGCGACCCGGTCCCGTCGGCGAAGCCCGCCACGGTCCCGCTCGGGTCACGCACCTCGGCGTCGCTGACCCCGAAGACCGTGCCGCTGGTGCCGAGGGACACCGCGACGTCACCAGGGCCGAGACCCAGGCCGAGCGCTGCCCCGGCGTTGTCGCCGAGTCCGGCGCCGACGACGAGGCCGGACCGGGCGACCGCGCCGCCGGGCAGCTCGACGTCGGTGGACAGGGTGCCCATCGCCTCGTCGGGAGCGACCACGCGGGGCACGACCACGGCGTCGTCGTCACCCATCGACGCCGGTCGCATCGGCCGCCCGAACGCGAGCTCGAACAGCTCCGGGTCGTACTCGCGGCGCACCGGATCCCAGTACGCCGTGCCGCTGGCGTCCGACGCGTCGGTCGCCAGGGCGTCGAGGTCGGGACCGAGCGGGCTCTCGTCCGCCGGGCCGTAGCCGCGGAGCCGCCACGACAGCCAGTCGTGGGGGAGCGCCACGGCCGCGACGCGGGCCGCGTTCTCGGGTTCCGCGTCGCGGAGCCACCGCAGCTTGGTGCCGGTGAACGACGCGACCGGTACCAGCCCCGTCCGGGCGACCCAGGATTCCCGGCCGAGCTCGTCGACCATCTGCGCGGCTGCGTCCGCACTGCGCACGTCGTTCCAGAGCAGGGCGTCGCGCACCACGCGGCCGTCGGCGTCGAGCGCCACCATGCCGTGCTGCTGCCCGGCGACGGCGACGGCACCGACGTCGTCGAGGCCGCCGGCGTCCGCGACGGCGGCACCGAGGGCGTCCCACCAGTGGCGGGGGTCGACCGAGGTGCCGTCCGGGTGGGACGCGCGTCCCTCGCGGACGACCGCACCGGTCGCGGCGTCACGGATGGTGACCTTGCAGGACTGGGTCGACGAGTCGACCCCGGCGACGAGCTGGCGCTCGTCCGTGTTGTCAGCCCCTTCGGCGGCAGGCCGCCTCAGCGCGCGGAATGCAGCCGCTGGCGCGTCTGCCTTCAATTCCGCGCGCCCATGAGGTGCTCCATCGCGAGCTGCTGCAGGCGGACGAAGCCGAAGCCCTTGCCGCCGAAGTACGCGTCGGCGTCGAAGTCCTCGTAGGCGGAGCGGTCGGCGAGGAACGCGTCGTACGACTCGCCGTCGTTCAGCGTCGGCGTCGACAGCTCGCCGACCTTGGAGGCCTCGAGCGCCGCCTGCACCTCGGGGTCGGCGCGGAACGCCTGCGCACGCTCCTTGAGGAGCAGGTACATGCGCATGTTGGCCGACGCGGAGTCCCAGACGCCGGTGATGTCCTCGGTGCGGCTGGGCTTGTAGTCGAAGTGGCGCGGGCCGTCGTACGCCGGGCCGCCCTGCGGGGCGCCGTGCTCGAGCAGGTCGACGAGCGAGAACGCGTTCTGCAGGTCGCCGTGACCGAACACCAGGTCCTGGTCGTACTTGATGCCGCGCTGACCGTTGAGGTCGATGTGGAAGAGCTTGCCCTGGTAGAGCGCCTGGGCGATGCCGGCCGTGAAGTTCAGGCCCGCCATCTGCTCGTGGCCGACCTCGGGGTTGATGCCGAACAGCTCCGGGCGCTCGAGCGTCTCGGTGAAGGCGATCGCGTGGCCGAGGGTCGGCAGGAGGATGTCGCCGCGGGGCTCGTTCGGCTTCGGCTCAATGGCGAACCGGATGCCGTAGCCCTTGTCGGTGACGTACTGGGCGAGCAGGTTGACGGCCTCGCGGTACCGCTCGAGCGCGGCCTGCACGTCCTTGGCGCTGTCGTACTCCGAGCCTTCGCGGCCGCCCCACATCACGAACGTCGACGCGCCGAGCTCGGCGGCGAGGTCGATGTTGCGGAGCACCTTGCGGAGCGCGAAGCGGCGGACCTGCCGGTCGTTCGAGGTGAAGCCACCGTCCTTGAAGACCGGGGCGGAGAACAGGTTCGTCGTGACCATCGGCACGACGAGCCCGGTCGACTCGAGCGCGCCCTTGAGGCGGTCGATCTGGGTCTGGCGTTCGGCGTCGGTGGAACCGAACGCGAACAGGTCGTCGTCGTGGAAGGTCAGGCCGTAGGCCCCGAGCTCGTCGAGCTTCTCGACCGCCTCGACCACGTCGAGGGCGGGCCGGGTCGGTCCGCCGAAGGGGTCGGAGCCGTTGTAGCCGATGGTCCAGAGACCGAAGGAGAACTTGTCTGCACGGGTGGGCGTCGTTGCCATGGTGGTCACCGTTCGTCGTCGAAACAAAATGTTGCCGCGCCCAACATAAGCGGTAGTGTTGGCTGTGGCAAGCACGTGATCGCAAAGGAGCGAGCGGATGGCAAGTGAGTCGACGGTGCAGCAACGACTGCGGGTCGCGATGGTGGGGCACGGCTTCATGGGAGCCGCGCACTCACAGGCGTGGCGGACCGCCCCCAGGTTCTTCGACCTCGGAGCCGAGCCGGAGATGGCGGTGATCGTCGGCCGTGATCCCGAACGCACCGAGGCCGCCCGGCAGCAGTACGGCTGGCAAGCGGCGTCCACCGACTGGGGTGCCGTCGTCGCCGATCCGGACATCGACGTCGTCGACGTCGTCTCCCCGGGGTCCTCGCACGTCGAGATCGCGATCGCCGCGCTCCAGGCCGGCAAGCACGTCCTGTGCGAGAAGCCGCTCGCGAACACCGTCGCCGAGGCCGAGGCGATGACCGCCGCCGCCGATGCCGCCCGTGCACAGGGCGTCCGGGCGATGGTCGGGTTCAGCTACCGCCGGGTGCCGGCCATCGCGTTCGCCCGGCAGCTGGTGCAGGACGGCCGGATCGGCACCGTGCGCCAGGTCCGCGCGCTCTACCTGCAGGACTGGTTGGCGGACGAGGACGGCCCGATGACCTGGCGCCTGGACAAGTCGCTCGCCGGCTCCGGCGCGCTGGGTGACATCGGCGCGCACGCCATCGACCTGGTCGAGCACGTCACCGGTGCGTCGCTGGCCACCGTCTCCGGCACCCTCGAGACCTTCGTGAACGAGCGTCCGCTGATGGCCGAGGGGGTCGGGCTCTCCGGCACCGCGTCGAGCGAGCGCGGCCAGGTGACGGTCGACGACGCCGCGTTCTTCACCGCCCGCCTGGGTGGCGGCGCGGCCGACGGTGCGATCGGCACGTTCGAGGCCACGCGGTACGCGACCGGACGGAAGAACGGCCTGACGCTCGAGATCAGCGGTTCCGAGGGCGCGATCCAGTTCGACCTCGAGGCGATGAACGAGCTCCGGCTGTACGAGTCGAACGCGCCGGCCGGGGAGCAGGGGTTCCGCCGCATCCTCGTCACCGAGCCCGAGCACCCCTACATGGCCGCGTGGTGGCCGACCGGGCACCTCATCGGGTACGAGCACACCTTCAGCCACCAGGTGAAGGACTTCGTCGACGCGATCGTCGCCGGCACCGACCCGTCGCCGTCGTTCGCCGACGGCCTGCACGTGCAGCGGGTCCTCGACGCGGTCGAACGCAGCGCCGCCGCCGGCAGCACCTGGACGGCGACCTCGTGAGCGCCGCCGAGCAGACCCGCCAGGCGCTCGTCGTCCGCGGCGGGTGGGACGGCCACCAGCCCGTCGAGACCACCGACCTGTTCATCCCGTTCCTGCAGGACCACGGTTTCGTGGTCCGGGTCGAGGGATCGCCTGCCGTGTACGCCGACCAGGAGTACATGGACACGGTCGACCTGATCGTCCAGGTGAACACCATGACGACCATCGCCGCCGACGAGTTCGCCGGTCTGCAGCGCGCCGTCCTGAACGGCACCGGCCTGGCCGGCTGGCACGGCGGCATCGCGGACTCGTACCGCGACAACGCCGACTACCTGCACATGATCGGCGGGCAGTTCGCGCACCACGCGGGCAAGCACCCCGACGAACGGGTCGGGGAGCAGTCGGACAACTACATCCCGTACACGGTGCACATCACCGACCTCGGGCACCAGCACCCGATCACGCAGGGCATCGAGGACTTCGACCTCGTCACCGAGCAGTACTGGGTGCTGAGCGACGAGTACGACGACGTCCTCGCCACCACCACGCAGGAGGCCCGCTCGTGGGACCCCTGGAACCGGCCGGTCACCGCACCGGCGATCTGGACCCGGCAGTGGGGGAAGGGGCGGATCTTCGTCTCGGCGCCCGGACACCGGATCGAGGTCGTCGAGTCGCAGCCGGTCCGCACCATCATCGAACGGGGACTCCTGTGGGCAGCACGGTGAACGAAGGGGTGCTCCGCGTCGGCGTCGTCGGCGTCGGGGTCATCAGCCAGCAGTACTTCGAGCACTTCCCGGCCCTGCCCGGCCTCGAGCTCGCCGCGGTCGCCGACCTCGACGTCGCCCGTGCCCAGGACGTCGGCGCGGCGCAGGGCGTGCGCGGGACCACCGTGGACGACCTGCTCGCCGCCGACGACGTCGACGTGGTGCTCAACCTGACGATCCCGGCCGCGCACGCCGACATCGCCACCCGGGCGCTCGCCGCGGGCAAGCACGTCTACGGCGAGAAGCCGCTCGCGATGTCCACCGCCGAGGCCGCACCGGTGCTCGAAGCCGCCCGCGCCACCGGCCTGCGCGTCGGCAGCGCCCCGGACACCGTCCTCGGCACGGGCATCCAGACCGCGCGAGCCGCGCTCGACGACGGTGCGATCGGCACCCCGGTCGGTGCCGCCGTGGCCTGGAGCGCACCCGGGCACGAGCTCTGGCACCCGGCGCCGGCGTTCTACTACCAGCCGGGCGGCGGACCGCTCCTCGACATGGGGCCATACTACTTGACCAGCCTCGTCACGTTCTTCGGGCCCGTCGTCCGGGTCAGCGGCAGTGCGACCCGCTCCGCCCGGGAGCGCACCATCGCCACCGGGCCGAACGCCGGCACGTCGATCCCGGTCGACGTCGACACGCACGTCGTCGCGATCCTCGAGCACGAGAACGGCGTGGTCTCCACCATGACCGTCTCGTTCGAGGTCTGGGCCACCCGCGCCCCGCTGTTCGAGGTGTACGGCACCGCCGGCACCCTGGGCGTCCCGGACCCGAACCGGTTCTCGGACACCGTGTCGATCGCCACCGCCGACGACCGCTCGTGGCGCGACCTGCCCGTCTCCGCCGGGTACGCCGACGCCGGCCGCGGGTACGGGCTCGCCGACATGGCGCACGCGATCGCGACGGACCGGCCGCACCGTGCCTCCGGCGACCTCGCGTTCCACGTGCTCGAGGTCATGGAAGCGGCCTCCGCCGCCGCCCGAGACCACTCGGTCGTCGACGTGCACTCGCGCGTCGAGCGATCCGCCACCGTCCCCGCCGGGTCCGCACCCGGATCCTGGTGACGGAACCCGACCACCGCGAAGAAGGACGACGACGATGACGACGACGGACGCGAGCGACACGACGGAGACGACCCGGGCCTCCCGGCCGGTCACCCTGTTCACCGGACAGTGGGCCGACCTGCCCTTCGAGGAGGTCGCCCGGCTCGCCGGTGAGTGGGGGTACGACGGGCTGGAGATCGCCTGCTGGGGTGACCACCTGGACGTCCGGCGCGCCGCGACGGACCCGGAGTACGTCGCGGACCGGCTGGCGATCCTGGAACGCCACGGCCTGCGGGTCTGGACGATCGCGAACCACCTGGTCGGCCAGGCCGTCTGCGACGACCCCATCGACCAGCGGCACGAGGACATCGTCCCGCCGCACGTGTGGGGCGACGGCGACCCCGAGGGCGTGCGACAGCGCGCAGCCGAGGAACTGCAGTGGACCGCCCGTGCCGCCGCGGCACTCGGCGTGGACACCGTCACGGGCTTCTCCGGCTCGTCGATCTGGAAGACCGTCGCCGGGTTCCCGCCCGTGCCCCCGGGGATGATCGACGCCGGGTACCAGGACTTCCACGACCGCTGGTCACCGATCCTCGACGTCTTCGAGGAGGTCGGGGTCCGGTTCGCGCTCGAGGTGCACCCGTCCGAGATCGCCTACGACTACTGGACCGCCAAGCGCACGCTCGAGGTGTTCCAGGACCGGCCGGCGTTCGGGTTCAACTTCGACCCGTCGCACTTCGTCTGGCAGGACCTCGACCCCGCCGCGTTCCTGCTCGACTTCGCCGACCGGGTGTACCACGTGCACTGCAAGGAGTCGGTGAAGCAGCTCGACGGCCGCAACGGTCGGTTGTCCTCGCACCTGCCGTGGGGCGACCCCCGGCGCGGGTGGGACTTCGTCACCGCCGGCCACGGCGACGTGCCGTGGGAGCGGGTGTTCCGCGTGCTGAACCACATCGGGTACACCGGCCCGACCAGCGTCGAGTGGGAGGACGCCGGCATGGACCGGCTCGTCGGCGGCCCCGAGGCACTGGCGTTCGTCCGGCAGCTCGGCACCATCGCACCGCCGGACGCCGCGTTCGACGCCGCGTTCTCGCGGTCGCGCTGACCGGTCGACCACGATCCCCCGTCCGGGCATACCTGCTGAATCCGGGCATACCTGGTCGTTTGTTTCGACCAGGTACGCCCGATCCCGCTTCCCATCGCAGGCGTCCTGGGAAGGACCGAGCACGCGAGGATGGGTCAGCACGACGAGCACGACGAGCACGACGAGCACGACGAACACGACCGAGAGGACCCGATGGCACGCAGAGCTGCAGCACCCGGAGTCGCGCAGACCCCGGCACTGCGCAACGCCGCACGTGTCCTCCGCCTGGCGCACGAGGACGGTCCGATCACCCGCGCCGAACTCACCCGCCGCACCGGACTCAACCGATCGACCACGCTCACGCTCGTCGGCGAACTGGTCGAACTCGGGTTGGTGCACGAGGACGTGCCCGGGTCCGGCAGCGCGAGCGCTGGCGTCGGCCGCCCGAGCCCGGTGGTCCGCGCCTCGGCAGAGGTGGTCGCGGTCGCCGTCACGGTCGAGGTGGACGCCGTGACCGTCGCACTCGTCGGACTCGACGGCAGCGTGCACACCCGCGCGGTGGCGGCGAGCGAGAGCGCCCCGACCGCCGCCGAGGCGGTCGAGACCATCGCCGGACTCCTGGACGAGTTGATCGCCGGGGAAGGCCCACCCACGCGGATCGCCGGGATCGGCGTCGCGGTCCCCGGGACCGTGCGGGTCGAGGACGGCGTGGTCCGCTACGCGCCCCACCTCGGCTGGCACGACGAACCGATCGCCCGTCCCCTCGCCGAGCGCACCGGTCTGCCGGTCCGGGCCGCGAACGACGCGAACTCCGGCGCCTGGGCGGAGCGGCTGTACGGCAGTGGCCGCGGAGTCGACGACCTGATCTACCTCAACGGTGGCGCGAGCGGTATCGGCGGCGGCGTCATCAGTGCCGCTCGGCCTCTCAGCGGGGCGGACGGGTACGCTGGCGAGCTCGGTCACACCTTCGTCGCAGCGAACGGTGTCCGTTGTCACTGCGGTGCTGTCGGGTGTCTCGAGACCGAGGCGTCGCGTGATGCCCTGGTCGCTGCCGCCGGCGTCGCCTCGGACGACCCGTCAGCGCTCGCCGCGGCGCTCGCGCAGCGCCGTCCCGAGGTCGAGCGGGTGGTCGACCGCCAGGTCACGGCCCTCGCGACCGCACTCCGCAACGCGATCCACACCGTCAACCCCGAGGTGGTCGTCCTCGGCGGGTTCCTCGGAGTGCTCCTCGGCCACGTCGGGGACCGCATCGACGCCGAGGTCCGCGCCCAGTCGATGGCTGCCGTGACCGAGCGGCTGCGCATCGCGCCGGCGGCGCTCGGTGCCGACGTCCTGCTCCTGTCTCTTATACACATCT
>NZ_QKLE01000002.1:0-267251 GCF_003224275.1 Curtobacterium sp. MCSS17_011 | reverse complement strand
CGGCAGCAGCGCCCGCGTTGGGGTTGCCCACCGGGGCAGCGGGTGCAGCCGCCGCGGCGGGCGGCGCCGTCGGTGCGACACCGGTGGCCGGGGGCAGCACGGGGCTGTCGTACGCCGGGTCCTCTTCACGCCCGGACTTGTTCCGGCGCCACCACGGCACGTTGTCGCCACCGGCTTCCGCGTCGGCACCGGCCTGCTCGTCGCCGAACCCGAGGTCGTCGAACAGCTGGAAGTCGGTGTCGCCCTTCTTGCCGCGCTTCGAGGTGCGGGCACGAGGGGCTGGCTCGGCCGCGGCGGCGTCGGCTTCGGGCTCCGCCGCGGGGGCCGGTGCGCCGAACAGGTAGGCGTAGAGCTCGTGCAGCCGGCGACCGAGCTTGTTCGGCGGCGTCTTGGTGATGATGAAGAGCGAGAGCACGAGCAGCACGATCGCCACGGGCACGGCCACCCAGGCGGTCGCGATCGTGACGAGCCAGCCGATGACCACCCACCCGAGCACGCCACCGGCTGCGGCCAGCGCGGGCATGCCGTCAGCCGCACTCGGCCGGCCGCCGAAGACGTGGCACAGCGAGGCGATCGACACGATCAGGATGCCCAGGCCGATGCCGATCCGGGTGTTGTCGTGCACCGATGCCGGGTGCCGGAACAGCCACCCGGCGAAGACGATCATGATCACCGGCAGGGCGAACGCCAGGCGGCCGAAGAGCCCGCCGAACGTGTACGCGTCGAGTGCGACCGAGACGCTGTTGGTCGGGTTGAGCCACTCGACGACCCCGCCGGCGATGGCCAGCAGGAACAGCAGGAACGGGAACCCGTCGCGCCGCTGGTCCTTCTCGAGGGTCTCCTTGCCGAGCAGCCGGAACATCGCCCCGACGCCGTGCGCCATCGCGAGCCAGAAGGTCACGAGGGGGTTCTGCTCGCGGAACACCGGCGTGGGTGCGGCCTGCGGCAGCTTCTTCGTCGTGGCCTGGGTGCGCGACGAACCGCGCGTCCCGTTGCCACGGGACGACGTGGACGCGCGCGAGCGCGTGGTCGACTTGGTGCCTCCGGCCATGGGCAGAACCCTAACGCCCGCTCAGGACAAACGCAGGAAGGCCCGCCGCAGCGTCCGTGACGGACGCTGGACGGGCCTCCCGGGCAGGACCGACGCGAACGCGAACGCGAACGCGAACGCACCCGCGAACGCGAGCACGCCCGCGAACCGGCGCTACGCCTCGATGACCACCGGGACGATCATCGGGCGACGACGGTGCTTCGTGTTCACCCAGCGGCCGACGGTGCGTCGGACCACCTGCGCGAACGCGTGCGAGTCGCGGGTGCCGTTGGCGGCGGCCTCGGCCAGTGCCTTGGCGATCTGCGGGCGGACGTCGTCGAACACGGCGTCGGTCTCGGCGAACCCGCGGGACTGGATCTCCGGGCCGATCACGCACTGCCCGGTGGTGAAGTCCACCGCCGCGAAGATCGAGATGAAGCCCTCTTCTGCCAGGACACGGCGGTCCTTCAGGTCGGCGTCGGTGATCTCACCGACGGTCGAGCCGTCGACGTAGACGTAGCCGATGTCGAGCTGACCGGCGACCGTGGCGACGCCGTCCTTCAGGTCGACGACGATGCCGTCCTGCCCGAGGATGACGTTGCGCGGCGGCACACCCGTCTGGATCGCCAGGTCGGCGTTCGCGTACAGGTGGCGGTGCTCGCCGTGGACCGGCAGCACGTTGCGCGGCCGCAGGATGTTGTAGCAGTAGAGCAGCTCGCCGGCGGAGGCGTGTCCGGAGACGTGCACCTTCGCGTTGCCCTTGTGCACGACCTTCGCGCCGAGCTTGGTCAGCCCGTCGATGACGCGGTACACGGCGTTCTCGTTGCCCGGGATGAGCGACGACGCGAGGATGACGGTGTCGCCCTCGCCGATCTCGATCTGGTGCTCGAGGTTCGCCATGCGGGCCAGGACGGCCATCGGCTCACCCTGCGACCCGGTCGACATGTAGACGATCTGGTCGTCGGGGACGTTCTTCGCCTTCTTCGTGTCGATGAGCACGTTCTCCGGCACCCGCAGGTACCCGAGCTCGGCGGCGATCGTCATGTTGCGGATCATCGAGCGACCCATGAACGCGACCTTGCGATTGGCGGCCGCGGCGGCGTCGAGGACCTGCTGCACACGGTGCACGTGCGACGAGAAGCTCGCCACGACGACCTTCTTGCGGGCGCGCGTGATGATGTTCTCGAGCACCGGGCCGATGTCGCGCTCCGGAGCGGTGAAGCCCGGCACGTCAGCGTTCGTGGAGTCCGGCAGGAACAGGTCCACGCCGGCCTCGCCCAGACGGGCGAACGCACGGAGGTCGGTGATGCGGTCGTCCAGCGGGAGTTGGTCCATCTTGAAGTCGCCCGTGTGCAGCACACGACCGGCGGGGGTCGTGATCGCGACGGCGAGGGCGTCCGGGATGGAGTGGTTCACGGCGACGAACTCGAGGTGGAACGGGCCGATCTGCTCGGTCTGGTCCTCGGCCACGACGAGCGTGTACGGCTTGATCCGGTGCTCCTTGAGCTTCGCCTCGACCAGCGCGAGGGTCAGCGTGGAGCCGATCAGCGGGATGTCGTCGCGGAGCTTGAGCAGGTACGGGACGGCGCCGATGTGGTCTTCGTGGCCGTGCGTGAGCACGACACCGAGGACGTCGTCGAGGCGGTCACGGATCGGCGAGAAGTCCGGCAGGATCAGGTCGACACCGGGCTGGTGCTCCTCGGGGAACAGCACGCCGGCGTCGACGATGAGCAGCTTGCCCTCGTACTCGTAGACGGTCATGTTGCGACCGATCTCGCCGAGGCCCCCGATGGGGACGACGCGGAGGGTGCCGGCTTCGAGCGGCTGCGGTTCGGAGATCTGTGTGGGCATTCGGTCCTACGGATTCGGGCGACGCGCGTACTGCGCGCCACGGTGTTCGCTAGCGGGTGGTGCCTGGCACCTTCGGTAGTGCACCGCCGGCCGCCGCGTTGCGGTCGGGGCGGAAGTTCGAGAAGTCGGCGCCGGGCACGTCACGCACGGCTTCGAGCGAGGTCTCGATGGCGTACGCCTCGGAGTCCTCGGGGCCGACGAGCGGCAGTCGGACGCGCGGGCTGCCGATGCGGCCGAGCCCGTGCAGGATGTACTTCGCGGCCACGGTACCGGGAACGTGCGTCATCACGGCGCGGACGAGTGGCTCGAGTCGCTTGTGCTCGGCCGTCGCGGTGGCCAGGTCGCCCCGGTTCACGGCGTCGACGATGGTGCGGTACGGCGCCGACGTGATGTTCGCGGTCACGCCGATCAGGCCCGTGGCGCCGATCGACAGGTGCGGGAGCACGTTCGTGTCGTCGCCGGAGAAGTACATGAGATCGGTGTTGTTCAGCACACGCGAGACCTCGGCGAAGTCGCCCTTGGCGTCCTTCACGGCGAGGATGTTCGGGTGCTTCGACGCACGCAGGATCGTGTCGTACGTGATCGGGATGCCGGTGCGGCCGGGGATGTCGTACAGGATCACCGGCAGGTCGGTGGCGTCGGCGATCATCCGGAAGTGCGTGAGGACACCCGACTGCGTCGGCTTGTTGTAGTACGGAGTGACGATCATGACGCCGTCGGCACCGGCGCGCTCGCTCTGCTTGTACAGGTGGATCGCGTGGGCGGTCTCGTTCGAGCCGCCGCCCGTGATGATCTTCGCGCGGCCGGCGGCGACGGACTTGCCGACCTCGACCAGCCGGAGCTTCTCCGGGTCGGTCAGCGTCGACGTCTCACCGGTCGTGCCGGTGACGACGATGCCGTCGGCGCCGGCGCTGATGCAGTCGTCGATGTGCTGCTCGACGCCGGGCCAGTCGACCTCACCGTCGGCCGTGAACGGGGTCACGAGGGCGACGAGGACCTGACCGAAGGGATTCTCACGCGGGGACACGGGCACCAGCGTACCGGGGATGTGCGCGAGGACGGCCGTCCGTGTGGACGGTGGACCGCCTGCGGCGCGGCCGGGAGGCCCGGATCGCGTCCGCCCCGCCGGTCGCGCCCGGCGACATCGGGCACTCAGGCGCGGCGCTGCCACTCCAGGAACCGGTAGCGGGTGCCGCCGTCGCGGGACTCCTGCCACGGCCCGTCGTCGACCAGGATCCAGTCGTCACCGAGTTCGGGCGCCGCGGTGTCCCCCGCGACGTCGACGTCGATCAGGGTCTCGGAGACGTGGTCGGCCGAGTCGAGCGCGGCGCCGTACACCTGGCCGCCGCCGATGACCCAGACGGTCTCGTCGGCGCCTTCTGCACCCTCGAGCGTGGCCTGCAGGTCGTGCACGACCTCGGCGCCGGCGGCCGACCACGTCGTGTCACGGGTGAGCACGACGTTGCGCCGACCGGGCAACGGCCGGAAGCGCTCGGGCAGGGACTCCCAGGTGCGCCGGCCCATCAGCACGGTCGCGTCGCCGGTGACCTGCTTGAAGTGCGCCAGGTCCTCGGGCACGTGCCAGGGCATGCCGCCGTCGGCACCGATGACACCGGTGGTCGAGCGGGCCCAGACCATGCCGATCATCAGACGGCGACCGCGGCCTTGATCGCCGGGTGGTGCTCGTAGCCGACGACGGTGAAGTCCTCGTACTCGTAGTCGTCGATCGAGTCGCGCGGTGCGAGTTCGAGCGTCGGCATCGGGTACGCCGTGCGGGACAGCTGCTCCTCGACCTGCTCGACGTGGTTGTCGTAGATGTGGCAGTCGCCGCCGGTCCAGACGAAGTCGCCGACCTCGAGCCCGGTCTGCGCCGCGATCATGTGGGTGAGCAGCGCGTACGAGGCGATGTTGAACGGGACGCCGAGGAACATGTCGGCGCTCCGCTGGTAGAGCTGGCACGAGAGCTTGCCGTCGTTCACGTGGAACTGGAAGAACGCATGGCACGGGGCGAGCGCCATGTCCGGCACGTCGGCGACGTTCCACGCCGAGACGATGAGCCGGCGGCTGTCCGGGTTCGCCTTGATCTGCTCGATGACCTGCGCGATCTGGTCGACGTGTTCGCCCGACGGGGTCGGCCACGATCGCCACTGCACGCCGTACACCGGGCCGAGGTCGCCGTCGGCGTCCGCCCACTCGTTCCAGATCCGGACGCCGTGCTCCTGCAGCCAGGTCGCGTTGCCCTCGCCGCGCAGGAACCAGAGGAGCTCGTACGCGACCGACTTGAAGTGCACGCGCTTGGTGCTGACGAGCGGGAAGCCCTTCGACAGGTCGTAGCGGAGCTGCGCGCCGAACAGGCTGCGGGTCCCGGTGCCGGTGCGGTCGCCCTTCGGCGATCCCTCGGTCAGGACCCGGCGGAGCAGGTCTTCGTAGGGCGTCGGGACGGAGGCGTCGGGCTGTACGGTCTCGCTGTCGGTCACACACAGAAGCCTACGTCGGTGTGAGTAGCGTTGCGGGCATGCCCGACACGACGGTACAACCGCTCTCGATCCTGGTGGCCGGCTCGTCCGGGTTCATCGGGACGCCCCTCGTCCGCGCCCTGCGCGAAGCGGGGCACCACGTCACCACGCTCGTCCGCCGCGAAGCGCGCACCGCGACCGAGTTCCGCTGGGCGCCGGGGCGGCGTCCACTCGACCCCGCGATCGTCGACGGTGCCGACGTGGTGATCAACCTCGCCGGCGCGAACATCGGCAAGCTGCCGTGGACGGACGCCTACCGCGGGGAGATCCGCAGCTCGCGCATCGACGCCACCGACACCCTGGTCGAGGCGATGCGGCACGCCGCCACTCCCCCGGCGCTGTTCTTGTCGGGATCGGCCTCGGGCGTGTACGGCGACCGCCCGGCCGACGTGCTGCAGGACGACGCCGCCCCGGGCTCGGGCTTCCTCGCCGACGTCTGCACCGCGTGGGAAGCCGCCGCGAACGCCGCTCCCGCCGGGGTGCGGGTCGTCACGCTCCGCACCGGCATCGTCATCGGCAAGGGCGGTGGTGCGCTCGCGCCGATCGTCCCGCTGACGAAGCTCGGCGTCGGGAGCCGACTGGGCACCGGTGGCCAGCACTGGCCCTGGATCGCCCTCGAGGACGAGGTCGGTGCGATCCTGCACCTGGCCACCGCGGCCCCGGAGGTCTCCGGCCCGGTGAACCTGGCGGGCCCCGAGCCCGTCGTCGCCGACCGCATCACGAAGCACGTCGCCGAGGTGCTGCACCGCCCCTACCTGTTCCGGATCCCCGAGTTCGCCCTGCGCCTGGCGCTGCGGGACGCCGCCGACGACATGCTCCTGTCGAGCCAGCGGATGGTCCCCACGAAGCTGCTCGAGTCCGGCTACACGTTCCGGTATCCGCAGGCTGCGGACGCGATCGACGCCGTCTTCTGATCGACGCCGAGCCCGTGGTCAGCGTTCGATGGCGCGGGCCAGGGCGGTGCGCATCGCCGACCGCGCGCGCTTGCGGTCGCCGGCGGCGTCGTAGACGACACCGAGCCGGTACCAGGCACGCCAGTCGGCCGGGTTCTGTTCGACCGCGTCGCGGTACCGCGGGAACAGCTCGTCGGCGGCGTCGCGGATCGGCCGACCCGACGGCCGCACCGGGACGACGTCGTCCGGGGTTCCGCCCTCGGCCTCGAGCCGCGCGCCGAGCCGGGTGATGCGGATGCCGAAGCGGAACTCCAGCACGAGCAGGAGCGCCCCGATCGCGGCGACGACGAACAGCGCGACGCCGATGCCGATGCCGACCGGGATGCCGGTCGCGATGAAGGCGACGGCGCGCTGCCCGACCAGCACGATGTACAGGGCGAGCAGCACCGCCATCAGCGCCGCGCCCCAGAACGGCGAGCGGATCGTGCGTCCGGCCCGCTCCATCCGACCCACGACGCCTCAGCCGATGCCGAGGACGCTGCCGAGGCCCACGGTGAGGCCCCGCGCCGCGACGACGTTCGCCAGCGCCGCACGGATGCCGGCCACGTAGGCGACGTCGTCGTTCGTGTCGTGCCGGATCGTCAGCGTCTCGCCGGGGCCGCTCAGCACGACGTCCTGCACCGCCTTCACCCCTGGCAGTCGGAGCGAGTGGATCGGCACGCTGGCGACCTGCTGGCCGCGGGCGCGCTGGTCGACGTGCGGGGCGTCCACGGGGCCGACCTCGCGACGGGCGTCGGCCATCAGCTCGGCGGTGCGCACCGCGGTGCCCGAGGGCGAGTCGATCTTGCCGGCGTGGTGGGTCTCGACGATCTCGGCGGCCGGGAACCACGGTGCCGCGATCGTCGCCAGGTGCGTGCCGAGCACCGAGCCGATCGAGAAGTTCGGGACGACGAGCACCCCCTGCTCAGGGCGTTCCTGCAGACCGGTGCGGAGCTTCGCGAGGCGGTCGAGTGACCAGCCGGAGGTGCCGACGAGCACGTTCGCGCCGCTCGACAGCGCGTTCTCGACGATCGCCGGGCTGAGCGACGGGACCGTCACGTCGACGACGAGCGCCGCGCCGCCGAAGACCGACGGCGGCGCGTCGTGCACGCCGTCCTTCGAGGACAGACGGGCGACGAGCTCGAACTCCGGGAGTTCCTCGACGACGGAGGCCACGAGGCCCCCGAGACGACCGGTGGCGCCGACGACGGCGACGGGAGTGACCATGCGGTCCATCCTAGGATCGACGCATGTCAGTCGAGGTCAGGACCGTGCCGGCCGATCTGCCCGAGGTCGACGAGCTGCTCGACGCGTACCTGGACGAGCGTGAGGCGACGTTCCCGAGCACGCAGGGCTCGTACTCGCGGAAGCGCACCCCCGCTGCGGAGTTCACGCCGCCGAACGGTGTCTTCGCGGTGGCGTACGAGGACGGCACCGCGGTCGGTTGCGGCGGTCTCCGGCGGATCGCGGACGGGGTCGACGCGACCGGTGCCGTCGACGTCCGGTTCGAGGTCAAGCACGTCTTCGTGACGCCGGCCGGGCGCGGCAAGGGCGTGGCGACGGCCGTGATGGACCTGCTCGAGCGCGCGGGGGCCGACCTCGGTGCGACGAGCATCGTCCTCGACACGAACGACTCGCTCGTGGCGGCCGGCGCGATGTACCGCGGCCGCGGGTACCAGCGGGTCGAGCCGTTCAACGAGAACCCGAACGCGACCGCCTGGTACCGCAAGCCGATCGCCTGAGCCGCCACGGGCCTCCCGGCCGCACCGCCGCGGACCGGACCGGCAGCCGCTAGACGGGCTGGTCGACCGGCAGACCGGTGCGGAGCTCCACCGGCAGGTGGGCCAGGTCGTTCAGTGTGACGACCTCGGCGGGCTTGGCCGAACGGATCCGGATGATCGTGAGCGCGGTGTGGGCGACGTTGGTGCCCATCCAGCGCCACTCGGGGGCCTGGAACGCCTCGCGCACGAACCAGCCGATCACGGCGTTGTGGGTGATGAGCAGGTCGTGCCGGTCCTCGCGCGCGGGGGTGAACCACTCCGACACGGCGTCGCCCATCTGGGCCTGCCCGGCGACGATCTCCTCTTCGGTGATGCCGCCGTACCAGCCCTGGTAGGCGTGCGGCATGTCCGGGGTCGGGCCCGAGGGGATGCAGTCGAACAGCAGCGTCGAGGGCTCGGGCTGGATCGACGGCAGGCGCTGCGACAGGAACGCCGCGGTCTCGCTCGGTGCCTCGAGCGGCGAGTGGTACACACCGTCGAAGGGCACGCCGCCGAGACGATCGGCGATCAGGGTCGCCTGACGCTTGCCGCGTTCGGAGAGCTTGCCGTCCCGCAGGCCGTGTTCGGCGTCCTGGTGTTCGCCGTGCCGGACGAGGTACAGGTAGTGCGACATGTCCGCGCTCAGCTGCCGATCCCGATCGCCGCGGCGAGTTCGTCCTGCTGCACGGCGCCGACCACCGAGGTGATCGTCGGCCGGGTGAGCAGGTCGCGCGCGAGTTCGAGCACGCCGTCGGTGGTGACGCGGTCGACGCGCTCGAGCGCCGTCGACAGGTCGGTGTACTCCCCCGTACCGAGTTCGGAGCGGCCGAGGCGGGTCATGCGGGCGTCGGAGTCCTCGAGCGAGAGCGTCAGCGCACCCTCGATCTGCCCCTTGGCACGGCGGAGCTCGTCGTCGGTGATGCCGTGGTCGACCATCCGGCGGAACTCCGCGTCGACGATGTCGATGACACCCGCGACGTTGTCCGGCGCGCAGCCGGCGTAGACACCGAAGGCACCGTTGTCCAGGTACGCGGGGGCGAACGACGACACCGCGTAGGCCAGACCGCGGCGCTCGCGGACCTCCTGGAACAGGCGCGAACTCATGCCCCCACCGAGCACGGCGTTCAGGACGCTGAGCGAGGGACGGCGGTCGTCACGCAGGTCGAGGCCCTGCGACCCGCGGAGCATGCTCACCTGTTCGGTGGGGCGGTGCACCACGGACAGCTTCGGCTCGACCGGGTCGGCAACCGTCTCGGGCGTGCGGCGCGGCAGCGGGTCGGCGTCTGGCGCGTCGTGGAAGACACCGGCGACGAGCTCGCAGAACCGGTCGTGGTCGACGGCACCGGCGGCGGTCACGACGATGCCGTTCGGCGCGTAGTGCTCGCGGTAGTGGGCCAGCACCTCGTCGCGCTGGACCGCACGGATGCTGTCCGGGGTGCCGCCGATCGGACGGCCGAGGGGGTGTCCGCCGAAGGCCGCGGCGAAGAACGCCTCGCCGGCGACGTCGGCCGGGTCGTCGGCGGCCATCGCGAGCTCTTCGAGGATGACCCCGCGCTCGACGGCGAAGGCGTCCGGTTCGAGCACCGAGCCGGTGACCATGTCACCGATGACGTTCACGGCCATCGGGACGTCGGTGTCCCGGACCCGTGCGTAGTAGCAGGTGTACTCCTTGGCGGTCGCGGCGTTGTGCTCACCGCCGACCGAGTCGAAGGCGATGGCGATGTCGAGCGCCGACCGGGTCTCGGTGCCCTTGAAGAGCAGGTGTTCGAGGAAGTGCGTCGACCCGAACTGCCCGTCGCGCTCGTCCCGCGAACCGACGCCGACCCAGAACCCGATGCTCGTCGACGCGGCGCCCGGCACCGCCTCGGTCAGCACACGGACGCCCGAGGGCAGCACGGTGCGACGGACGAAGGCCCCGCCGGACGTCAGGAACGACGTGTCCGGGGCCCCGAGCGGCAGTGGCACTGGCTGGTTCATCGCAGACGAGCCTACTGATCCGTCGAGGCCTCCCGCCCAGTTTCCCGGTCTCGGTCGCGTGCCACTCGAAGTGGGGTACAGAAAGTGTGGACAGACCGACTCGTCTGTCTGTCCTCCTTGTGCTACTGTTGGCCACGCCGGATCGAAAGCCCCCCTAAGTTCCGATCCGGCGGCTCGGGACATCAGTCCTGCGCGACCACCGAGTCCCCCCACTCCGGTCGCGGAGCCGATGAGTCCGAGGAGTACACGCTGTGACGGTCGATTCCCCCCAACCGGCCGTCCAGCGTCTCCCCGGCCCGAGCACGAACCTCGCGTCGCCGGACGGGTCGAGCGTCCCCCCGACTCCCCGCTCCGGCGGCGCGAAGGTCCGCGTCCTCGAGACCGCCACGCGACTCTTCTACGAAGAGGGCATCCACAGCGTCGGCGTCGACCGTCTCATCTCCGAGGCGAGCGTCACGAAGGCGACGTTCTACAAGCACTACGGGTCGAAGGACAACCTGATCCTCGCCTACATCCGCACCCAGCACGAGCGCGTGCAGGAGCGGATGGAGCAGCTCATCGCCGACGCCGGCTCCCCCGAGCGGGCCGTCCGTGCGTGGGTCGCCGCCCTGGCCGACGACGTCAACGACCCGGCGTTCCGCGGCTGTGCGTTCCTGCACGCCGCCGCCGAGTACCACGACCCGCGCGACCCGGTGCGCCAGGTCGTCGCCGTGCACCGCGACTGGTACACCGAGCGACTCGCGACCCTGCTGCAGGAAGCCGGGCACCCCCTGCCCGGCGACGGCGCCGACGAACTCATGCTCGCGCGCGACGGTGCGATGGCCGGGGCGTACGCCGGCGACGCGATCGCCGCCACCGCTGCGCTCAACCGTGTGGTCGACCGGGTGCTCGCGGGCTGACGCCCGGCTGTCACCAGATCTGTCGCGTTCGGCTGTCGCCCTCGCGAAAGCGACAGATCACCGCGAACAGTTCGTGCCATCCTGTCGCCTTCGCGGCACTGACGCACCCACGCGATGCGGATCTGTCGCTTCCGCAGGGCGGTCGAGGTGACCGCAGGCGGACGGGAGGCCCGCGGCGGGCCCGTACCGTGCCTCCAGGCCGTCGCGTGCGAACTCCCACAGCCCCGCGCGCGCACGGAGCACAGCCCGAGCCGTCGGGTGTTGGCTTGGGACATGGCCAACGACCCCAACTGGAACCTGCCCGACGTCCCGTCCTTCACCCTGACGAGCCCCGACTTCGCCGACGGAGGCGAGCTGCCCACCTCGGCACGCGGCTCCGACGTCGGCGGTGAGGACCGTTCCCCCGCACTCGAGTGGTCGGACGCGCCCGAGGGCACGAAGAGCTTCGTCCTGACCGTCTACGACCCCGACGCCCCGACCGGCTCCGGCTTCTGGCACTGGAGCCTGAGCGACATCCCGGGCTCGGCGACCTCGCTCCCCGCAGGCGCCGGCACCGATGACGCCCTGCTGCCCGCCGAGGCACTCCGCCGCCGCAACGAGTTCGGCACGGACACGTTCCTCGGGGCTGCTCCGCCCGCGGGCCACGGTGTGCACCGCTACTTCTTCACGCTGAGCGCCCTCGACGTCCCCGTGCTCGAGGTCCCCGCGGACGCGACCCCCGCGGTCGTGGGCTTCATGCTCCGCGGGCACCTGCTCGGGCGCGCGCAGCTCATGGGCACGCAGGAGACCCCCGCGGCCTGACCGGCACGCGGCACCGCGCCGCGATCTTTCGCGGCCGACGACAGTTCACGCGGCGCCGTGCCCGTGAGGTGTCGCTGGCCGCGAAAGCACGCACGCAGCCAAAGCACGCACGGCCAACGCACGCACGCCCCCGCAGCGGCGAACGGCCGCCGCCCCGGAAGGGACGGCGGCCGTTCGTGCGTCAGGACGCGGGGAGGATCAGCCCTCGGCCGGGTCCTCGGCGTGGGCGCGTACCGTCTCGGCCGAGGTGGAGTCACCCTCGGTCTCGTCGGTCACGACCGGCGCGAGCGACAGCTTGCCGCGATCGTCCACCTTGGTCACCTCGACCAGGACCTTCTGGCCGACGCCGAGCACGTCTTCGACGTTCTCCACACGCTTGCCACCGGCGAGCTTGCGGACCTCGGAGACGTGGAGCAGACCGTCACGGCCCGGGAGCAGGGACACGAAGGCGCCGAAGGTGGCGATCTTCACGACGGTGCCGAGGAACTGGTCCCCGATCTCCGGGTTGGTCGGGTTCGCGATCGCGTTGACCTGGGCACGAGCGGCCTCGGCCGACGGACCGTCGACGGCGCCGATGTAGACCGTGCCGTTGTCCTCGATCGAGATGTCGGCGCCCGTGGTGTCCTGGATGCCGTTGATCGTCTTGCCCTTCGGGCCGATCAGCTCGCCGATCTTGTCGACGGGGATCTGCACCGAGATGACGCGAGGAGCGGTGTCCGCCATCTCGTCGGGGGCGTCGATGGCCTCGTTCAGCACACCGAGGATGGCCGAGCGGGCCTCCTTCGCCTGCTTGAGCGCCGCGTCGAGCACCGTCGACGGAATGCCGTCGAGCTTGGTGTCGAGCTGGATCGCGGTGACGAACTCCGAGGTACCGGCGACCTTGAAGTCCATGTCGCCGAGCGCGTCTTCCGCACCGAGGATGTCGGTCAGGGCCGCGTAGCGGGTCTGACCGTCGACGGTGTCGGACACCAGGCCCATCGCGATGCCGGCGACCGGGGCCTTGAGGGGCACACCGGCGTTGAGCAGCGAGAGGGTCGAGGCGCAGACGGAACCCATCGAGGTCGAGCCGTTGGAGCTGAGCGCCTCGGAGACCTGACGGATGGCGTAGGGGAACTCGTCACGCGACGGCAGCACCGGCACGAGGGCGCGCTCGGCGAGGAAGCCGTGCCCGATTTCGCGACGCTTCGGCGAACCAACGCGGCCGGTCTCACCGGTCGAGTAGGGCGGGAAGTTGTAGTGGTGCAGGTAGCGCTTCTTCGTGACGGGCGACAGCGAGTCGATCTGCTGCTCCATCTTGAGCATGTTCAGCGTCGTGACGCCGAGGATCTGCGTCTCGCCGCGCTGGAAGATCGCCGAACCGTGGACGCGCGGGATCACGGCGACCTCGGCGTCGAGCGGACGGATGTCGGCGAGGCCGCGACCGTCCATGCGGACCTGCTCGGTCAGGATGCGGCCGCGGACGACCTTCTTCGTGACCGACTTGTACGCGGCGCTGACCTGGCCGTTGGCTTCGGTCGGCAGCTCGCCGGCCTCGACCTTGGCGGCGATGGCCTCCTTCACGCGCGACTTGAGCGCGTCGTCGGCGTCCTGACGCTCGGTCTTGGCGGCGATCTTGTAGACGTCACCGAGCTCGGAGAGCGCGAGGGCTTCCACAGCCGAGTAGACCTCGGGCGCGTACGGCGGGAAGACCGGGTAGTCCTGGATCTCCTTGGCCGACTGTGCGGCGAGCTTGGCCTGCGCGTCGACGAGGGACTTGAGGAACGGCTTCGCCGCCTCGAGGCCCTGGGCGACGATGGCCTCGTCGGGCTTGGTGGCGCCGCCCTGGATGAGGTCCCAGGCGTGCTCGGTGGCTTCGGCCTCGACCATCATGATCGCGACGTCCTCGTTGCCCGCCTCGTCCGTGACGACACGGCCGGCGACGGTGAGGTCGAACACGGCGTCGGCCAGCTGCGAGGCCTTCGGGAACGCGACCCACTGGTCACCGATCAGCGCGAGGCGCACACCGGCGATCGGGCCGGAGAACGGCAGACCGGAGATCTGCGTCGACGCGGACGCGGCGTTGATGGCGAGCGCGTCGTAGAACTCGTCCGGAGCGATGCTCAGGACGGTGATGACGATCTGGACCTCGTTGCGCAGTCCGTCGACGAACGACGGGCGCAGCGGCCGGTCGATGAGACGGCAGACGAGGATGGCCTCGGTCGACGGACGGCCTTCGCGGCGGAAGAACGAACCGGGGATCTTGCCGGCGGCGTAGGAACGCTCCTCGACGTCGACGGTCAGCGGGAAGAAGTCGAAGCCCTCACGCGGGTGCTTGCCGGCGCTGGTGGCCGAGAGGAGCATCGTTTCCTCGTCGAGGTACGCGGCGACCGCGCCCTGGGCCTGCTGTGCGAGCCGGCCGGTCTCGAACCGGACGGTGCGCTTGCCGTACTTGCCGTTGTCGATGACGGCTTCGGCGAACTTGATCTCGGGACCCTCCAAAAGGGCGCCTCCTTGATGTGTTTCCGGCAGGCCGTGGCGACGGCACTCGATGGTGCGTGCGCGCCGATCGTTCCGGACGCATGTCTGGCCAGCAGTAGAAGCACTCGGGAAACCGTTCCGGCCCGCGAGCCACCACCGATGACCAGCTCCGTGCCCGGCCTGCGCAGTGTTGTGTGTGACGTCCGGGGAATGAGTCCTCGGACATGATGGACTTTACCAGTCCTCAGGCTGTGGGCGGCGCGGCTCGCTGGACTGCTGGTGAACATCGGTAGCCTGCCGCCATGCGTCTCACCCCCTCGCGGGGCGTGCTCGTCGCGGCCGCCGTGGTCGTCGGCGCGCTCGTCGCCCCGGCACTCACCGCTGTCCCCGCGAACGCGACCGAGTACCCGACGTGGCAGGACGTGCAGCGCGCGAAGGGCAACGAGACCGCGAAGCGGGCCGAGGTGCAGAAGGTCCAGGCCGCGCTGCAGTCCGCGCAGGACGAAGCCGCGGCGAAGTCGCAGGCCGCCCTGGTGGCCTCGTCGAAGGCGGACGCAGCCGAGGCGGAGTTGGCGTCGGCCACCCAGGCCGCCACGAGCCTCCAGGCCCAGGCGCAGCACGCGAGTGAGACGGCGGACCGCGCTCAGCAGCGGGCCGGTCAACTGGCCGCGAACCTGTACCGCGACGGCAGCACGAACCAGATGACCACCCGGATCGCGACCGCGGAGAACCCGGACCAGCTGCTCTACCAGCTCGGTGCACTCGACCAGCTGTCGGAGACGTGGTCCGGCGTCATGGACGAGGCTTCCGTCGCTGCCGGCACGGCGTCGTCGCTGCACGAGCAGGCCCAGCGGGCCGAGACGGAGCGCGCGACGCGCGCGCAGGCGGCCGAGGAGCGCTCGGCCGCGGCGAAGTCGGCGGAACAGGCGGCGGACGCCGCCGTCGAGTCGACGGAGCAGCACAGCGACGAGCTGTACGCGCAGCTCGCGTCGCTCAAGGACAGCACCGCGGAGCAGGAGGCCGGGTACGAGCTCGGTCAGCGGGTCGCCGCGCAGAAGGCGGAGCAGCAGCGGAAGCGGGCTGCAGCGGCGGCGGCCGAGGCGGCGGCGAACGCGGCCGCGGCGAACACCGGCGGCGGCAGCGCGAGCAGCGGCGGCTCCGGCACGTCCTACCCGAGCACCGGTGGTGTCGTCGTCGACCCGGCCGGCGCCCAGGCCTACGCGCGTGGCGCCCTGGCGTCCTACGGGTGGGGCGACGACCAGTTCTCGTGCCTGGTGTCGCTGTGGACGCAGGAGTCCGGGTGGCGGGCGAACGCCCTGAACGCTTCGAGCGGCGCCTACGGCATCCCGCAGTCGCTGCCGGCCGAGAAGATGGCGGTGGCCGGAGCCGACTGGCGGACGAACGCTGCGACGCAGATCAACTGGGGGCTCGCCTACATCAAGAGCGCCTACGGGTCACCCTGCGGGGCGTGGGGCCACGAGATGAGCGTCAACCCGCACTGGTACTGAGCGCTGGGCTGGTCGCGCGTCGGTCAGCGGCGTCCGGTCGTTGCGTCCGGTCGCTGCGTCCAGTGGCTGCGTCCGGTCGACGCCGTCGTCTCGCCGAGACGCCGCCGAACGCCCGAGACGTCGCCGGGTTCGGCGGCGTCTCGTGAACACGACGGCGTCTCGGCACCGGGTCAGTGACCGAGGCCGCCGAGCAGGCTCGCGAAGTCCGGGGTCGCGGGGAGCGCGTCGGCTTCCTGCGGTGCCCTCCTGGAGGCCCGGATCGCCCAGGCCAGGTGGGCTCCTGCCCGGCGGATGCGACCGTCCAGGGCGGCCGCGTCACCGTCGGTCCCCCAGTCGTCGGTCGCGGCGAACACCCCGGTCGGCACGATCGCCGCACGCAGGTACGCGAAGACGGGCCGGAGGGCGTGGTCGATCGCGAGCGAGTGCCGCGAGGTCCCACCGGTGGCGCCGAGCAGGACGGGCATGTCGGCCATCGAGTCCTTGTCGAGCACGTCCAGGAACGACTTGGCCAGGCCGCTGACGCCCGCGGTGAAGATCGGCGTGACGAACACGACGGCGTCGGCCTCGACCACAGCGGCCATCGCTGCGGAGAGCGCAGGGGCCGCGAACCCGGTCAGCATCGCGTCGGTGACCTCGTGCGCGAGCGGCCGGAGCTCGACGTGCACGACGTGTGCGGGGGTCCCCTCGGCGACGAGCGACGCGACGGCTGCCTCACCCAGACGGTCGGCGAGCAGGCGGGTGGAGCTGGGCTCGGAGAGTCCGGCGGAGACGACGGCGATGGTGGTCATGATGCTTCCCGACTTTCGATGCGTTTGCATGAACATAGCATCCAACCGGGTTGCCGCCACAACCATTCCCGCCGTCGAGCAGCGTGCCGATCGGTCACGACTCCCCGCGCGCTGACTGCGGAGCGGTCACGAAGTGTCGCGTGAGACCGCGGGAGCCGACGAGTCGTGACCGCGGGCTCAGCGCGGGCGACGTGTCCTGACCGACCGAAGACGCACCAGGTCCGGGAACGGAGAACGCCCCGGTCCTCACGAGGAGGGCCGGGGCGTTCGGTCAAGCGTGTGTCGGTCGACTAGCGACGCAGGCCGAGGCGCTCGATGAGCGCACGGTAGCGGGCGATGTCGACGTCGGAGAGGTAACCGAGGAGACGGCGACGCTGACCGACCATGAGGAGCAGACCACGACGCGAGTGGTGGTCGTGCTTGTGCTCCTTGAGGTGCTCGTTCAGGTCGTTGATACGACGCGTCAGAACGGCGACCTGGACCTCGGGGGATCCGGTGTCGCCCGGGTGGGTCGCGTACTCTTCGATGATCTCCTGCTTGACCTGTGCGTCAAGTGCCATGGTGATCCCCTTCCTGTCCGTTGCGCGGTGCCCGTGCCTGATGCGCGAGCGCTCTTTGTCCGCGGCCGTTCGACGGCAACCGCCCAAGACTACCAGAGTCCTAGGCGGTCCTGGGATGCAGACGGCGTCGACGTCGACGTTCCGGCAGCAGACTGCGGACGAGCCCGACGAGCGTCGCGCCGAGCAGTCCGCCGAGGCCGTTCGACAGCACGTCGCGCGGGTCCGCGACGCGGTACGGCAGGTAGGTGGCCTGGGCGAACTCGATGCCCGTGGACAGGACGACCGCGACGAGCGCGCCGAGGATCCACCAGCGACGGGGCAGCCACAGCGCCGCGAGCATCCCGACCGGCACGAACATCGCGATGTTGGCGAGGAACTCGGTGCGCTCGTACGTGAACCAGGCACCGTGCGGCAGCTGCTGCACCCATGCGATCGCGTGCAGCACGAGCGAGTTCTGGGCCGAGGTGAAGACCTGCGGGGTCAGCGTCATCCGCCAGATCACCCAGGCGTACGCCGCGGTCAGGGCGAGGAGGAGGAGTCGACGGAACATCCGGACAGTGTGCTGCATGGTCCTGCGCGGACGCTGGAGCGCTCCTGTCAGCCGTCGGTACGACACCTGGGCGATCACGGATCGGCGCTGGTCAGGACTCCCCCGTACCTGTCAGCATGGGTCCGGGCGCGATCGGTGCCCGCACCACCGACACCGCACGGTCAGATCAGGAGCACCGCAGCATGCCGGAGCACGAGGCACCCAGCGCCGAACGCCGCAACCGCTCGAGCGGCCTGCGGCAGTGGGGGTGGATCGCCGCTGCGGCGGTCGTCGTCGCCGCGGTCGTCACGACGCTCGTGGTCGTCGGCCCGTGGAACGGCGGCCAGCCGGACGGCGACGCCACCCCGAGCGGGCGCACCGTCGCCGAGCGGAAGACCGCGGCCGAGGCGTTCCCGGGCGGGCTCGCGCGCCAGCCGACGGCCGTGAACCAGGCCGGCCTCCGCGAGCGACAGGCACGGGCCGAGGGCGACGCCGCGACCGCCGAGCAGATCGCCGTGATCGCCGACCAGCCGATCGCGACCTGGCTGACGAACACTTCGCGGGCCGAGACCCGCTCGACGATCCGGTCGGTCGTCAGCACGGCGGAGGACCGTGGTGCCACCCCCGTGTTCGTCCTCTACAACATCCCGGACCGCGACTGCGGCAGCTACTCCAAGGGCGGCACCGAGGACGACGCCTACCTGCCGTGGGTCCGGTCCGCCGTCCGGGCGATGGCCGGCTCGCACGCCGTCGTGCTCGTCGAACCCGACTCGATCGCCCAGATCCAGAACTGCGAGCGACTGCGCGACGAACGCCTGCCCCTGCTGCGGAAGGCCGTCGACGCGCTGACCGGCCACGGGCTCACCGTGTACCTGGACGGCGGCAACGAGAACCGTGTGCCGACCGCCACCATGGCGGACTGGCTGCGGCAGGCCGGCGTCGACGAGGTGCAGGGCTTCTTCACGAACGTGTCGAACTTCTACCGCGTCGACCAGGAGCGCCCGTACGCCGACGAGCTCGCCGACGCGATCGGTGGCGACCCGCACTTCGTCATCGACGTGTCCCGCAACGGGCAGGGGTGGCGTGGCACGTGGTGCAACCCCGAGGGCGCCGGCCTCGGCCAGGAGCCGCACGTCACCGGCGGCAGCACCCGGCTCGACGCCCTGCTCTGGGTCAAGACGCCGGGGCTCAGCGACGGCACCTGCAACGGCGGCCCCGCGGCCGGCCAGTGGTGGGAGTCGTACGCGCTGGCCCTCGTCGAGCACCGCAAGCGCGACTGACCACCGCCGCGGGAGGGCCGCGCAGGGCCGTGTCGGTGCCCGGTGGTTGCATGTGCGCATGACCGCGACCGACCGCTTCCGCTCCGTCGTCCCGCCCTACCTGCTCCGCGCCGTCGCCGACGCCGACGCGTTCCCCCGAGCGGCCTCGGCGGCACGTACCGCGCTCGCTTCGCTCGACACCGTGCAGGCGCCGAAGCACGAGCACCTGATCGCACCGCGCGGCGCCAGCGGCACCGTCGACCGCTCCCCGCAGCGCACGATCACCGACGCGCACGGCACCACCACGCTGCCCGGCACCGTCGTCCGGCGCGAGGGCGACGCCGACTCCGGTGACGCCGCGGTCGACGAGGCCTACGCGGGCCTCGGCGCGACGCACGCCTTCTGGCTCGAGGTCTTCGACCGGGTGTCGATCGACGGCGCCGGGCTCCCCCTCGACGCGACCGTGCACTACGGCCAGGACTACGACAACGCCTACTGGGACGGCAGCCGGATGGTGTTCGGTGACGGCGACGACGAGGTGTTCCGGCGCTTCACCGTCGCGCTCGACGTCATCGGCCACGAGCTCGCGCACGGCGTCACGCAGTACACGGCCGACCTGACCTACCAGGGGCAGTCCGGCGCCCTCAACGAGTCGATCAGCGACGTCTTCGGTTCCCTCGTCGCCCAGTACGCGGCGGGGCAGTCGGCGGAACAGGCCAGCTGGCTCATCGGCGAGGGGCTCTTCACCGACGCCGTGCGGGGCGATGCGCTCCGGTCGATGCGGGCCCCGGGCACCGCGTACGACGACCCGGTGCTCGGCAAGGACCCGCAACCGGCCACCATGGGCGGGTTCGTCGTCACCACCGACGACGCCGGCGGGGTCCACACGAACTCCGGCATCCCGAACCACGCGTTCTTCCTGGCGGCCACGGCCATCGGCGGCCCCGCCTGGCTGGGTGCCGGTGCCGTCTGGTGGGACGCCCTGACGTCGCCCGAGGTGACCGCGTCGATCGACTTCGCGGGCTTCGCCACCGTCACCGTCGACGCGGCCGGGCGACGGTTCGGGGACGGCTCCGCCGAGCAGACCGCGGTCCGTCAGGCCTGGCAGCGGGTGGGCGTGCTCGACTGAGCGCGCCACCCGGGCGTAGCGTCGGGGGCATGCGCATCGAGGTCCGCCGCTCCGGGGGCTTCGCCGGCACCACACGGCGCTGGCGGGTCGACACCGACACGAGCAGCGACCCCGCGGCGTGGTCCGACGTCGTCGACGCGCTGCAACGCACCCCTGCGCCGACGGCCCCGCCCGTCCCCGACGACTTCAGCTGGACGATCAGCCTCGAACGCACGACCGTGACGATCCCCGGTCGCCGCCTCGACGGTCCGTGGGCCGACCTGGTCGCGCGGGTGCGGTCCGAAGGCGACCCGACCTGAGCCGGCAGGCCCGTGGCGGGCCCGCAGCGGGCCTCCCGTCCGCCCCGCGGAGACGCCACCACCGACCGATCGTGAGCAGCAATGGTCGCGTGGGCCCAGCGGACCCGACCATTCCTGCTCACGGAGTGGGCGAGGACGCACGCGAGGACGCGTGCGCGATCGTCAGTCGACGTCGATGACCGTCAGGCGACGGGTCGGACGCGTCATCGCGACGTACACCGCGGCGGCGGCACGGGCGGCGTCGGCCCCCACGCCGTCCGGGTCGACGAGCAGCACGCCGTCGAACTCCAGGCCCTTGGCGTCCGCACCCGTCAGCACCGTGAGCGAGCCGGCGTTCGGCGAGGCGAGGCCCCGGACGTCCGCCTCGGTGCGGGCGAGCCGCTGCCGGATCGTGTCGACCTGGGCCTCGGGGACGATGACGCCGATGGTGCCGGAGCCGATCCGGGTCCGCTCGGCGTCGGCGACCGCCACGACGGTGTCGAGCAGGTCGGCCCGGGCGACGCGGACGCGCTCGACGGGATCGCCGTCGCGTACGGCCTCGTTGCGGGTGACCGTCAGCCCGGCACTGTCGGCGAAGGCCCCCGCGGCCTCGACGATGGAGCGCGGGGTGCGGTAGTTGACGGTGAGCTGCTCGATGCGGTGGTCGAGCGGCACCTGCGGCGCACGGCCCCGGCGGCGACGCGCGAGCGCCCCGATGACGTCGTCCCAGGTGCGTGCGGCACCCGGCGAGGAGCCCTGGGCCATGTCACCGACGATCGTGAACGAGCGCAGTGGGTTGCGCCGGGCGAGCACGCGCCACTGCATCGGCGAGAGCTCCTGCGCCTCGTCCACGACGATGTGCCCGTAGGTCCACTCGCGGTCGTCGGCAGCGCGCTCCGCCGTGGAGCGGGGATCGCCGCCCTCGGCGAACGAGCCGGCGACCTGCTCGGCACTGACGATGCCCTCGACACCCATGTTCTCGATCGCCTGGCGGGCGTTCTCGATGTCGCGGTTCCGGCTGGCCTTCGCCGCGCGCTTTGCTGCGCCACCGGTCGGGTCGAACGGGCCGAGCAGTTCGGCTGCCTCGTCGAGCAGGGGGACGTCCTCGACGGTCCAGGCTGCGCCTCGGGCACGCTGCAGCAGGGCACGGCGCTCGGGGGTCCAGTCGGGGGTGAGCGAGGCGAGCCAGTTCGGCCGGGCGTAGAGGTCCTCGAGGAACTTCTCCGGCGGCAGCGGCAACCACGCGGTGTTGAGCAGCACGCGGGCGTCGTACGAGCTCCGGATGTCCTCGCGCAGGACCTTCTCGTCGGCCTCGTCCACCGTGGTGCCGCGCTCCCGCAGCTGCTCGGCGAGCAGGCGGGTCATCGCGTCGAGGGCGATCTTGTTGAACGTGACGCGGGCGGCGTTGTGCGGCTTGCCGCGGTCCTGCGCACGCTTCATGGCGTCGGCGACGAGCTGCGGCGGCACGACGAGCCGCTCGCCCTCGACGTCGAGCGTGACCGACTCGGTCGGCACGACCTGGCGCGAGCGCACCGCGCGGCGCAGGAGCGACGCCGTCTGCGCTGCACCCTTCACGGCGGCGACGTCGCGGGTGTCGTGCGTCGTCGCGTGCACGCCCGGGTAGAGCGAGCCGAGCGACGCCATCACGACACCGGTCTCGCCGAGCGACGGGAGCACCTGCTCGATGTACGTCAGGAACGCCGGGGACGGACCGACCATGAGCACGCCGGAGCCCCGTAGCCGCTCCCGGTACGAGTAGAGCAGGTAGGCGGCCCGGTGCAACGCCACGGCGGTCTTGCCGGTGCCGGGGCCGCCCTGCACGATGAGCACGCCCTCGAGCGGGGAGCGGATGATGCGGTCCTGCTCGCCCTGGATCGTCGCGACGATGTCGGTCATCCGGCCGGTGCGCTCGGCGGTCACCGCGGCGAGCAGTGCCCCTTCGCCCTGCAGGTGGGTGCGCTCGTCGTCGTAGAGCGAGGCGTCGAACACCTCGTCCTCGACGCCGACGACCCGACGGCCCTGCAGGGACAGGTGCCGGCGAGACCGCATGCCCATCGGGTGCGCGGCGGTGGCCTGGTAGAAGGCGCTCGCACCGGGGACGCGCCAGTCGAGCAGCAGCGGCCGGTGCTCGGCGTCGCGAAGCCCCACGCGGCCGATGTAGCGGAACGTGTCGTCGGAGTTGTCGGGCTCGGCGACCTCGAGGCGGCCGAAGACCAGGCGGTCCCCCACCCGCTCGAGCGTCGCGACGGTGTCCTCGTAGAGCCGCGCGTACGCGTCGCGCTCGCTGCGGCTCTGGTGGTTCCCGCCGACCGCCTGTCGGCGGGTCTCGGCGAGGCGCTGTTCGGCCTCGGCGGTCAGCTCGTCGAGACGGCGGAAGAGGCCGTCGACGTAGCCGCGTTCACGGTCGATCTCGGTCGGTTCGGACACACGCAACCCTTCGGGAAAGAGGGGTGTTCAGTGTAGTCCCGGCGCACCGACACGGATGACTGGAGGCGCGGTGCCAGCTGGCACCGCGCCTCCGGTCCGTGCGTCCGTGCGCCCGGCGGACGCGACACGTCTACATCTCTTCGTGCGTGTCCGGGTCGCCGTCCCACAGACGACCGCGCTCGAGCGCGGAGATCGCCTGCACCTCGTCGTCGGTCAGCTCGAAGCCGAAGACGTCGAGGTTCTCCTTCTGGCGGGCGGCGTCGCCCGACTTCGGCACCGGCACGGCACCGAGCTGGACGTGCCAGCGCAGCACGACCTGGCCGGGGGCCACACCGTGCGCCGCGGCGGCGTCGACGATCGGCTGCTCGGTGAGCAGTTCCGACCGCTTCGCGAGCGGGCTCCAGCTCTCGGTCACGATGCCGAGCTCCTGGTGCACCTTCCGCAGTTCCGCCTGGGGGAAGTACGGGTGCAGCTCCACCTGGTTGACGGCCGGGGCGACCCCGGTGGCGTCGACGATGCGGCGGAGGTGCTCCGGCGTGAAGTTCGAGACGCCGATGGAGCGGACCTTGCCGCTGTCACGCAGGTCGACGAACGCCTTCCAGGTGTCGACGAACCTGTCCACCGACGGGTTCGGCCAGTGGATCAGGTACAGGTCGACGTGGTCGAGCCCCAGGTTGCCGAGGGTCTCGTCGATCGAGCGGTGCGCCTCGTCGTAGCCGTGGTGCCGGCCCGGGAGCTTCGAGGTGACGACGAGGTCCTCGCGTGCCACCTCGGACTCGCGGACGGCGCGGCCGACGGCGTCCTCGTTGCCGTAGTTCAGCGCCGTGTCGAGCAGCCGGTAGCCGCTCGTGATCGCGGTGCCGACCGCCGCCGCGCCCTCGTCGCCGTTCAGGCCGTAGGTGCCGAGGCCGAGTTCCGGGAACCGGTGGCCGTCGTTCAGCTCGATTGTCGGGGCGCCGACCTGCATCAGCGGACCCCGAGCAGGTCGATCACGAAGATGAGGGTCTTGCCGGACAGGAAGTGGCCACCGCCGGCAGGGCCGTAGGCGAGCTCCGGCGGGACGACGAGCTTGCGTCGGCCGCCGACCTTCATGCCGGGGATGCCCTCCTGCCAGCCGCGCACCAGGGCCGCGAGCGGGAAGTCGATGGGCTCACCGCGGTTCCAGGAGCTGTCGAACTCCTCGCCGGTCTCGTACTCGACGCCGGCGTAGTGGACCTTGACGGTCGAGCCGGACGACGCTTCCTCGCCGGAGCCCTCGACGATGTCGGTGATGACGAGCTCGGTGGGGGCGGGGCCCTCGGGGGCGTCGAACTCGGGCTTGCTGTTCAGGTCAGTCATGCCGATCAGTCAACCAGAGCGCGCACCGGGCACGCGCAACGAGCGTCCAGCCCGCAGAATGGTTCCACCGTGACACCATCGACTCCCGCTCCGCCGCGCCGCCGCCTGCTCGCCGACCTCACCCCGCTCCGCCGCTCCCCCGCCTTCGCCCGCCTCTGGGCCGGCACCGCGATCGCCGGCATCGGCACCCAGATGACCACCGTCGCCGTCGGGCTCGAGGTCTACGAGATCACCCGCTCGACCTTCGCCGTGGCCCTGGTCGGTGTCATCGCGCTCGTGCCGATGATCGTCGCCGGCCTGTACGGCGGGATGCTCGCGGATGCCTTCGACCGGCGCCTCGTCGCCCTCGTGTCGTCCGTCATCGCGTGGGTCGCGGTCGCCCTGATCGCCACGCACGCCTGGCTCGACCTGCACAGCGTCGCGCTGCTCTACGTGCTCGCGACGGTGAACGCCGTGGCCGCCACCGTCAGCAACGCCTCCCGCTCGGCCATCGTCCCGCGGCTCGTCGGCACCGACCTGCTGCCCGCGGCGAGCGCACTGGGCGGGATCGCGTCGGGGTTCCAGGTCACCGTGGGTCCGGCGATCGCCGGTGTGCTCATCGCGACCGTCGGGTTCGCCCCGACCTACACCATCGACGTCGTGCTCTTCACGTTCGCGTTCCTCGGGGTCTTCACGCTGCCGCGGATGGCCGCCGACCACGACGCGCTGCGCCCCGGGCTCGGGTCGCTCATCGAGGGCGCGAAGTTCCTGCGGCGGTCGCGCAACATCACGATGACGTTCGTGCTCGACATCGTCGCGATGACGTTCGGGCAGCCGCGCGTGCTGTTCCCCGCGATCGGCGCACTGGTCATCGGTGGCGGTTCGATCACCGTCGGCACCCTCACCGCCGCGTACGCGATCGGAGCGCTGCTGTCGAGCGTCTTCTCCGGGCCGCTCGGGCACGTCCGACGCCAGGGCGAGGCCGTCGGATGGGCCATCACCGCGTACGGCGGGGCGATCGCGGCGTTCGGTGTGGTCATCGCGCTGGCGCACGTGCTCGGCGGCCGCACGGGTGAGGCGTTCGGCGTCGAGATCCTGCCGGCACTCGGGCTCGCGGCGCTGTTCCTGGCGATGGCCGGCGGCGCGGACAACGTCAGCTCGGTGTTCCGCAACACGATCTTGCAGGCGGCGTCGCCGGACGGCATGCGCGGGCGACTGCAGGGCATCTTCATCGTGGTCGTCACGGGCGGCCCGCGGCTCGGCGACCTGTACGCCGGCCTGGTCGTCGCGGCCGGCATCGCGTACCCGCCGGTCATCGGCGGCGTGCTGATCATCGGCCTCGTCGCGCTGCTCCTCCGCATGGTCCCGTCGTTCCGCCGCTACGACGCCCTGCACCCGCACGCGAACTGACGGGCGGGTCGGGGCCGCGGATCACCGGTGTTCGCGCGTGGAACACCCGCGTTCCGTGGTGCGGAGCGTAAACACCGGTGTCTTGCAGGTGCACCAGCGCGACCCACAGGCGGACGGGAGGCCCGTGGGGACGCCGCACCGCGCCTCCAGGACCGCACCTGTCGGGTACCGTACGACACATGCCGGACAGCGCATCGCGCGACCTCCAGCGGACGGGAGTCCGCGCCGTCGTCCGGCGCACCTACCACTCGGTGATCCGGCACCGCGTCGTCGACGCGGCCGCGTCGCTGACGTTCTTCGCACTGCTGACGGTGTTCCCGACCGCGCTGGCGGTCGTGTCGGCGCTGTCGATCGTCGACCGCAAGGGCGACAGCCTGACCGACATCGTCGAGGTCCTCGGGTTCATCGTCCGGCCGGAGACCGCCGAGCACCTCGAGGGGCCGCTCCGGCAGCTGCTGACCCTGGACAACCCGTGGCTCGGGTTCACGATGGGCGTCGTGCTGACGCTCTGGTCGCTGTCCGGCTACGCGACGGCGTTCGGGCGGGCGATGAACACCGCGTACGAGGTCGAGGAGGGTCGGCGGATCTGGAAGTTCCGCAGCATGATGCTCCTCGTCACGCTGCTCGTCATGGTCGGCGGCGCCGTCGCCATCGTCATCCTGCTCGGCACGCCGACGATCTCCGAGGCCGTCATCCGACAGCTCGGGTGGGCGCCCTGGATCGACGACGTGTGGAACGTGGTGAAGTGGCCCGTGCTCGCGGCCGACCTCGTCGTGATGGTGGCGGTGCTCTACTACGCGACGCCGAACGTGAAGACCCCGCAGTTGCGGTGGGTGTCCGCGGGTGCCGCGTTCGCGATCGTGACCTGGGCCATCGCCACCCTGGGGTTCGCGCTCTACGTGGAGACCCTCGGCGGCGGGAACCGGGCGTACGGGTGGCTCGGTGGCGCGATCCTGCTGCTGGTGTACCTGTACATCTCGAACTTCGTGCTCGTGGTCGGCGGGGAGCTCGACTCCGAGGTGATCCGGATGCGGCAGCTGCTCGCCGGCATCGAGGCCGACGAGTCGATCCGGCTCCCGCTGCGCGACGTCACGCGCAACTTCACGCTCGCGCGCTGGCGGGACCAGGACATCGCGGCCGCGCAGCACGTCCGGGCCGAGGCCGCGCGGGTGGCCGAGGAGGAGGACGCCGAGCTCACCCCGGGCGAGGAGCACCTGCGGGCGATGGCGCAGCAGGTGCGGGTGGGCGAGCGCCCCCTGCCGTGACGGGGTCGCGGGTGCGTGGGCGCGTGCCCGCGCTTGTGCCGGCGTGCGCGTGTGCCTGCACGCGCCCGCCCCACGTCAGTACTTGCGCGCCTCGGCGTCCAGCATCTCCTCGGTGATGATCGGGATCGCACCCGTCGCCAGCTCGATCCCCGACAGCCGTGCCGGGCTGAGCACCCGCATGACCTGGTCCTCCTCCATGAGCCCCGCCGCCACGACGAGCGTCGAGATCGGGGTCGAGGTGGTCAGCGCCGTGTGTGCGATCGACGCAGCCGCCGCGTACCCGATGTACGGCGTGAGCGCGGTGACGACGCCGACGTTCGTGTCGACCTGGGCCGCGAGCTTCGCCTCGTTCGCCTCGATGCCGACGACGCAGTGCTCACGCAGGGTCGCGCAGCCGCGGGCCATCCACTGCAGCGACTGCAGGATCGAGTGGGCGATGATCGGCTCGAAGGCGTTCAACTGGAGCTGCCCGCTCTCCGCTGCCATCGTCACGGTGGTGTCGGCCCCGGCGACCGCGTAGGCGATCTGGTTCACGACCTCGGGGATCACGGGGTTGACCTTGCCCGGCATGATCGACGAGCCCGCCTGACGTGCCGGCAGGGTGATCTCCCCCAGGCCCGCCTGCGGTCCGGACGACAGCAGGCGCAGGTCGTTGCAGATCTTCGAGAGCTTCGCGGCGCTGCGCTTCACGGTGCCGGACAGCGTCATGAACGAGCCGGCGTCGCTCGTCGCCTCGATGAGGTCCGGCGCGGTCACGACGTCGATGCCGCTCGCCTCCTGCAGCTGCCGGCGGACCTCGTCGCGGTAGAGCGGGTCCGCGGTGATCCCGGTGCCGATCGCCGTCGCGCCGAGGTTCATCTCGGCGAGCAGCGGCATCACCTTGCGGAGCAGGTCGGCGTCCTCCTGGATCGTGTGCGAGAAGCCGGTGAACTCCTGCCCGAGGGTCATCGGCACCGCGTCCTGCAGCTGGGTGCGGCCGACCTTCAGCACGTCGGCGAAGGCGCGACCACGCTCGGCGAACGCCGCGGAGAGTTCCTCGAGCTGCACGATGAGCCGACGGACGCCGAAGATCATCGCGATCTTGATGCTCGTCGGGTACGTGTCGTTCGTCGACTGGCTGCGGTTCACGTGGTCGATCGGGTGCAGGTACGCGTAGTCGCCCCGCTCCCGCCCGAGGAGTTCGAGTGCCCGGTTCGCGAGCACTTCGTTCGTGTTCATGTTCGTGCTCGTGCCCGCGCCGCCCTGCACGACGTCGACGACGAACTGCTCGCGGAGCGCTCCGTCACGGACCTCCTGCGCCGCGCGGTCGATCGCCCCGGCGCGCTCCTCGTCGAGGACACCGATCGCCCGGTTCGCCCGCGCTGCCGCCTGCTTCACGGTGACGAGCGCCTCGATGAGGTCCGGGTACACGGCGATCGGCACGGAGGTGATCGGGAAGTTCTCCAGTGCCCGCAACGTGTTGATGCCCCAGTACGCGTCGATCGGGACCTCCCGTGATCCCAGCGAGTCGCTCTCGGTCCGCGTCGTCGTCACAGGTGCCTCCTCGTTGCCGGTCACACGTCGAGGGTAGTCCCGTCCGTCCAGCCGGTCCGGGAACGCGCCGGGCTGGCGGGACCGGCGGCGCGCCCGCCACAGGCCTCCCGTCGCTTCGTGAGCAGAAGAGGTCGGGTCGCGCTGCGGGACGCGACATCTTCTGCTCACCAAGCGCGCCGCCCGGGCGAGCGGGCGGAATACCGTGGTCGCCTTCGCGACGCACGGCGGCATTTCGCCCGCTCGCCCGCGACGGCCTGGAGGCGCGGTGCCAGGCCGCCACGGGCCTCCCGTCCGCCCCGCCGTCACGCCCGGACGCGAGCGGGCGGAATGGCGGGGTGGAAGCAGCGGCGGACACGGGCCTCCCGCCCGTCCGACGCTCGCGCTGCGGGCGCGGCGAATGCACGACGAGCGAGCAGAAGACGCCGGGTCGCGAGGGACGACCCGGCGTCTTCTGCTCACCCGGTGAGCGTTCCCGTCAGTGGAACTGCGGAACGATCAGGTAGATGCCGTAGAGCACGACGATGCCGCACACGACGAAGCACGCGACGGCAGCGGCACGGAGCGCTCGACTCGCCGCCGATGCGCCGGCGGGGTTCGGGAAGCCGGCGGTCGCCGGGCCGATCGTGCCGTCGTCCTTCACGGTGAACTTGCCGGCGCGGGTGTCGGCGGCACTCCACAGACGGAGGCCGACCGAGTACACGGCGACGACGAAGCACGCCGACACGACGGCGACGAGCGCCACGGTGAGGAACGCGAACCAGTCGATGCCCATCAGCGACGGCCTCCCTTGCGGGCCGCCATGCGACGGAGCGTGCGCTCACGGCTCAGTTCGGCGCGACGCTGTGCGACAGCGTCCGCGCGCTTCTTGCGCTGCATGTCGCGCAGCTCCTTGCGGGTGAGGACCGCGTTGGCGGCGACGTCCACCTCGATCGCGGACGCCTGCTCGTGCGGCTTCCGGAGGGACCAGAGGTACAGACCGAGGATGACCGCGGCACCGACCAGGGCGTCGATCACGAGACCCGCGACGCCCAGCCGTGCGATGGCTGAGGCGATCGCGCCCACCGCGGCGGCGGCCGGCAGCGTGATGAACCACGCGATGACGATCTTGCCGGCGGTCGACCACTGGATCTTCGACCCACGGCGGCCGAGACCGGCACCGATGATCGAGCCCGAGGACACCTGGGTGGTGGACAGTGCGAAGCCGAGGTGGCTCGAGGCGAGGATCGTCGCGGCGGTCGAGGCCTCGGCGGCGAAGCCCTGCGTCGCACGGATCTCGGTGATGCCCGAGCCGAGGGTGCGGATGATGCGCCAGCCGCCGGTGTAGGTGCCGAGGGCGATCGCCATCGCGCAGGCGACGACGACCCAGAACTGCACGCCCTGGTTCGAGGACTGCGCGCCCGATGCGATGAGCGTCAGCGTGATGACGCCCATCGTCTTCTGCGCGTCGTTCGTGCCGTGCGCGAGCGACACCATCGAGCTGGTGAAGACCTGTCCGATGCGGAAGCCACCGCGCTCGTTCGGGAACACCGGGCGCCGGGTGATCCGGTACGCGATGCGCGTCGACAGGAACGACACGAGGGCGGCGATCACGGGCGACGCGAACGCCGGGATGATCACGACCGTCATCAGCGCGACGTAGTTGACGGACTGGAACCCGGCACCGACGATCGCGGCACCGATCAGCCCACCGAACAGCGCGTGCGACGACGACGACGGCAGCCCGCGGAGCCACGTGATCATGTTCCAGACGACTGCCCCGATCAGGCCCGCGAAGATCATCTCCGGGCTGATGGCGACGCCACCGGGGCCCTCGTTGATCAACCCGTGCGAGATCGACGTCGCCACGGCGGTGCTGAGGAACGCACCGACCAGGTTGAGCACCGCAGCGACGGTGACCGCCACCTTGGGCTTCATGGCGCCGGTCGCGATCGGGGTCGCCATCGCGTTGGCGGTGTCGTGAAAACCGTTTGTGAAGTCGAAGAAGAGGGCCAACGCGATGACCAGGACGACTATGAGTGTGATGTCCACCGCGGGCAAGTGTCCCAGGCGTCGGCCCTTCGAGCAAACCTGACCCGCAACCTGTTGTTCACCGCAGCTTCACACTCGTTCAGCTTCGGAACCATGCCGATGGGAGAATGAGTCCCATGGACACCGCTGAGCTCCTCATCCTGCTGATCGGATCGCTCGCGGTGACGGGGTTCGCCCGGGCCAAGGGCCTCCCCGCTCCACTGCTCGTCACGGCGGTCGCGCTGGCCGCCTCGTTCCTGCCCGGGCTGCCCCCGATGGAGATCGACTCCGAGGTGATCCTCACGGTCATCCTGCCACCGCTGCTCTACTCGGCGGCCCTCGACGTGTCGTGGCAGAGCTTCCGCGGGTCCATCAAGCAGATCCGACGGCTCGGCATCTTCCTGGTGATCGTGACCGCGCTCGTGGTCGGTGGTGTGGCGTACCTGCTCATCCCGGACATGACGCTCCCGGCGGCGATCCTGCTCGGTGCGATCGTCGCCCCGCCGGATGCCGTGTCCGCCGCCGCGATCGGCCGGAAGCTCGGTCTCCCCCGGCGCGTCATGACCGTGCTGTCCGGCGAGAGCCTGATCAACGACGCGGCCTCGCTGACCCTGGTGCGCGTGTTCACGCTCATCATCGCGGGCACGTCGCTGACGGTCTGGCAGGACCTCGGGATCTTCGGGCTGGCGATCGGGGTGGGCCTCGTCGTCGGCATCGTGCTCGGCGTCGTCGTGCACTGGATCCGGATGCGCATCAACGACCCCGTGGTCGAGACGATCATGAGCATCCTGCTGCCCTTCGTCGCCTACATCCTCGCCGAGGACCTGTCCGGCTCCGGGGTCATCGCAGTGGTCACCGCGGGCCTGTACATCGGCTACAACTCGCCGAAGGAGGGCTACGCCACCCGATTGCAGGAGCGCCCGCTCTGGACGAGCATCGACGTCATCCTCGAGGGCTTCGTGTTCGCGCTCATCGGCCTGCAGCTCAACACCGTCGTGCAGGACCTCGTCGAGAGCGAGCGGAGTCTCGGGCAGACGCTCACCGCCGCGGCCGTCGTGCTCGTCGTCGTCATCCTGGTGCGACCGCTGTTCGTGTTCGAGTCCTACGCGCGCAACCGCATCAACGGGAAGTGGCTCCGGCCACTGCGGATCAAGCTGTCCCGTGGGCACCCCTCGCTGCGGTGGATGCGCGGTTCCGCCGAGCCGAAGCTCAACTGGCGGGAGCTCACCGTCATCTCGTGGACGGGCATGCGCGGCGTGGTGACCCTGGCCGCAGCCGTGTCCGTCGTCGCGAGTCCGACACAGATCCCGGCGCAGGACACGATCTTCATCATCGCCTTCTTCGTCACCGTCGGCACCCTGCTGCTGCAGGGACTCACCCTGCCGTTCGTCATCCGTGCGCTCAAGGTGCAGGACCCGGCCGAGGGCGAGGAGGACGTCCGCAGCGAGATGCGGCTCAACCAGCGCACCACCGAGGCCGCGATCGAGCTGCTCGAGAAGCGGCGTCCGGCGTGGGCGAAGCAGTACGGCTCGGAAGCGGTCGACTCCGTGGTGAACCGGCTGAAGGCGCGCCTCGAGCGTCAGGCCGAGACCTTCCGTCAGGACGCGGAAGAAGAAGAGGACGAAGGGCGGAACGTCGCACTGCGCCTCCGGGGCTCGCAGATCCAGGACATCCGACGCGAGCTCCTCGACCGCCGCCGCGAGATCGTGCTCGAGGAGCGGGAGAAGGGGAACCTCGACGAGGAGGTCATGCGCCGTGTGCTCGTGACCCTCGACGCCGAGGAGCTCGCGATGGACTCGGCGCAGGCGTCGCGCAGTCGCTCCTGAGCACCCCGGGCGTATCCTGGCGCTCCGATCGAGAGCAGGAGCAGAGCGCCGAGTGAGCACGCCGCGGAACGACGTCCCCAGGAACGACGACGGACCGGAGCGCCCCGGCGGTTCCCGTCCGACGCCACCGAAGCCGCGCGGCACCCGGCCTTCCGCACGGGGGACCAAGCCGCGTCGTGGTGGCAAGGTCGCCGGACACGCCCGTTCGGCACCCCGGCGGCAGGCTCCCGTCCCCGCGCCGCAGCAACACAGCGCGTACCGCCGCTGGTACTCGACGCTGCACCCGTCGCTGCAGCTCATCGGTCTGCAGCTGTGGATGCCGCTGTTCTTCATCGTCGGGTTCTGCCTGTGCTACGTCTTCGCCTTCCACGCCCCGCACCCGCACGACGTCCCGATCGCCTTGATCGGCAGTGACCCGACGTTCGTGCAGGCGGTGCAGCGGGCGTTGCCGGGCGAGTTCGTGTTCCACTCGTACGACTCGCTGGCGCAGGCGAAGCGCGACGTGTTGGGCGGCTCGATGGCGGTCGCGTACGACCCTGCGGCGAACGAGTTCTTCAAGGCCAGCGCGCACCAGTTCCAGGTCGCGAGCCTCGTGCCCGCCACCCTCACCGCGGTGCTCACCGGAATGGGCGTCGCGACCCCGAAGGTCACCGAGCTCGCACCGCTGCCTGCGTGGGACGAGTACGGCACCGTCGCGATGTACGTCATGCTCGCGTGGTGCATCGGCGGCTACATGGTCGCGATGTTCATCGGCATCATGGGCGGCCCACTCCGGCACCGCACCCGGATGACGGTCATCGTGGTCGGCGGACTCGTCATCTCGCTCATCACGAACACGCTCGCCGGGCCGGTGCTCGGCGCCATCCACGGGCACTGGATCCAGCTCGTGCTCATCGCCTGGGGGTGGATCGTCGCGATCGGCCTGGCGGTGAACGGCCTGAGCTACTTCGTCGGCCGGTTCATCGCCGCGCCCGCGATGGTCTGCTTCGTCTTCCTGTCCATGCCGTCGTCCGGCGGCGCCTACCCGAAGTGGTTCATGCCGGAGCCCTTCGCGTGGCTGAACAACGTCGTGGTCGGCTCGAGCATGGTCGACATGATCAAGCACCAGGTCTACGGCGTCGGCCCCGGCCCGGCCCGCGGCCTGATCACGATGGCCTGCTACGCCACGGCCGGCCTGGTGCTGATGTACTTCGGCAAGAAGTGGTGGGAGCGCCGACGGATCCGGGCGATCGTCACCGGCCGGACCACGATGTTCCAGGACGCCAACACCGCCAACCGCGAGTTCCTCGGCGGGCAGCGCGACGCCGAGCTCGAGCGCCACGGCCTGACCTCGACCGAGACCGGCACCCTGAGCGTGCTGCGGGACGACGACTGGGAGGACGAGCGCACCGGCGGCGACGTCTTCACCGGTGGTCGCGACGGCCTCGAACCGGGCGCGACCCCGACCGGTCGGATCGCCGTGGTGCGGAGCGGCGAACGCACCGGTCCGGTGCAACGGCCGGGAGGCGCGGGGACCGGACCGCGCACCCGTCCCGTCCCCCGCAGCGAGGGCTCCAGGGCGTCGGCTCGGTCCGACACGTCGGACGAGCCGCAGCACGGCCGGCACGCGGACCGGTAGCTCGTTCCTGACGATCGCACCGCTCGCGCAGACCGACTGCTTGCGCACTTTCCGACAGTGCACCAGTCGAACGACGCGAGTTCTGTCGCATGATGCACATGCATCTACTGCGTGCGCATGTTCCGACGATGCGCCAGTCGAACGACGCGCGCTCTGTCGCACGATGCACGTGCATCATCCGTGCCGGCACGCGGACCGCTGAGGTGCCACTGACGCGTATCCTGATCGGATGAACCCGCGCATCACCTGGCACCGCGTCCTCGTCACCGTCGTCGTCGTGTTCCTCGTGCTGACGGTCGGTTTCTACGCCGCGAGTGTCCTGCTCGCACCCGCCGACGGCCGCGGCACCGCGGGGCTGTTCGTCGGGTGGGCGATGTTCTCGATGATCGGTGCCATCGTCGTCGGCATCGTCGACTTCTTCGTGCGCCCCCTGGGCGGTCGGAGCGGCGACGCCGACGTCATGGCCGCCGCCGAGGAAGCACGCACCGGCAGCACCCGCACCCAGCGGACGCGCTAGTCGCCCACGCCGGTGCCGGTGAACCCCGACACCGTCGCGTCGTCCTCGGCGAACGTGAACCGCGCGCGGACGCTGCCCCCGGCGAGCACCCCCGGCAACCAGTAGCGGGCGTCGTCCCACATCGCGTCGTAGGGCACGGCGTCGACGGGGATCCACCGCGGCTCCAGTTCGTCGGAGCCCGACGGGTCTCCCTGCCAGCGGCGGCAGACGAAGACGTCCGAGACCTGGGACCAGGACGGTCGGTACGGGAACCGGTAGTCCAACGTGCCACGGGCCTCCAGGTCGACCGCGTCGAGCCGCAGGCCGACCTCTTCACGCACCTCGCGCACGGCGGTCTCGACCGCCGACTCGCCGGGCTCGCGCTTGCCGCCGGGGCCGACCAGACGGCCGGTGCCGAGGCCACGGCGCTTCTCCCCCAGCAGCACCTCGGGGCCTGCCTCGCCGTCGCGCAGCAGGTACACGACCACCACCCGGGGATGCTGGGACTTGCTCTCGTCGCGAAGCGTCACGCGTCCAGTGTGACCGATGGAGTGTCGTACGCTCTTCCCATGGCAGGCGTGCTGCGGGGGCACCATGGCTGAGCCCCGCAGGACCGGGCGCAGCCTCGAAGTGCTGCGCGCCGAGGCTGCCGAAGAGATCTCGATGCTCGTCGAGCACCGGAGCCGCCAGGGTGAGGACCCGTGGGAGTTCATGCCGACGCTCCCCACCGTCGACGAGCAGGTCGTGCTGATCCTGCGCGCGGACGCCGTCGACCTGGACGAGGCGATCGGCAAGCGGCACGCGCAGTGGTCGAGCCACCCGGCGTCGGGGCAGGGCACCCGGCTGGGCGAGGAGTACCACCGGCTGCGCCGGATCGCGCTGCAGCACCCCGAGCTGACGCCCGCCGTGTGGAAGCTGCTCGGCGCGCTGCCCGAAGCCGGCTGAGCTGCGGTTGGATGGAGGCATGACCGAAACCGTGCTCGCCGTCCTCAACCAGCCCTCCCGCGACGCCGCGCCGCACGACCCCGCGGCGGACGCCTTCACCTGGGCGAAGCCACTCGAGGAGCACGTGCAGGTGCAGGACCTCGGCGTCACGCGCGGTGACGGCGTGTTCGAGACGATCACGGTGATCGACGGCCGGCCCCAGGCCCTCGAGGCGCACCTCGCCCGCTTCGGCCGCTCCGCCGCCATGCTCGACCTGCCCGCCCCCGACCCGGAGGCCTGGCGCCAGGCCATCGAGGCCGTCTGTGCGCGCCTCGACCCGGTGCGCGAGGCCTTCGCCAAGACCGTGCTGACCCGCGGCGTCGAGGGCACCGCCCGCCCGACCGGCTGGGTGTACGCCGCGCCGTCGGGCGACTCCACCGCCGCACGCACCGAGGGCATCTCCGTCGTCGTCCTGGACCGCGGGTACCGGCACGACGTCGAGCGCACCTCGCCGTGGCTGCTGCAGGGCGCGAAGACGCTGTCGTACGGCGTCAACATGGCCGCCCTGCGCGAGGCCGTCCGCCGCGGCGCCGACGACGCCCTGTTCGTCTCGAGCGACGGCTACGTGCTCGAGGGCACGCGCGCCAACCTGATCATGAAGGTGGGCGACCGGCTCGTCACGCCCCGCACCGACATCGGGATCCTGGCCGGCACGACGCAGGCCGACGTGTTCCGCTTCGCTCAGCAGGAGGGCATCGAGACCGCCTACGAGCTCGTCACGCTCGCCGACCTGGCGGCCGCGGACGCGCTCTGGCTCGTGTCGAGCGTGCGGCAGGCGGCGCCGATCCGTTCGGTGAACGGCGACGCACGTCCGATCGACGCCGAGCTCACGACGCGCATCAACGACTTCCTGCTGGCGCGCGAGGTCTGACGCACGGTCTGACCGCTCGACTGGAAGACGCCGTCGTGTCCGCGAGACGCCGCGGAATCGGGAGGCGTCTCGCGGGCGTGACGGCGTCACGCCGAAACGACGGCGTCTCGCGACCGGGCACCTGACGGACGGGAGGCCCGTGGCGGGCCCGACACGGCCCTCCCGTCCGCGTGTGGCTGAGCCCACCGCGTCACGCAAGACGCCGGCGTCTCGTGGCCCCTACCAGCGCGGGGTGGTGACGCCGGCTCCGTCGGCCCACGTGAAGACGGGCTCGCCGTCGATCCAGACGCGCGTCGCGCGGCTGGTCGCGTCGAGCGGATCGCCGTCCCAGAGCACCAGGTCGGCGTCGTAGCCCTCGGCCAGGCGACCGACGCGGTCGCCGAAGCCGAGGAACTCCGCCGGGTTGACCGTGAGCGCCTCGAGTGCGGTCTGGGCGGGCAGGCCCTCCTTCACGGCGGCGGTCGCCTGGTCGACGAGCATGTTGATCGGCACGACCGGCGCGTCCGTCGTGATGGCGACCCGGACCCCGGCTGCCGCGATGGTGGCGAGGTTCGGGATCCCGCGGTCGCGGAGCTCGACCTTCGAGCGACTGGTGAAGAGCGGCCCGTAGATGACCGGGATGTCCTTCGCCGCCAGGACGTCGGCGATCTTGTGGGCCTCGGTGCCGTGGTTCACGACGAGCCGGTAGCCGAACTCCTCGGACAGGCGGATCGCGGTGGCGATGTCGTCGTGGCGGTGGGTGTGCTGGTCCCAGACGAGCTCGCCGTCGAGCACCCGGACGAGTGTCTCCTTCGTCAGGTCGCGGGCGAACGGCTCGTCCTTCGCGGCGGCGGCGTCACGGGCGGCCCGGTAGTTCTGCGCCTCGACGAAGGCGTCGCGGATGATCTTCGCGACACCGAGCCGGGTCGAGGGCGTCTGGCCCTTGCCGCCGTAGACGCGCTTCGGGTTCTCGCCGAGGGCGCTCTTCACGCTCACCGCGTCGGAGATGAGCTGCTCGTCGATCGTCCGGCCGCCCCACGTCTTGATGGCGACGCTCTGACCGCCGATCGGGTTGCCGGAGCCGGGCTTGACGACGATGCTCGTGATCCCACCGGCGAGCGCGTCCCGGAAGCCCTCGTCGTCGATGTCGATCGCGTCGATCGCGCGGACGCCGGCCGTGTTCGGCGCGGTCATCTCGTTCGTGTCGTTGCCGGCCTCGCCGTTGGCCTCCTCGTGGATGCCGACGTGTCCGTGCGCCTCGACGAACCCGGGCACCAGCCACGAACCGGTGGCGTCGACCACGGGCATGCCCTCGGGCGGGGTGACGTCCGGACCGATCGCGGTGATCCGGCCGTCCTCGACGACGACCGCGCCACCGTCGAAGGCGGGAGCGGAGACGGGGACGACGTGGGCACCGGTGATCGCGAAGGAGTTGCTCATGGCACCAACGCTACGCGGGGCGAGCGGGCGGAATACCGATTCCTGGCGCCGGACGTCCGGGCGGCCCTACCGTCGCGGGATGGCACACCGGAGCGAGACCTGGCCCACGCCCGAGTGGCCCGTCCACGACCAAGCGGAGCGCCCGTGGCGGAGCGCGGTCCGCGGATGCCGCGACGACCGGCTGGTGACCGCCGTGCGGGTGTCGCTGCCCCCGTTCATCGCACGAGCTCGCTGGACGCCCGACGACGACACCCTCGCGCTGCTCGACCGGAGTGCGAAGGCCCTGCGTTCCCTCGACGTCCACCACGGCTCCGGACTCGCGCCGCTCGGGTCCGTGCTCGGACGGACCGAAGCGGTGGCGTCGTCCCGGATCGAGGACGAGTCCGCGTCGATCGACGACCTGGCGCGCGCGCTCGTCGGCATCCGGGCGAACGCGGGCGCCACCGCTGTGGTCCGGGCCGGCGGCGCCGTCGAGCACCTGGTCTCCGCGGCGGACTCGGGCACCGTCACCGAGGCCTCCCTGCTCGAGTCACACCATCTGCTGATGCGCGACGACCCGGTGGACGGGCGGCACGCCGGCCGGTACCGCGACGTGCAGAACTGGATCGGGGGCGGCGCCACGCCCCGCGACGCCACGCACGTGCCGCCGCCGCCCGACCTCGTGGCAGCGCTGATGGCCGACCTGTTCGCGTTCGTGCACCGCGTGGACCTGCACCCGATCGCCCAGGCGGCCATCGCGCACGCGCAGTTCGAGTCGATCCACCCGTTCACCGACGGCAACGGTCGGGTCGGGCGGGCACTGATCGGGGCCGTGCTGCGGCGACGCGGGGTCACGACGACGGTGACGGCACCGGTGGCCATCGCACTCGCGGCTGATCGGCGGCGGTACTTCCGGCACCTGGAGCAATACCGTGACGGCCGGGTCACCGGGTTCGTGGTCGATCTGGCCCTCGCGATCGGGACGGTGTGTGACGAGGCGACGCTGAGCGCCCTGCTGCTCGCCGAGCACGACGCCGATCGGTCCACCGGCCCCTGCGCATCGGGGCCGCACGCCGTGGTCGGCAGGGCTCTCGCCGACGACCCCGTCCTGACCGAAGCGCACCTGGACACCCTGCTCACCGCCGACGAGGTCGAGCGCGTCACGCACGACCTGGTGCTGGCGGGCGTGCTCCGTCCGGTCACCGGTCGACGCCGCGACCGCGCGTGGGTCGCACCCGCCGTGGTCGCCGAGCTCGAGGCGTTCGAGCAGCGGGTGCACGCCGCTGTGGGCGGCCGCGAGCGTACGGCGGCCTGACCGGGGGTACGGGCGAATAGGGTGGGACGGTGAGCAACGAGCACACCGCATCCACCCCGCCCAGCGCCGCCAAGCGGCCCGTGACACGGACCCACCACGGCATCGACTTCGTCGACGACTACGAGTGGCTGCGGGACAAGGAATCCCCCGACACCCTGGCGTACCTCGAGGCCGAGAACGCCCACACCGACGCCGCGACCGCGCACCTCGCGCCGCTGCGGGACCGCATCTTCGCCGAGGTGAAGAGCCGCGTGCAGGAGACAGACCTCTCGGTGCCGGTCCGCATGGGCGACTGGTGGTACTTCACCCGCACCGCCGAGGGCAGTCAGTACGGTGTGCACTGCCGCGTGCCCGTCGCCGGCCCCGACGACTGGACGCCGCCCGCCGTCGTCGAGGGCGAGTCGACGCTCCCCGGCGAGCAGGTGGTCCTCGACGGCAACGCCCTGGCCGACGGCCACGAGTTCTTCTCCCTCGGTACCTACGACATCAGCGACGACGGCACCCGCCTGGTCTACGGCATCGACGTCGAGGGTGACGAGCGGTACACCCTGCACGTGCGCGACCTGGCCTCGGGGACCGACCTCGGCGACGCGATCCCGAACACCGGGGCCGGCGCCACGTTCGACCCGGCCGGGCGCTACGTGTTCTACCCCACGGTCGACGAGTCCTGGCGTCCGGACAAGATCTGGCGGCACACGGTCGGCACCGCGGCGTCCGAGGACGTCCTGGTGTTCGAGGAACCCGACGACCGCTACTGGGTCGGCGTCGGTGTCACCCGCTCCTCGCAGTACATCGTCATCGAGCTCGGCTCGAAGATCACGTCCGAGGCGCACGTCCTCGACGCCGCGGACCCGACCGGGGAGTTCCAGGTCGTCTGGCCCCGCCGCGAGGGCGTCGAGTACGAGATCGAGCACGCCATCGTCGGCGGCAGCGACCGGTTCCTGGTGCTGCACAACGACGGCGCCGAGAACTTCGAGCTCGTCGACGTCCCCGCCGACGACCCGACCTCCGAGCGTGACCGCCGCGTCGTCGTGGCGCACCACACCGAGCGCCGCATCGAGTCGGTCGACGCCTTCGCCGGACACCTCGCCCTGGAGTACCGCTCCGAGGCGCTCCCCCGCGTCGCGATCATCCCGATCGAGGGCGACGGCTACGGCGACGCGCACGAGGTCCCCTTCGACGAAGCACTGTTCTCGGCGGGGCTCGGCGGCAACCCGGAGTGGGAGCAGCCGACGCTCCGCATCGGGTACACGTCGTTCGTGACCCCCTCCGAGGTCAGCGACCTCGACCTGGCCACCGGCGAGGTCACCGTCCTGAAGCGCCAGCCCGTGCTCGGTGGCTACGACCCGGCCGACTACGTGCAGGAGCGCGACTGGGCGACCGCGTCGGACGGCACCCGCGTGCCGATCTCGCTCGTCTGGCGTCGTGACGCCGTCGAGGACGGTACCCCGGCACCGCTGCACCTCTACGGCTACGGCTCGTACGAGCACTCGATCGACCCCGGCTTCAGCGTCATGCGCCTGTCGATGCTCGACCGCGGTGTCGTCTTCGCCGTCGCGCACGTCCGTGGTGGCGGTGAGCTCGGCCGGCACTGGTACGAGAACGGCAAGACCCTGACGAAGAAGAACACGTTCACCGACTTCGTCGCGGTCGCCGAGCACCTGATCGAGTCCGGCCGGACGAGCGCGGACCGGCTCGTGGCCGAGGGCGGCAGCGCGGGCGGGCTCCTGATGGGTGCGGTCGCCAACCTCGCACCCGAGCGGTTCGCCGGCATCCTGGCCGCCGTGCCGTTCGTCGACGCGCTGACGAGCATCCTCGACCCGGACCTACCCCTCACCGTCATCGAGTGGGACGAGTGGGGCGACCCGCTGCACGACGCCGAGGTCTACCGCTACATGAGCGAGTACACCCCGTACGAGAACGTCCGCGACGACGTGCAGTACCCGCGGATCCTCGCCGTGACCTCGATCAACGACACCCGCGTGCTGTACGTCGAGCCCGCGAAGTGGACCGCGAAGCTCCGCGAGGTCGGCGCCCCCGTGCTGCTCAAGACCGAGATGTCCGCCGGCCACGGTGGCGTGAGCGGGCGGTACGCATCGTGGAAGGAGCGGGCGTTCGAACTCGCCTGGCTGCTCGACGTGCTCGGGCTCGCCGACGAGACGCCCGCCGCCGCCAACGCCAACCCGATCGCCGCGGGCTGAGCAGCGCCACGCACTTCGTGAGCAGAAGAGGTCGGGTCCGAACGCGGGACCCGACCTCTTCTGCTCACCAAGCGAACAGTGGCGCGCGCGCGGCGCTCACACGCGGTTGAGCGCGTGCACCGCCTCGTCGTAGGACTCCTCGGCCAGTCGCACCCGGTCCCCCGCGAGCACCCCGTACCCGAAGGTGCCCTCACCCCCGCGCTCCGCGATGGCCGCGTTCGCCCGCAGGATGTCGAGGGCGTGCAGCGAGCGGACCCGTTCGGTCAGCACGTCGGCCGCCGTGCCGATCCGCTTCCACAGCGCGTGCGGGAACGCGTCGTCGCCGAGCACGTCCATCGCCATCCGGGCGCGCATCGTCTCCTGCCACGCAGCCTCGGTGGTGGTCCGGTCGGCGGCCTCGCGCTCGGCAGCGGTGTCCGAGGTGTCGTCGGCGACGGCGGCCCGGACGAGTTCGCGCACGCGCGGCTTCACGTCGGCGCCGACGTCCTGCGCGACCTGCTTCGGTGCGCGGAGCGACCACGCCGTCGGCGCCGGGCGCTCGGCAGCGTCGTCGAGGGCGTCGAGCAGTTCGAGGAACGGCTCGCCGTGCAGGAACGCGACGACGTCCCGCACCGCCTGGTCGCGACGTTCCCGGGTCGAGGCGAGGATGCGCTCGCGGGTCATCGCGTCGACCAGGTCGTCCTGCGCCGGCGACGACGCCCGCGGCAGCCGGTCGATCAGGTACTCGGCCAGCGCTGCACGGGCGGTGACGCCCGCCAGGCCGTCCGCTGCCTCGGCGGCGCGGTCGACGGCCTCGCCGTCGGGGAACGCCGGGCGGTAGGCGCCCAGGATCGCGGCGATCTCGAGGGTGGTGTCGGCCGCCTGCCGGAGGTCGGCCGTGTCGCCGGAGCGGAGCCGGGCCTCCTGGCCGAGCAGCGCGACGCGCAGCTTGCGCACCCGCTTCGCCAGGATGCGTGCGGTCGTGCCCTTGGCCGGCTTCTCCTCGGTCTGGAGGCGCGGTGCCGGAGCTCCTGCCAGCCCCCGTGCCAGCTTGGACGCGACGGCGGCGGGGCCGGCGCCGACGGCCGCGAAGCGCCCGTCGAGGGCCGCGAACAGCTCGTGGGCGATCTGCGGGTCGACGCCGTCGACGGTCTCGACCTCGACCTCGCGCCAGGTGCGCGGGGTCTCCGGAGCATCGTCGTCGAGGCGCTGGGCGGTGACCTGGTCGTCGGCGAGCTCGGCGATCTGGTCGCCGTCCTCGTCGAGCAGTCGGGTGACGGTGCGGGTGGTGGTGATCCGGACGACGGGCCGCAGCCCGCGACCGCGACGCTCCGTGAAGAGCGCGGCGAGGACCTCGTCGGGCACTGTGTCGGTGTCGTCGGTCAGGGGGAACTGCTGCTCGTGGCGGACCGTGTCCGACTCCGAGCGCTTGATGTGCCAGCCGGCGTCTGGGCCACCCGTACGGCGGCGGACGGTCACCCGCGCGGCCACCAGGTCGTACCGCTCGGTGTCCCAGTAGGTCGCGTCCAGTTCGAACGGCTCCTGGTGCTCGGTGCGGAGGATGCCGCCCGCGCCGACGAGGTCGGGGAGGGCACCACCCTCGGGCAGGTCGTAGGTGCGCTCGATCTCGAGGTGCGTGTGGCTCACACGCTCTTGTCTACCAGGCACTGCGAGGTTTCCCCGCACCCGGGGTTAGCCTGCAGGGATGAGCGACACGATCACCCGCGAGCAGTTCACGCCCGAAGCCGGCGGCGTCACGATGTTCACCACCACGTGGTGCGGCTACTGCGCCCGGCTGAAGAACCAGATGTCGAAGGCCGGGGTGCCCTTCACCGAGGTCGACATCGAGCAGACCCCGGGCACGGCCGAGCTCGTCGCCCAGGTCAACGGTGGCAACCAGACCGTGCCGACCCTGGTGTTCCCCGACGGCACGACGGCGACCAACCCGTCCCTGGCCGAGGTGCAGTCCCGCATCTGAGCGGCGGCCCTCCGGCACCCCTTCGCAAAACACCGGTGTTCACACTCCGAACACGCGCATGACGCGGTTCAGTGCACGAACACCGGTGTTTTGCTGTCCGGGACAGCGCCGAGCGCCGGATCTAGCCGCCGAGCGCCTCGGTCAACAGCGCGGCCATCGCGTCGAGCTGGATGTCACCGGAGTCGACGACCTCTTCGTCCGAACCGTCGAGCGCTCGGGCGGCCAGGGACGCCTTCGAGTCGATGAGCTCGGCGATCTTGGTGTCGATCGTCTGCGCGGCGATGATGCGCCACGCGGTGACGGGCTCTTCCTGCCCGATGCGGTGCACACGGTCGATCGCCTGGGTCTGCTCGGCGCTCGTCCACGACAGCTCGGCGAGCACGACGTTCGACGACACCTGCAGGTTCAGGCCGACACCGGCGGCGGTCAGCGAGCAGACGATGACGGCGACGTCGGGGTCGTTCACGAACGAGTCGATCTCGGCCGTGCGCTGCGTCGGGGTCTGGTCGCCGCGGATCGTGGCGGTGCGCAGGCCGCGACGGGCGAACACCTCTTCCGCCTGGTCCATCACGTCGAGGTGCTTCGCGAAGAACACGACCTTGCCGACGTTCGAGGCGAGCTGTGCCGCGTAGTCGGCTGCGAGCTGGGCCTTGGCCCGACCGATGCGGCGGACCATCGAGAACACGTTCTCGCCGGTCGAGGAGGCGTCCTGGTCCTCGAGCTCCCAGCGTGCGACCTGGCGGACCAGCCTGTGGTCGATGCCGACGACGGGGTCCTGCCCGGTGCGGGCGTCGAGCGCCTGGTGGTAGCGGCGGACGAGCTTCGCGGTGAGCTCGCGCTCGGCGTCGCGGATCGAGCGACCCTCGTCCCCGTCGAGCTCGACGGGGATGTCGGCGATCCGGCGAGCCGGGATGTCCGCGGCCACGTCGACCTTCCGGCGTCGGACGATGCCCTGGTCGATGACGGCACGGCGGGCCTCGACGAAGAACCCGGGGTCGGCCGGCGTCAGGCCGATCTCCTCGAGCTCGTTCATGAGCTTCGCGCGCGGCTTCTTGTCGTCGATCCAGCCGAGGTACTCCCAGATGGTGCGGAAGTCCTCGACCGAGTTGATCAGCGGAGTACCGGTCAGCGCCATGAGCAGCGGCGCGGCGGTGCGCTGCCGGATGCGCTCGGCGATCTGCAGCACGAACCGGGCGCGCTGGGAGTCCTTGTTCTTGATGAAGTGCGCCTCGTCGACGACCATCCCCTTGAACCCGAAGTTGCCGAGCCACCCGGCGTGCCGGTCGAGGATCTCGTAGTTCACGATGACGATGTCGGCGAACCCGTCGAGGTCGTTGCCGTCCCCGTGGATCACGGTGGCGCGGTGGTTCGGCACCCAGCGCTCGGCTTCACGCGCCCAGTTCGTCTTGACGACGTTCGGCACGACGACGAGCAGCGGGAACGCGTTCGCGGCGTCGGCGGCGAGCAGCGACTGCGCGGTCTTGCCGAGGCCGGGCTCGTCGGCGAGCAGGAACGTGCGGTGGCCCTGCGCCGCGGCGGCGACGAGTTCCGCCTGGTGCTTCATGAGCGTGGTGCCCGAGCGCGAGTGCAGCGTCGTGGGCTCCGGCAGCTGCATCGACGCCGCTCCCCCGCCCGCGCCGTACTCGAACGACTTGAACAGCGGCCCGAACAGTTCCCAGTTCGCCAGGCGACGCGGGTGCGCGACGGGCTGGTCGGCGAGGGCGAAGTCCGGCGGCATGAAGGGGTTCGCCAGCTGGCGCTGCACGACCGCCTGCGGCACGACGGCCCGCACCGGGGTCTCGACGACCGCGGCGGGCTCGGACGCGATGACGAGGTCCTCCGGCTGCAGTTCCATGCCGCCGGCGATCATCATGTCCCGCTTGACCGCACGCGTCGCCTCGGAGACCTGCACCTCTTCGGCGAGGAGCTGGATGACGCTGGTGTCCCGCGCCGCCGTCTTCGCCAGGATCGTGGCCACGCCGTCGAGCCGCTTGAGCTGCTCGGCGCGCTGCGCGTCCGTGAGCTCCGCGTCGGCCTTCACCCGCGCGCGCTCTTCGCGCATGAGCAGGGCGACCGCCTGGAACTTCGTCCGGTTCGATGCCTTGAGCGGTCCGCGCTGTGCCGCGGCCTCGACCTCGCGCACAGCGCGGGCGAGGACGGGGATGACGCCGTCGTTGTCCAGCGGCCTGGTGCGACGTGACGCGGTCCGCGTCCCGCCGGCAGCACGCCGGGTGCCTGATCGAGCCAACGCTCCTCCTGTTCCGCCCACACGTCGGGGCGATCCGCCCGTGGGGCGGGAAGTCCTGCACCGGGGCCTGGCGCGGCTCCGGTTCAGCTGCGGGCCACCGTGGCCCACCGCATCGCCGGTCCCCGCATCGGGACGTCCGGTGGACTCCCGCGAGCCGTTCCACACGAGCGCCTGCCGGGAGCAGGTTCGGACGGTCCGCGCCGGATCCGGCGTCGTCACACGCACGTGGTGCCCCCTCGGGGCGGCCACGGCCCGGTCCCCGCGTCGATCAAGTGATCGACGGCTGCGTCCGGAATCGACGCGGCACGCGGGAACGCGGTGCGTGCGCGGTCAGTTTACTCCGGGACCGCCGACAGAGGCGACCGGCGCGTTGCCCGCGCGCGTCGCGACGGCGGACGGGAGGCCCGTTGCGGGCCCGACCCGCGCCTCCAGTCCGTCCTTCGGTCGCGTCTCAGACCTGCGGTGCGGACCGCGGGCGGGTCGAACCACCGGTCGGGAGGCTCGGGGACGCGTCCGCCAAGGCGGCCTGCGTCGCGGCGAGGAGCTGCTGGGCGGTCTGGATCCCGTTGGCGGAGCCGGTGGTCGCCTGACCGCCGGCGTGGGCGAGCAGCTGGGCGCCGATGGCCGGTCCGATGCGGTCGGCCTCGCGAGGGTTCCGCGCGACCCAGTCGCGGGCGATCGCGTCGGCGAGACGCTCGGCGGCGGCGCCGCGCTCGGCGTCCCCGCGGGAGCGGTGCCAGAGCCCGGTGACCACGAGGTGGGCGACGACGGCGCCGACGTCACGGACCGGGAAGCCCCAGCCCGCGGTGTCGATGTCGAGCAGGCCGGAGATGCGCCATGGCTCGTCCTCGTCGACGAACACCTGCTCGAGGTGCAGGTCGCCGTGCACGACCTGCTTGGTCGAGCTCGACCAGCCGATGGAGCGGCGGCCGATGGCGTCGTACAGGCGGTCGATCTCCTCGGCGTCGCGCGGCAGGGCGGCGATGAGCGTGCGTCGGTGCCAGTCGGCGTGGTCCATCGCGTCGGCGCGCGCCTGCTGGGTCATCGGGACGGTGGCGACCCGGCCGCTCAGCGCGGCGAGCGACGCCACGAAGCGGGGGTCGTCGGCGATGTCGAGGATGCGGCTGCCGGCGGGCACGCCGCGGATGCGCTCGAGCACGAGCAGGCCGTCGCCACGGCTGGACAGCACACGCGGCACGGGCAGACCGGCCGCGACGAACTGCTCGTGCGACTGCACGATCGGCGCGACCCGGTGCGGACGGACGATCTTCAAGAACAGGGTGCGCTCGGGGGCGTCGACGCGCACGACCGCGCGCTTGCCGGGCCGGTACGCCGCCACGGTGAGCACCGGGTCGGTGACGGGCATGCCGAGCGTGGTCAGCAGCTCGGCGACGGCGTCGCGGAAGGTGACCTGCGGCAGCACCGGCAGGCCGGGGTCGTTCGGGTACGCCCACACCGACACCGGGTCGCCCGTCGCCGGATCGGTGACGATCGCGCTGTTCTGGTCGTGGGTGCCGCCGGTGTCGACGTAGGTCAGGACCGTGGCGCGCTGGCCGTTGCGGTCCACCGTGTCGACCTCGTAGCCGTACAGGTAGCCGTTGCCCGAGGGCTCGACGGAGTGCGCCCGCGCGGCCACGACTGAGGTCCCGGAGCCGGCGAAGGCCTGCGGGATGACGCGCTCATGGTTGGGCCACACGGCATCAGTCAACCGTGTCGCGCGGGTTTCGTCGCGTTCGTGCACGGCTCGGCGCGCGGCCGGTGGCTACCGTGGTCCGTGTGAACCCGGTCGCGCGCCTCCGCAGCTCCAGTCGCACGCCGTTCCTGCAGGTCGTGAAGACCGCCGTCGCGGTGGTCGCCGCCGTGCTCCTCTGCCGCCTGGTCATCCAGGGGCCGTTCCCCACCTTCGCGGCGATCGCCGCCCTGCTCGTGGTGCAGCCGAGCATCAACCAGTCGTTCGTGAAGGGGCTCGAGCGGAGCGCGGGCGTCGTGATCGGCGTCGTGCTGGCCACCGGGTTCCACCTGCTGCTCGGCGACGGCGTGTTCGTCGTGCTGCTCGTCATCGTGCTCGCGATCCTCATCGCCTGGGCGCTCCGGCTCACCCCGACCTCGGCCACGCAGGTGGGGATCAGTGGGATGCTCGTGCTCACCGCCGGGGTGGTCACGCCGAACTACTCCGCCGACCGCATCCTCGAGACCGTGATCGGCGCGATCGTCGCCCTGGTCGTGAACGCGCTCATCGTGCCGCCCGTGCTGCTCGAGCCGGCGCACCTCGCCGTCGCCCGGCTCGCCCGCGACACCGCGGTGGCGTTCGAGCGGATCGCGATCGGCCTGACCGAGGGGTGGGACCGCCACCGCTGGGACGAGGCCCTCGTCGCGGCCCGGGCACTCCGACAGCAACACGCCAGGGCCGAGGCGTCCCTGGGGTCGGCGCGTGAGTCCCTCACGATGAACCCGCGCGGCGGCCGGCACCGGACGATCCTCGACCGCGACGTGGCGATCACCGACCACCTCCGCGTCCTGGTGACCCGGGTCACCGGGATGACTCGGGCGATCCGCGACAACACCGCACCGGACCTGCGGGACGACCCGGTGGTGCACGGCATCGCGACCGAGGTGGCGCGGATCGGCGCGGACGTGCGGGCACTCAGTGCACGGGTCGAGTCGACCCGGCTCGACCCGGTGCCAGGGGTGGGCGGGGCGGCCGCCGCCGCCTCCGGACCGGCCGACGAGCCGTGGGCGGAGGCCTCGGAGCCGGCGCTCACCGCGCCGCTCGAGGTGGTCCGGCCGAACTCCCGGCACTGGGTCCTCATCGGCGCACTGCTCGAGGACATCCGGCGGGTGCGCGGGGAGCTGCTCGGCGAGGACGACTAGGCAGCCGACGTCAGCGTGCGGCGCAGGCCGCTTCGGATGCCGTCCGCACGACGTCGGACCAGATCACCGCGGTCGGCACCACGTCGGTCGAGCCCGGGACGCCGACATCGGCGTACCGGCTGATCTCGGCGACGACGGCTTCGGGGCCGACCTCGCGTGCAGCGCGGCTCGCCACGTCCGGGACCGCCGTCCGCAGCTCCGCGACCACCCGGTCGCGTGGCGCGTCCTCCAGCTGCGCGAGTGCGCCGATGCCCTTCCACGCGGCGTCCAGTTCGGCGCGCAGGCGCACGATGGCCGGGTGGTCGATCGAGTCGTTCATGATCCCCCAGTGCGGGCGGCGCATCGGGTCGCGCTGTCCGCTGCCGGAGCCTAGCAACGAAGCAAGCGACGCTCACGTCCCTAGAACGTGGGACAGACCGTTCTGCTTCGTCCTGTGACGAGATTCAGCGAGTCGGCGCCGGAGAACGGCCCTCCGCGCTGGTTCGATGCCACGATGGGTCCGAGGAGGTCCACTATGCGGCTGTTGGTGGTCGAGGACGACGACGAGATGCGTGCCCTGATGGAGCGCGGACTCGCGGCCGAGGGGTACCGCGTGACGGCGGTCGAGAACGGAGTCGAGGCGCTCATCGCCCTCGGCGAGCAGGCGTTCGACCTGGCGGTCGTGGACGTGATGATGCCCGGCATGTCCGGCTTCGAGCTCGCCCGTCGGATCCGTGAGCGCGAGGACCCGGTGCGCATCCTGCTCGTGACCGCGCGCGACGCGGTGGACGACCGCGTGTTCGGGCTCGACGCCGGCGCGGACGACTACCTCACCAAGCCCTTCGCCTTCGCCGAGCTCACGGCCCGGCTGCGAGCGCTCGGCCGTCGCGAGTCCGCCGGGGCTCCCCGCACGATCGAGGTCGGGGACGTCTCGATCGACTCCGAGGCCCGCCGCATCTCGATCAAGGGGCAGCGCGTCGCCGTGAGCCCCACCGAGTTCGCCCTGCTCCGACTGCTCGCCCGGTCCGCCGGCAGTGTCGTCGACCGCCCGAAGATCCTCGAAGAGGTCTGGGACGGTTCGCAGCACGTCGACCCGAACGTGGTCGAGCAGTACATCTCGTACCTGCGCAAGAAGCTCACCGCGCACGAGGCCACGGTCGCCATCGCCACGGTCCGCGGTCGCGGGTACCGCCTGGATCTGCTCGGAGCGTGAACGGGGCCGACGACGCCCCACGATCGGACCGCCGACGCGGCGGACCGTTCCGGCCGCTGCGTCTGCTGTCGCTGCGCGCCCGGATCACGATCGGGTCGACAGCGATCGCCGCGATCGTCATCCTGCTGCTCGTCCTGGTCATGCGGTTCCAGGTGGTGAGCGTCGTCGCGAGTGCGACGCGCACACTGCTGGACGCCGACGCAGACCCGTACGTCGCCACGCTCGAGGTCGACAGCGACCCCGACCTGTCACCGCCGGGCAACGCGCAGCTCGTCGCCGTCGTGTCCCCGTCCGGCGAGATCGTGCTGTCGACGATGCCCGATCGTGTCGAGCAGGCGCTCGGCAGCCTGCGGTCCACCGCCGCCGGCACCTCGATCATCCGTGTCTCCGGATCGGAGTACCGCGTCGTGGTGGAGCACCCCGTCAACGAGGCCGGCCGTTGGACCGTCGTCGCCGCCCGCAACTCCCAGGCCGAAGCCATCGTCGTCGACGACCTCACGACGACGCTGTCGTTGACCGGCCTGGCCATCCTGGTGGCCTTCGGCGTGGCGTCCTGGGTGCTCGCGACCACCGCACTGCGCCCGGTGAACCGGATGCGACGTGAGGCCGAACGGCTCTCCGTCGCCCCGGAGCGTGCCGAACTGCCGGTGGGCCCCGCCCAGGACGAGCTGGCGTCCCTGGCGACCACGCTCAACGCCTTCCTCGCCCGGACCCGTCAGGCAACCGAGCGCGAACGCCAGATGGTGTCGGATGCCAGCCACGAGCTCCGGACGCCCCTGGCGATCCTGACGACCCAGCTCGACCTCGCCTCGCTCGACGGGAACGACGCCGCCGCCCTCGCCGCCCACATCGAACGCGCCAAGCACAGCGTCGCGCGGTTGTCGCGGCTGGCGAACGACCTGCTCGCGCTGTCGCGGATCGAGGAGTCGGAGCGCCGTGAACAGGACGGCGACCGGCGCCCCGAGACCGCGTGGTCGGACCTGGGTGACGAGGTGATGGCCGCGGTCGACCGCGTCCGGCTCATCGCGTCGGCGAAGGACGTCACCGTCGACTTCGACCTCGAGCCGCCCGTCGCCGTCGGCGGTTCCGGCCCGGGCATCGGCGGCGGCACCGTGGAACCGCGCTACCGGATCGACACGGGCGGGATGGCCCAGCTCGTCACGAACATCGCAGGCAACGCCGTGGCCGCACTCCCCCGCGGTGGTGGCATCTTCGTGTCCTGGCGGAGCACCGGCGGCCAGGGCGTGCTGCAGATCACCGACGACGGTCCCGGCGTGCCCGAGTCCTTCATCCCGGTGGCGTTCGACCGCTTCACGCGTCCGGACGAGGCCCGGACGTCTCGTCCGAACCCTGACCCGTCGACCGGTGCCGGCGCCCTGCCGGGCGGCTCGGGGCTGGGACTCGCGATCGTGCGCGCGGTGGCGGAACGGGCGGGAGGCACGGCGTCGCTCCGCAACGTGCCCGCCGGTGGGCTCGAGGTCACGATCAGCCTGCCCGAGGTGCGCTGAGCACGACGGCTCGCTCGAGCACGCCCGCTCACTGGAAGTCCCGCGAGCGGGTGCGCACGGACAGCGAGAGGTGCTCGATGCGGTCCGCCACCAGGTTGACCACCCCGTCGGGCGACCGCTCGAGGATGCCCCGGACGATCACCGCCGGGGACTCCCGTGCGACCCGGCGGAAGCGCCCCCAGACCCCGACGCTGCAGATGACGTTCACGAGCCCCGTCTCGTCCTCGACGTTCAGGAACGTGATGCCGGAGGCCGTCGCCGGTCGCTGCCGGTGGGTCACGATCCCGCCGACCTCGACCCGTCGTCCGGTCTCGGCGGTCGCGGTGTCCTGCACGCTGAGCACCCGGCGGGCGGCGAGCCGGTCGCGCACGTGCCGGACGGGGTGGTCGTCGGTCGTCATGCCCGTCGACCACATGTCGGCGATCAGCACGTCACCGCTCGTCATCTGACCGAACAGCGGCGGCTGCACGAACACCTGCGTGTCCGGCAACTGGTCCGGACGCTCGGCGGCGGCCTGCGCGGCCGACCACATCGCACCGCGGCGGTCGATGTCGAACGGGGCGAAGGCGTCGGCGGCGGCGAGTGCCTCGAGCTGCGGCGTGGTCAAGCCGACCCGCCGAGCCAGGTCCGACATGTCGCGGAAGGGACCGTTGGCGTCCCGCTCCGCGACGATCTTCTCGGCGCTCTTCCGGCTGAGCGACGCGACCTCGGCGAGCCCGAGCCGCACGGCGAAGGCACCGTCGCGACGGTGGCTCGCGGTGTCGTCGGGGAGCGCCTTGTCGAAGGGCAGCACCGGGGGCTGCTCGGTGGCGAGGCACGCGTCGTCACCGACCGGGGCGTCCCCGTCCGGCAGCGGTTCGAGCGTGGCGTCGACCCCGGACCGCAGGATGTCCGGTCGCAGCACGCCGACGCCGTGCCGTCGGGCGTCGGCCACCAGGGTCTGCGGTGAGTAGAACCCCATCGGCTGCGCCCGGAGCAGCGCCGCCAGGAACGCCCCCGGGTAGTGCAGCCGCATCCACGCGCTCGCGTAGACGATGAGGGCGAAGCTGATCGAGTGGCTCTCCGCGAAGCCGAAGTTCGCGAAGGCCTGGATCTTCGCGTAGATCGCGTCGGCGTCCGCACCGTGGATGCCGTTGTCCGCCATCCCCGTGTAGAGCTTGTCCCGCAACCGGTCGATCTTCTCGTGCCCGCGCTTCGACCCCATCGCCCGTCGCAGCAGGTCGGCGTCGTCACCGGAGCAGTTGCCGACCGCGATCGCCATCTGCATCAGCTGCTCCTGGAACAGTGGGACACCGAGGGTGCGTTCGAGCACGGGTTCGAGCGCCGGGTGCATGTAGGTGATCGGTTCCTCGCCCGTGCGCCGGCGGATGTACGGGTGCACTGCGCCGCCCTGGATGGGCCCGGGTCGGACGAGTGCGACCTCGATCACCAGGTCGTAGAACCGCCGCGGGAGCAGTCGGGGCAGGGTGCCCATCTGCGCGCGGGACTCCACCTGGAACACCCCGATCGTGTCCGCGCGGCAGAGCTGGTCGTAGACCCCCTGTTCTTCCTTCGGGATGGAGTGCATCTCCCAGCGCTCCCCGCAGTGCTCTGCCGCCAGGTCGAACGAGTACTGCAGGGCCGCGAGCATGCCGAGCCCGAGCATGTCGAACTTCACGAGCCCCATGTAGGCGCAGTCGTCCTTGTCCCACTGCAGCACGGTGCGGCCGTCCATCCGGGCGTGCTCGATCGGCACGACCTCGCCCACCGGGCGGTCGGTCAGCACCATGCCGCCGGAGTGGATGCCGAGGTGCCGCGGGAACCCGAGGACGTCGCTCGCGAGCCCGACGACCGCCGGTGGGATGTCGTGGTCCTGGCTCTCGGTCACCGAACCCCACCGCTCGACCTGCTTCGACCAGGCGTCCTGCTGCCCGGGGCTGTGGCCGAGCGCCTTCGCCATGTCACGCACCGCGCCCTTGGGCCGGTAGGTGATGACGTTCGCGACCTGGGCGGCGTTGTGCCGGCCGTACTTGGCGTACACGTACTGGATCACCTCTTCGCGGCGGTCCGAGTCGAAGTCGACGTCGATGTCGGGTTCCTCGTCGCGCATCGCCGACAGGAACCGCTCGAACGGCAGCCCGTACCGGATCGAGTCCACCGCGGTGATCTCGAGCAGGTAGCAGACCGCCGAGTTCGCCGCCGAGCCCCGCCCCTGGCAGAGGATGCCCCGACCGCGGGCGTACTGCACCATGTCGCGCACGATCAGGAAGTACCCCGGGAAGTTCTTCTCCTCGATCACGGACAGCTCACGCTCGATGCGTTCCCGCTTGCGGGGGTCGACGCCGTCGGCGCTGCCGGGGTAGAACCGCCGGGCACCCGTCCACGTGAGCTCGCGGAGCCACGACATCGCGGTGTGTCCGTCCGGGACGTCAAGGTCGGGCAGCCCGGGCTGCACGGTCTTCAGCCGGAACCCGAGCTCATCGGCGAGCTCCACGGTCCGCTCGATCGCGCCGGGGTAGCGCCCGAACCGTCTGGCCATCTCGGCGCCGGAGCGCAGGTGGGCGGTGTCGGCGGCCGGCAGCCAGCCGTCGATCTCGTCGAGGCTGCGGCGGGCGCGCACCGCCGCGAGTGCGGTCGCCACCGGGAACCGGTCGGGGGTGGCGTAGTGCACGTTGCCGGTGGCGACCAGGGGCAGCGCGTGCTTCGCGGCGAGGGCGGCCAGGGCGTCGTTGCGGGCGCTGTCGAGCGGGTCGCCGTGGTCGAGCAGCTCCACGACGACGTTGCGGCTGCCGAACCGGTCGAGCAGCACCCGGAGCGCGGTCTCGGCGGCGGACTCCCCACCCTGCTCGAGGGCCTGCCGCACGGAGCCCTTCCGGCACCCCGTGAGGACGCGCCAGTGCCCGTCCGCCCGCGCGGCGAGGTCGTCGAGGTCGTACTGCGGGCTGCCCTTCTCGGACCCGGCGGCCAGGTGTGCGCTCGTCACCGCGCCGGCGAGCCGGTGGTAGCCGTCCTGGCCGTCGGCGAGCAGGAGCAGGTGCGAGCCCTCGGGGTCGGGCACACCGTTCTGCGGTTCGGTCAACCCCAGGGACAGCTCGGTGCCGAAGACGGTGCCGACCTGCGGGTACGACTCGGCGACCTCGGCCATCCGGGCGGCCCCGTAGAAGCCGTCGTGGTCGGTGAGCGCGAGGGCGTGCAGTCGGAGCCGGGCGGCTTCTTCGAACAGGTGCTCGGGCTGGCTGGCGCCGTCGAGGAAGCTGAAGGCCGAGTGCGCGTGCAGTTCGGCGTACGGCACCACGGGTCCGCCGTCGGTGTCGAGCGGTGACGGGACGTACGGCTCGCGCTTCCGCGACCACGCCGGGCTGTCGCCGCCGTCGCCGTCGTGCGCCGTGCCCGGGCTCCGCTTGTCGGACAGCGCGCGCTCGAACTGCGACCACGGGATGGGTGGGTTGCTGTAGCCCATCAGGTCACGCTCCTGTTGGTGGTGGTGGTCGGGGTCACGTCGCGATCGCCTCGGCCCACCAGCGGTGGTCCGCCAGCACCAGGTACCAGGCACGCCCCTCGGCGTCGACGAGCTGCAGCCGGTGCAGGCGTCGGCCGCCGGACTCCCACCACCGCACGACGAGCGGCCACGGACCCGCCCAGGCCGTCACGGCCGAGAAGCCGCCGCCCCGGTCGCCCTCGGCACGGAACCGTTCGGGTACGCCGGACAGCACGCCGCGCTCGTCGACGTCGACGCTCGCACCACCGACGGCGACGACGTCGACCGGTCGGGGCCGCTCGAGCACGGTGGCGGGGGGCGGGCCGGGCAGCTTGCCGGGCCATGGACGGTCGCGCACGGTCGCCAGGGCACGCTCACCACCGGCTGGCGCGTCGCCCCACGGCACGAGCACCACGCGCTCGGACAGGGTGCGGCCACCACCGATGCGCGGACTCACCACGCCGTCGTGGCCGACCATGCCCTGGATCCGGGCGAGGCCGTGGTGCACGCGCTCGTCCGGCCCGGAGCCCCACAGCCCGCGCTCGTGGTTCGCCATGTCGTCGACGGCGACCGGCTCGAGCACGACCGAGGTGACCGGCGCCTCGAGCCCGCTGGGGTCCACCCCGCCGGCGAGCTGCCACCGCACCCGGTCGACCACGTCGGCGGCGTCGAACCAGCGCGGGTGCGCCCAGGTCCGTTCGAGCAGGATGTCGCGCTCGTCGACGATCCCCACACGGATGGTCGTCGCCACGAGCCCCGCGGCCCGGAGTCGCTCGGCGAAGTCGTCGGCGGAGCGCCGGAACGCGAACGCGATCTGGTCGGCACGGTCCAGCGGGGGTTCGAACGACGCCTCGACCCGGAGTTCCGGCGGGATCTCCCGCGCCGCGATCTCGCGGGGGTCGCGGCCCCCGGCCAACCGGTGCAGGAACGCCCCGGCCACGCCGAAGCGGTCCCGCACCTGCTCGTCGCCGAGTGCCGCGAAGTCGCCGAGCGTGGTGATGCCGAGCCGGTCGAGCACCGTCGTGAGGTCGGGGTCGCCGAGCACGCCGAGCGGCAGGTGCGCGAGGAAGTCCGCCGATCCCCCGACGGGCACGAGCCGCACCCGTTCACCGGGACGCACGGGACGGGCCCGGGCGGCCTGGTCCGCCGCGAACGGGGTGTCGGCCACCCCGGCCCGCACCGCGGGGGCGCCGTGGTCGGCTGCGATGCCGGCCAGGGTCGCCGCCGCCGCGCGCTCACCGCCGTAGTACCGGGCCGGCCCACGGGCGCGGAGCGCGAGGGTGCCCGGCCGCAGTACCTCGACTCCGGGGACCGCTGCCTCGACCGCACGGATGACGGGCTCGAACGCGCGGTGGTCGAGGGCGTCGTCGTAGGGCTGCACGAGGAGCTCGGGGCACCGCGCCTGCGCCTCACGCACGCGGAGCCCCCGCACGACACCCTGCTCACGCGCGGACGCGGAACTCGCGAACACGAGCCCCTTCGCGGTCAGGGCGAGTGGCTGCTCCGGCGGGGTGCCACCGGCCCGAGCCGCAGCAATGACCGGCCAGTCCGGGCACCAGAGCACGATCGTCCGGGTCGGGGGCGGTTCGGGCAGTGCTGCCCCCCGCGTGATCGCGTCGGTCCGGACGCGCCCGGGGGCGATCACGACGCCACCGCCACGGACCGCAGCACGCGGGTGCCCCCGGAGCCCACCGTCGGCACCGGTGTGGCGGCCCGGACCGCACCGTCGGCCGCGGGCAGGAGCAGCTCGGCGGTCGCCGGACGCACCGCGCCGGCACGCCCGGTCGCGGTCACGGTGGCCCGGCGCTCCGTCAGGTGGCCGTGGCCCTGTCCGATGCCGCTCCACGTCGAGGACGTGACCCGCAGCGTGACGTCCGCCCCGGGCCAGGAGCCGAGCGCGACGAGTGCGCCACCGCGCTGTCGCAGCCGAGCCGACAGGCGTGCCACGTCGCCCGGCACGACCCGGCCGAGCGGTCGGGTGAGGACGATCTGGGCGACGTCGGCCATCGCCGCCGTCACGGCGAGCCACTGGTCACCGGGATCGGGGACGAGCACGAGCCGTTCGAGGTCGATCCCCGCGGCGGCGGCGGCTTCGATCCCGAAGGACGGCACCCCGACGACCGCACACCACGCCCCGGCCGCCGAGGCCGCCTGCAGCATGGTGATCGCGAGCAGCACCGACTCGGGGACGGCGTAGGTGCCACCGACCCGGATCGCGCCGCCGGGCAGCAGGGGTTCGAGCGCCGGGGCCGTGGGGAGCCCGGCGGTGTCGACCCGGGTGGACTCCATGTCGGCCACCCGGGACCGCAGGGACGTGATGCGGTCGAGCGCGGCCCGGGCATCGCTCAGGTGGTCCGTCCCACGGCGCGCACTGCCACCGCCCGCGCCGCTGCCGCCGCGTGCAGCACCGCTCCGCCCGCCCCGGTCCGGGGTGGGCGACCGGAGTGCCGCCGCCGTCTGCATGCCCTCATATTCGAACATGTGTTCGATGATGTCAATCGCGTCCGACATCTGTGGACAGTCCTGGTCGAACACGTGTTCGGGTCAGGGCATCAGCTCACCAGCTGGCCACCGCCCCGACCCCGCCGAGCACCGACCGCGTCTTGGTCTCGACCTCGTCCGCCTCGTCCGCGGGCACCGACGACCAGGTCACCGCTCCCCCGGCTCCGAGGGTCCGGGAGCGCACCGCCCCCGACTCGTCGAGCACGGTCACGAGGCTACGGATCGCCACCGACAGGTCGACCGCCCCGCTGGCCGAGAAGTACCCGATCGCACCCGAGTACACCCCGCGCGGCGCCCCCTCGAGCCGGTCCGCGATCGCCGTGGCACTGCTCTTCGGCGCCCCGGTCATCGACCCCGGCGGGAACGCCGCGTGCACCACGTCGGCCCGCGACGTCCCCGACGGCAGCACCGCCCCGATCGTCGAGACCAGCTGGTGCACGCTGGCGTACGTCTCGACGGCGCACAGCCGCTCGACGTGCACCGAGCCGGGCACCGCGGTCCGAAGCAGGTCGTTCCGCAGCAGGTCGACGATCATCACGTTCTCGGCGCGGTCCTTCGGGCTCGCCGCCAGGTCGTCCCGCGCGGCCGCGTCCGCCACCGCGTCGGCGAGCCGCCGCCGCGTGCCCTTGATCGGTTCCGCGAGCACCGCTCCGACCGCGTCGACCCGCAGGAACCGCTCCGGTGACCGGCTCGCCACGCGCAGCGGGCCGAGCCGCAGGAACGCGCCGAACGGGACCGGGTCGGACGCCCGCATCCGCAGGTACTCGCCCAGGTGCGGGTCCGTACCGGGGCCGCCACGGGCCTCCTGTCCGACCGCGAAGGCGGTGGTGAGGCAGACCTGGAACGCGTTCCCCTCGCGGATCTCCGCGCGGCACACGTCGACCGCCCGCTCGTAGGCGGCACGCGTCACGCGTCCGGTCGCCGCGGACACCCCGGCCGGGAGGCCCGTGGCCGCGTCCACGACGCCGGCCGACGTCGTGGGGGTGCTCAGCTCCTCGAGCCACGCGCGGTTGCGCGCACTGGCCGCCGGTTCCGCCTCGGCGACGAGCGCGAGCGCCCAGGCGCCACCGGTGTGGTCGACGACGACGGCTCGGTCGACGAACCGCAGGTCGGCGTCGGCATGCCCGTCGGCGGTGCGGTCCGGGCCGCCGGACTCGCGGCCGAGCTCGTAGCCGAGGAACCCGACCCAGCCCAGCGCGAACCCGCACCCGACGACCGGCTCAGGCAGGCGGGGCGTGCGTCGGAGCAGGTCCGCCAGCACCGCGAAGGCCGGACGCTCCTCGGATCGGGCAGACCCGAACCACTCCTCGGCGGGCGCGGCGACGGTCAGGTGCGCACGACGATCCTGGTGCCGGAACCGGGCGGCGAACGGCCCGTCCGTCCACGCCAGCACGGACCAGCGCGCCCGGGGCCGAGCCGTGGCGGGAGCACCGTCGGGCAAGCCGGAGTCGAGCCACACCAGGTCCCCGGCGACCTGCGCCGCCAGCGCCGCGAGGTCGGGGACCGGGTCGAGTCGGCGGACCTCGACGCGGACGCCGGGGTCGGGGGTGCTCAGATCGCGGCGATCGTCCATGCGGCGGCGTGCGAGGCACCGGGCGCGAGCACCACGAGGCCGCGGTCCTCGCCGTCGTTGAAGGCGTCGGGGGCGCACGTCATCGGCTCGACGGCGAGACCGGCGCGGTGGTACTCGGGGACGACGTGGTCGGCGGTGTGCACCTGGGCCCAGCCGCACTCCGACCCGAAGGCCGCACGGACCCCGCGCCCGTCCGCCGCCGTGACCGCGATGGTGGCGAGACCGGCGGCGTCGCGGTCGAAGCCGGTGAAGGCGTGGTCGATGAACCGGTCGCCGATCAGCGTGGGCTTCCGCAGGTCGAACTCGTCGTGCACGGGGACCAGGTCGGTCGGGACGAGTCGGTCCGGCGTCACCTCGAGCACCTGGGCGGCAGGGAGCGTCAAGGTCCAGTCGTCGACGGTGCCGGCACCCGCGACGAGGTACGGGTGCGGACCGGTCCCCCACGGCGCGTCCTCGGCCCCGGTGTTCGTGCCGGTGATCGTCGTGTGCAGCCCCTCGGCGTCGAGCCGGTACTCCACGGTGAGCTCGACGCGGTACGGGTAGCCCTGCTGCGCCTGGACGGTCGTGTCGAGCACCACGCGGTCGTCCGTCTTCTCCTGCACACGGAAGTCCGTCCACGCGACGAGTCCGTGCAGGGCGTGGTGCCGTGCCGGCTCGGTGAGGGCCAGCTCGTGGTCGACGCCGCCGAACGAGTACTCGCCGTCGACGACCCGGTTCGGCCACGGGGCCAGGACGGCACCGCGGAAGACCGGGCGGACCTCGTCGGCGTCGAACGGGACGACCAGGTCTCGGCCCTCGTGCTGCAGGGTCCGCAGTGTCGCTCCGACGGTGGCGATGTCGGCCGTGTACCCGGCGGAGGCGATCGTCAGCGGGGACCCGGACAGCGGCTCGTCGTTGCTCATGCGCTCAGCGTATCGGGCCGCCGAGGCCCGCCGGGTGCACGAAAAACCCCGCCGTTCCGAGGAACGGCGGGGTTGAGGGTGGATCTGAGGGGACTCGAACCCCTGACCCCCTGCATGCCATGCAGGTGCGCTACCAGCTGCGCCACAGACCCAGATCGTGTTGCTTTTGCACCAACCGGTTCCCCGGAGGCACCATAGAAGCGTACACCATGCGAACGCCGGGCAACGAAATCGAAGCCGTCACCCGGGCGCGTCGCTGATCAGGCGGTGTGGTCCACCGGGAGCTCGAGCGGGATCGTCGGGCAGTCGGCCCAGAGACGCTCGAGCGAGTAGTACTGGCGGTCTTCGTCGTGGAAGACGTGCACGATGATCTCGCCGAAGTCGATGAGGACCCATCGGCCCTCGGCACGGCCTTCGCGGCGGAGCGTCTTGGCACCGAGCTCGAGGAGGCGTTCCTCGACGGCATCGGCGATGGACTGCACGTTGCGCTCGTTCCGACCGGTTGCGAGCAGGAACACGTCCGTGAGCTGCAACGGCCCGGTCACGTCGAGAGCGACGAGGTCCTCGGCCTGCTTGGCGTCGGCCGCGAGTGCTGCGGCCTGCACGAGTTCCAGTGCGCGAGTGGATGCGGTCACGGATTCCTTCCGGTCGTCGAACCGACGGACAGCCGGTTCGCTTGATGGGTCACGATCATAAGCCACCCCGCCGACAGCGGCCAGGCCAGGGTCGGCGGGGTGGTGGAGAACGGACGTCGAGGACGGCAGCGGTCAGCCGCCGAACGCGTGGGTGGTGAGCAGCGCGGTGATGATGACGCCGGCCGCAGCCAGCCCGACCGCGCCGACCGTCACACCGAGGATCAGCGGCGTGCGCGACTCCTTCGGCTTGGCGGCGGCGAGCACGACCTGACGGGTCGAGGTGTGACTGGACACCGCGCGACTGGCCCGGACCGGGCTGGCGTCGGTCTCGGGCTGCTCGTCCTGCTGCTCGAGCAGGCGGTCGACCTCGGCGCCGTCGATCGGCCGGTGCGAGCCCGTCGACGACAGCGACGCCGGCAGGTCGATCGACCCGGTCAGGATCACCTCGCCCGTCGCGTTGAGCGCACCGGTGGGGTCGGCCAGGGCCGAGTTCGGCAGGATGATCGCGTTCGTGTTCGTCACCGCGACACGGCGGGTGCCCGTCTCGGCGTCGTGTACCTCGGAGTCGTTCGAGTCGTGCGCCTGCTGCGACCAGTGGCCGGCGGGCGGCGCGAAGGCCGTGGTCACCGGCTTCGGCTCGGTCGGACGCTGGAACGCCGCGGGGACCTTCGGGGCCTCGGTCGCGGGGTCGGGCAGCGGCACCTCGTTGGTGTCGTCGTCCTCGGCGTCGAGCGAGAGCGGGAACACCGCGGGAGTCGCTGCGGCGGTGTTCGTCGGGATCGGCACCGGCGTGACGGCGGGCTGCGCCCCGGGAACGTGCGTGCTGTCGGCCGACCCGGCCGGAGCGTCCTCGGTCGTGTCGTCGGCCGGGGCATCGTCGGTCGCGTCGACCGCCGGGGCATCGGCCTCGGCGGCGTCGGATCCGGAGTCGTCGGCGTCGGTGGCGTCGGATCCGGAGTCGTCGGTCTCGGCGAGGTCGGCGGGAGGCGACCACGTCGACCGGTGGCGGCGGGGCTCCTCGGCGTGCGCGGCGGCCTCGTCGAGGGGCTCGAGCGCGTCCGGGGAGCCGTCGGCCTCGGTGGCCTGGGCGACCGCGGCCTGGTCGAGGACCGTCGGGGCAGCGGGTTGCTGGTCGTGCGTGGCCTCGGCGTCCGGAGCGCTCGGCGGCGCGGCCGTGGGGTCGATCGTGTCCACCGACCCGAGGACGTCCTCGACGGTGCGGTCGGACGACTGGGGCGTGGGGTCCTGCAGCGGCACCGGCTGCACCGCCTGGCGCTCGGCGGCACGGAGCTGCCGGATCTGCCGTCGGGTGAGCCCACCGCTGCCGGGGACGATCTCGGTCGCGGAGGCCGGCGGGACCGGCGGCACACCGGCCGCGGGCGCCGACACCGGGACGGACGGAGCAGACCCGGGGGCCGCCTGCGCCGACGCAGGGGTGGACGACTGGGCCGCACCACCGGGGGCCGGAGCGACGTGCGACCCGGGGCGACGACGGGACTCGGGGGTCTCAGCGGCGGGTGTGGCGACGGTCGGCGGCGGCGTCGCGGGCTGCGAACCGGCCGCGGCGGCACGCTCCCGCTCGCGCGCCTGGCGCCGCGACAGGGGCGGCTGCGCGTCGGACGAACTCATGCAACGCTCCGATACAGATGGTGCTTGGAGATGTACTGGACGACACCGTCGGGAACCAAGTACCAGACGGGGAACCCCCGTCGAACCCGGTCACGGCAATCCGTCGACGATATGGCCAGTGCAGGGACTTCGAGCAAGCTTACGTCCCGCTCGGGCAATCCGGTGATGCTCAAGGCGTGTCCCGGACGCGTCACGGCCACGAAGTGCGCCAGGTCCCAGAGACCATCATGGTCTTTCCAGTCGACGATCTGCTGAACGGCGTCTGCGCCCGAGATGAAGACCAGCTGGGCATCCGGTCGCTGTTCGTGCAGGTCTCGCAGGGTGTCGACCGTGTACGTCGGGCCCGGGCGGTCGATGTCCACGCGGCTGACGGTGAACATCGGGTTCGACGCGGTGGCGATCACGGTCATCAGGTACCGGTGCTCGGCGTCGGTGACGTCGGACTTCATGTACGGCTGTCCGGTGGGGACGAAGACGACCTCGTCGAGGTCGAACGCCCGCGCCACCTCGGACGCCGCGACCAGGTGCCCGTGGTGGATGGGGTCGAACGTGCCACCCATCACGCCGATGCGTGGCCGTCCGGTGGTCTCGAGCATCGAGTGGTCGGTCAGATCTTGGTGTGACCGAACTCGTCGACACCCGTCTCGTGGTGGCGGGTGGCCTCGAACTTCTGGGAGTGACGGTAGGCCACGTCGCGGAAGCTCCAGGTCACGAAGCCGAGGAAGATGAAGAAGAGCGCGCCGACCATCGGGAACACGAACGCGGGCGCCCCGGAGGCGTGCTCAGCAGCTTCTGCGAGGAGGGTCATCGTTCGTGCTCCGTTCGGTCGGGGAAAGACGCCGTTCAGTCTAGCCGCGGATCTGCCCGGAGCCGCGCACGATCCACTTCGTGCTCGTGAGCTCCGGCAGCCCCATCGGACCGCGCGCGTGCAGCTTCTGCGTCGAGATGCCGACCTCGGCCCCGAAACCGAACTCGCCGCCGTCGGTGAACCGGGTCGAGGCGTTCACCATCACGACCGCCGAGTCCACGGTCGCCAGGAACCGTTCGGCGGTGTCGACGTCGTTCGTGACGATCGACTCCGTGTGGTGCGTGGACCACCGGGCGATGTGCGCCATCGCCGCGTCGACATCGGGCACGACGCGGATCGACAGGTCGAGGTCCATCGACTCGGTCGCCCAGTCGTCGTCGGTGGCGCGGAGCACCCCGGAGACGATCGCCCGCGTGGCGTCGTCGCCGCGCAGGGTGACGCCGGACGCCCGCAGCCGGTCGGCCAGCACCGGCAGGAGCCGTTCGGCCGCGGCCTCGTGCACCAGGAGGGTCTCGAGGGCGTTGCACACGCTCGGCCGCTGCACCTTGCTGTTCAGGACGATGTCGACCGCGCGCTGCTCGGGCGCGGACGCGTCGAGGAACACGTGCACGACGCCCGCACCGGTCTCGATGACGGGCACCTGCGACTCGGTGACGACGGTCTGGATGAGCGCGGCGCTCCCCCGTGGGATGAGCACGTCGACCAGGCCGCGTGCGCGCATGAGCTCGGTGGCGCCGGCACGGCCGAACTCGTCGATGGTCTGCACCAGATCGCGCGGCAGCCCGACCGACTCGACCGCGTCCTGGATCCGGGCGACGAGCACCGCGTTCGTGCGCTGTGCCGCCGACCCGCCACGGAGCACGACGGCGTTGCCCGACTTGAGCGCGAGCGAGGCGATGTCGACGGTGACGTTCGGGCGTGCCTCGTAGATGGCCCCGACGACCCCGAACGGCACCCGCACCTGCGTGAGCTGGAGGCCGTTCGGCAGCTGCGACCCGCGCACGTGCTCGCCGACGGGGTCGGTGAGCCCGACGACGTGCTCGACCGCGGCGGCCAGGGCCTCGATCCGGACGGGGTCGAGTCGCAGCCGGTCGAGCAGCCCGGACGACAGGCCGCCGTCCTCGCCCGCGACGAGGTCGTCGTGGTTCGCGGCCACGATCTCGTCGGTCGCGGCACGCACCGCCGAGGCGATCGCACCGAGTGCCGCGTCCTTGACGGCGGTCGTCGCGGTCGCGAGCGCCGACGCGGCGGCCCGAGCCGCCACGAGCTTGTCGGTCAGGGTCGGGGCGGGCGCGATCGACGACATGGACCGATTCTAGGTCCGCCCCCGGTTCATGACGGGCGCGCCGGACACTCGCCGTGCCTCCAGGCCCGGCCCGCCGCGCCGACCGGTCACGACACGTCGTCCCACGCCTGCCGAGTGGTCGCAGATCGTCGCTCCGCGCCGCCCGCGGCGACGGTTCCCGACCACACGACCGCGTCCCAACGGGGAGTCCTGACCGCCTGGAGGCCCGTCACCGGTCCCGGGACACGCACCGGGCCTCCAGGCGGTCGCGTCCACCCCGTTGACCGGCCGCGCCGACCGGTCACGACACGTCGTCCCCCTCCGCCGAGTGGTCGCAGATCGTCGCGCCGCGCCGCCGGAGGCGACGGTTCCCGACCACACGACCGCGACGCAACGGGGAGTCGTGACCGCCTGGAGACCCGTCACCGGTCCCCGGACCCGCACCGGGCCTCCAGGCGGTCGCGTCCACCCCGTCGACTGGTCACGCTGACCGGTCACGACACGTCGTCCCCCGCCCGCCGAGTGGTCGCAGATCGTCGCGCCGCGCCGCCCGCGGCGACGGCTCCCGACCACACGACGGCTCCCGACGGGGAGTCGTGACCACTCGCTGCCACCGGCGCGGCGCGCTGCGAACCGTGTCAGGGACGCGGCGCGGGGTGGAACCAGGTGCCGAGGTGTTCGCCCGCCAGCGCACGGTCGACCAGCGCCGTGTCGGTCACGAGCACCGCGGTGCCCGCCTCGGCCGCCAGGCGCGCGGCGGCGACCTTGGTCCCCGCTCCCCCGGTGCCGACGCCGGCGGTGCCGATCGAGCCGAAGGTGACCCCGGCCAGCTCGTCGCCGAACGGCACCTCGTCGATGCGGGTCGCGCCGGGCTGCTCCGGGGGTGCCGTGTAGAGCGCCTCGACGTCGGAGAGCAGCACGAGGGCATCGGCCCCGAGCAGCCGGGCCACCAGGGCCGCGAGCCGGTCGTTGTCGCCGAAGCGGATCTCGTGCGTGGCGACGGTGTCGTTCTCGTTCACGATCGGGAGCACGCGCAGCGCGAGCAACCGGTCGATCGCGCGCTGGGCGTTCACCCGGTGCGTGGGGTTCTGCAGGTCGCCCGCGGTGAGCAGGATCTGTGCCGCGACGACACCGTGCCGGTCGAGTTCCTTCTGGTACCGGAACATCAGGACGTTCTGCCCGGTGGCGGCCGCAGCCTGCTGCGTGGCGAGGTCGTCCGGCCGGCCTTCGAGCCCGAGGAACGGGAACCCGGTCGCGATCGCGCCGGACGACACGAGCACGACCTCGGTCCCCCGACCGTAGGCCGCAGCCAGCGCGTCGACCAAGGGGCCGATCTGGCCGGCGGCGTCACCGCTGACCGAGGACGAGCCGACCTTGACCACGATCCGCCGCGCACGCGGGATGTCCTCGCGCCGGGTGACGGGTCCGAGGTCGGTGCGGGCGGTCGTGTCGGTCATGCCGCGGTCAGTCCTTCTGGTCGCTGGTCTCGACCCGGTCGCTGGTGCCGAGCTGGTCGCTGGTCACCACGTCGTCGTCCACCCACAGCCCCGAGACGCGCTCCTGCTCGAGCTCGGCACGGGCGGCAGCCTTGGCGTCCATCCGCTCGAAGTACTCCTCGCGCCGCTCGTTGCGGGTCGGCCGCGAGGTCGCACCGATACGCGCGTCGGTGCCACGGGCGCTCGTGATGAGCTCCGCGGTCGACGTGAGCGTGGGCTCCCAGTCGAACACCATGCCGCCGTCGCCGCCGATGACGACGGTCGACCCGGCGACGGCTCCGGCCTTGAACAGGCCGTCCTCGACGCCGAGCTTCGCGAGCCGGTCGGCCAGGTAGCCGATCGCCTCTTCGTTGGTGAAGTCGGTCTGCTGCACCCAGCGCTCCGGCTTGGCGCCCCGGACACGGTAGAAGCGGTGCTCCTCGCCGCCCTCGGCGCGCACGGTGAAGGGCTTCTCGTTGACCGATCGGGGGCGGAGCACGATGCGCTCCGGCAGCGGCTCGGCCGCACGGGCGGCGCGGGCCTGCTCGACGATGTCGGCCAGTGCGAACGTCAGCTCGCGGAGCCCCTTGCGGGACGCGGTGGAGATCGGGAACACGCGGTACCCGCGCCCCTCGAGCTCGGCGGTGACGAACTCGGCGAGCTCCTGCGCCTCGGGCACGTCGACCTTGTTCAGGGCGATGAGCTGGGGGCGCTCGAGCAACGGCACCTGACCCTCGGGGACCGGGTACCGCTCGAGCTCACCCAGGATGACGTCGAGGTCGCTGATCGGGTCGCGGCCCGGGTCGAGCGTGGCGCAGTCAATGACGTGCAGCAGTGCCTCGCACCGCTCGACGTGGCGGAGGAACTCGAGGCCGAGGCCCTTGCCCTCGGACGCACCCTCGATCAGACCGGGGACGTCGGCGACGGTGAACCGGGTGTCACCGGACTCGACGACACCGAGGTTCGGGGTGAGGGTCGTGAACGGGTAGTCCGCGATCTTCGGCTTGGCGGCGGAGACGGCCGCGATCAGCGAGGACTTGCCGGCGCTCGGGAACCCGACCAGGGCGACGTCGGCGATGGTCTTCAGCTCGAGGCTGATGTCCCCCGCCCAGCCCTCGGTGCCGAGCAGCGCGAAGCCCGGGGCCTTGCGCTTCGTGGTGGAGAGCGCCGCGTTGCCGAGGCCGCCCTGTCCGCCGGGGGCCACGACGACGCGCATGCCGGGCTCGGTGAGGTCGGCGATGACTTCGCCGGACTCGTCGTACACCACGGTGCCGACGGGCATCGGGAGTTCGAGGACCTCGCCGCTCACGCCGCTGCGGTGGTCACCCATGCCGGGCTGCCCGTTCTTCGACGAGCGGTGCGGCGAACGGTGGTACCCGAGCAGCGTCGTCACCTGGGGGTCAGCCACGAGCTCGATGTCGCCGCCGTCACCGCCGTTGCCGCCGTCGGGCCCGGCGAGGGGCTTGAACTTCTCACGGCGGACCGACACGCAGCCGTTGCCGCCGTGCCCCGCGCTGAGGTGCAGGGTCACGCGGTCGACGAAGGTCGCCATGGGTCCACTCCTGGTGTTTCGTTGTGCCGACGGGATCGTCGGCGGGAAAAGCGAAGGAGGGGCGGGCACTCGGCCCGCCCCTCCAGCTGCAGTCGTTCGGACGACTACGCGTTCACGATGTTGATGACCTTGCGGCCACCCTTGGTGCCGAACTCGACCGAACCGGACGAGAGGGCGAACAGCGTGTCGTCGCCACCGCGGCCGACGTTGGCGCCCGGGTGGAAGTGGGTTCCGCGCTGGCGGACGATGATCTCGCCAGCGTTGACGACCTCGCCACCGAAGCGCTTCACGCCGAGGCGCTGTGCGTTCGAGTCACGACCGTTGCGAGTGGAACTCGCACCCTTCTTGTGTGCCATGAGTTGACTCCCTTACGCGATCTTGGTGATCTTGACGCGGGTCAGCTCAGCGCGGAAACCCTGGCGCTTCTTGTACCCGGTCTTGTTCTTGAACTTCTGGATGATGACCTTGGGACCACGGAGGTCGTCGAGCACCTCGGCGGTGACGGTCACGTTCGCGAGCTCGGAAGCCGCCGACGTGATCTTGTCACCGTCCACGAGGAGCACGGGGGCGAGGTCGATGTTGCCCTTGTCGTCGGCCTTGGCACGGTCGATGGTCAGGATGGTGCCGACCTCGACCTTCTCCTGACGGCCGCCGGCGCGCACTACTGCGTAAACCACGTGGAAATCCTTACGTAACTCTGCTTGAGGGAAGTCTCGGGTGCCCACTTCTGCACGAGCGGCTCCCGGAAGGCCGGGCCCGATCGGCGACGCAGGCAGAACGGCCCGCTGACACCAGGGACCGAGAATACTCGATCACCCTGGGTCCGGTCAAACGGCGACACCCGTACGATTGCACGGTGACCGTGTTGATCGACCCACCGACGTGGCCCGCCCACGACACACTGTGGTCGCACCTCGTCAGTGATGAATCCTACGCGGAACTCCACGCGTTCGCTGCGCGTGCCGGTGTGCCGCGCCGTGCGTTCGACCACGACCACTACGACGTCCCGCTCTCGCGGTACGACGAACTGGTGGCCGCGGGCGCCTCGGCCGTCACCGGTCGCGAGCTCGTGCTGCGGTTGATCCGCAGCGGGTTGCGCGTGGCGCAGCGCGACAAGCGCGGCCGCTGACGGCGCGTCGGACGGCCGGGAGGCCCGGCGCGGGTCCGCACCGCCAGGCACCTCGCACGGTGCGGGGCCGGCTCGCAGGGCCTCCACGTGGTCAGCGGGGCGCTGGAGGGCCCCAGGGGTTCGCCGGGGGCTGCTGCTGGTCGGAGCGCGGCCCGGCGCCGTACTGCCCGCCGTGCTGGCCGTGGGGGTCGGGCTGCACGCGCCCCTGCCCGTACGGTGCCTGCCGCGGCTGCGGGATCGTCGCCGGCGGAACTGCGTCGGCGGGCCGGACCGTGCCCGGCATGCCCGGGGTCGTCGCCGTCCCACGTGCGCGGCGCGGGCGGCCGAGCCAGAGCCAGGCAGCGGTGGCGGTCGCCAAGAGCATCACGGTGAACGGCAGGCCGTTCTGCAGCGGCCGCGTGAGGACGTCGATGACGAGCTTCGAGCCGCCGGCCGTGGCCGCGCCGAACGATCCGGTGAAGACCCCGACGAGCATCAGGGCCACCGTGCCCGCGGCACCGGCGAGCACGACACGGAGCAGGAGCCTCGGCAGCGGGCTGCGGCGGTCGATCGGCGTCAGGAAGGCCAGGGCGAGGAACGCCCCGACGTAGTACGGGAACGGTGCCACGAAGACGCCGGTCGTGAAGCTGCCGAGCAGGCTCGTCCCGGCGCCGTAGTGCTGGAACGGACTGACCACGAGCGAGGTGCCGAGCACACCGAACAGTCCAGACACGAACTGGACGAGCACCAGGGCCACCACGGCGATGAGCGCCCCGGCGGTGTTCGTCACCGAGGCCCCGGGCGCGAAGGCCCGGCGTGGGTCGGCAGGAGCACGTGGCGGACGCGGCGGGGCGTACGGCGCGCCGGCACCGGGCTGACGGCCGTACGGCGGCACACCGCCCTGCTGCGGCGGCACCGGGCCGCCGGGCTGCTGGGCACCCGGGCCGGGCGGTGCGGGCTGGGACCAGCCCGCACCGTAGTACCCACGCTGCTGCTGCGGGTCGCCCGGGTTCGTCACGTCAGTTCCCCAGGATCACTGCGCCGTCGGAGCCGTCGGCGTCGTCGGTCGGCTCCTCCGTCGGCGTGGCCGGAGCGCTGATGCTCGGCGACGAGACCCGGCGGGAGCGCGAGCGCCCCTGTCCGGGCTGCTTCGGCTCCGGGAGCGCCTGGAGCACCGAGTCGAGCAGCGACTCGGCGTCCGGGGCGACCGCACGGGGCTCCCGCTTGGGCGCTGCGGCAATCGGGATGTCGAGGATCGCGACGGTGTTGTCGGTCGGGGTGACGGTGGCGCTCGAGCTCACGCGACGACGGGCCGGGGCCTTCGCCTTCGGTGCGGACGCGGGCTCGGTGACGGCCGGCGCAGTGCCCTTCGGCGCGCTGGCCTTCAGCGCGCGCGCCTCGGACTCGACGATCACGTCGGGCTCAGCGGTGGCCGACGAGCCCGGTGCGCCCGACCGCTCGGCGGCGGGTGCCTCCGGCGCGTCGGTGGTCGAAGCCGGGGCAACGGCCTGCTGGTCGCTGCTCTGCTGGTCTCCACCGCGGCCACCACGGCCACGACGGCGGCGCTTCGAACCGGCCGGCTGCTCGCCACCCGTGCTGTCCGTGGCGGTGGACGCGTCGGCTGCCGACGGTGCCGTGGCCTCCGTCGCGGTCGCCGCAGCAGCTGCCGCCTCCTGCTCGTCGTGCGACAGGGTCGAGGCGGCGATCCGCGACAGCGCGTTCTTCACGTCGTCGGTGATCTGGTGCGCCTGGCCGGACGCACCGTTGGACGACCCCGAGGAACCGGAGTTCCCGTTGCCGCCGTTGCCGCCGTTGCCGGAGCGGCCGTTCTCGGTGCCGTTCCCGCCGCGACCCTTGCGACGGCCCTTGCTCGGGCCCGGGTCGGCGTTGTTGTCGTTGATCTTCGCGTTGACCTCGTCGAGGGACTCGCGCAGACCGACACCGATCTTCTTGCGGGTCATCTGCACGAGGCCGAGCGAGGTGATCTCGGCGACCTGGTGCTTCGTGCGGTCGCGGCTCAGGCACTCGACCAGGCGGCGGAGCACGAGGTCGCGGTTCTCCTCGAGCACCATGTCGATGAAGTCGACGACGATGATGCCGCCGATGTCGCGCAGGCGGAGCTGGCGGACGAGTTCTTCAGCGGCCTCGAGGTTGTTCTTCGTGACCGTCTCCTCGAGGTTGCCGCCGGAACCGACGAACTTGCCGGTGTTGACGTCGACGACCGTCATGGCCTCGGTGCGGTCGATGACGAGCGAACCACCGGAGGGCAGCCAGACCTTGCGGTCGAGCGCCTTGTCGATCTGCTCGTTGAGTCGGAACTCCTCGAACGAGTCGGGGCCCTCGTAGCGGACGACGCGGTCCTTCAGGTCCGGGGCGACGGCCGACAGGTACTCGTCGATGGTCGCACCGGCGGACTCGCCGTCGATGATCAGCTTCGTGAAGTCCTCGTTGAAGACATCACGCACGATCTTGATGAGCAGGTCCGGCTCGGAGTGCAGCATCACCGGGGCCTGGCCACCGGCGACCTTCTTCTGGATGGCCTCCCACTGGCTGGTCAGGCGCTGCACGTCTCGGGTGAGCTGCTCCTCGGTCGCACCTTCGGCAGCGGTGCGCACGATGACGCCCGCGTGCTCCGGCAGGACCTCTTTCAGGATCTTCTTCAGGCGGGCACGCTCGGTGTCCGGCAGCTTGCGCGAGATCCCGTTCATCGAGCCGTTCGGCACGTAGACCAGGTAGCGGCCCGGCAGTGAGATCTGGCTGGTCAGGCGCGCACCCTTGTGGCCGACCGGGTCCTTCGTGACCTGCACGAGGACCTTGTCGCCCGGCTTGAGCGCTGCTTCGATGCGGCGACCGTGGTTGCCGGTCTCGACGGAGTTCCAGTCGACCTCGCCGGCGTAGAGCACGGCGTTCCGACCGCGGCCGATGTCGACGAACGCCGCCTCCATCGAGGGCAGCACGTTCTGCACCTTGCCGAGGTAGACGTTGCCGATCAGCGAGACGTTCTCGGACTTGGTGATGTAGTGCTCGGCGAGGATGCCGTCCTCGAGGACGCCGATCTCGATCGTCGACGTGCTGGAGCGCACGATCATCTGGCGGTCGACGCTCTCGCGGCGGGCGAGGAACTCGTCCTCGCTCACGACCTGGCGTCGGCGTCCGGCATCGCGGCCGTCCCGACGGCGCTGCTTCTTCGCCTCGAGACGGGTCGAGCCCTTGATGCGCTGCGGCTCGGTGATGAGCTCCGGCTCGCGACGGCGCGGCTCCTGGTGGTCGCGCGGCTCGCGGGCTTCGCGGTCGGCGCTCGATCCACGGCGACGCGAGCGACGGCGCGAACCGCCCTGGTCGTCTCGGTCGTCACGGTCGCGATCGCGGTCGAATCGGTCCTCGCGGTCGTAGCGGTCGTCCTCGTCGCGGTCGCGGTCGCGGTCGCGGTCGCGATCGAACCGGGGCGCACGCTGCGGCAGCTCCGGCAGCACCGGCGCGTGGAAGATCAGGCTGAGTGTGCTCGTGGCCTTCGGCACGAACGGCTCCTCGGCGGCAGCAGCGGGTGCGCCCGCCTCGGTCATCGCCTGCTCCTGCGCCGGACGGGAGGCGCGGCCCGCGTCCGCCCCGTCGGTCGCGTCCGTGGCCTGGTCACCCGTGACGACCGGCAGGTCACCGGTCAGCGTGCTCACGTCGTGCGGCTCGACACCGCTGTCGGCGACGGCCTCGACCGCGACGGAGACCGCCCCGGTGTCGGTCGGCTCGACGGGCGATGCCGGGGAGTCCGGCGAACCGGGAGAATCCGGCGAGTCGGGAGACCCGACGCCGGCCGCGGGACGGGCGTCAGCGCCGCCCGTCAGCGCGAGCGTCTCGTCGGCGTGGGGTGCCTGCTCGGCGCCCTCACGGGCCTCCTGGCCGGACGACCGGGCGCGGCGACCGCCGAACAGGCGGCTCCGGCGCTTCGGCGCGTTCTCGTCGTTGGTCGTGTTGTCGTTGTTCTGCTCCACCATGAACTGGCGCACTCCTCGGCCCCACTCGCACCCTTTCGGGCGGCGGGAATTCTGTAGTTGTGGCGGGCGGCGTCGACGCCCCCGCGCTCGCTGTCTCGTGACCGGTCTGCGTCGACTTCGCTTGCGTCCGCGCCCGTTCCGCTCCGGGCACCCGGCCCGGGTCGGCTCGGCGTCGGAGTGACGCTGTCCCGACCACAGTGCGCTCTCACCGCACCTGATCGTCCGAGCACCACCCGGTGGGGTGCTGCTCGGAAAGCTCTCTTCGGTGTGCGGTTGGCCGCACGACCTCCAGGCATTATCGCATGCCGCACCCGGAAAGCACCGGAACCCGCATGCGATGATGACCGCGTGACCGCGTCTGCACCTGCCCCCCGTCGTCCGATCGCGATGGCGGTCTTCCTGCTCGTCACCGGGCTCGTCGGCCTGTTCGGCTCGTTCCGGCTCGTCCTCGACGAGTTCACGAAGTACCAGAACCCGAAGGCCGTCCTGAGCTGCGACGTGAACCCGTTCATCAACTGCTCCGACGTGATGGCCAGCTGGCAGGGGCACCTGTTCGGGTTCCCGAACCCGTTGCTCGGCGTCATGGGGTTCGTCGCCCCGCTCGCCGTGGCGGTGCTGCTGCTCGCCGGGTTCCGGAACGGTTCGCGCTGGTTCTGGATCGTGTTCAACGCCGGCGTCTTCCTGGCGTGGGTGTTCGTGACCTGGCTGTTCACGCAGACCGTCTTCGTCATCGGCGCCCTGTGCCCGTGGTGCATGCTCGTCTGGTCGATGACCATCCCGATGTTCTGGGTGTTCACGATCTGGAACGCGGCCCAGGGTCGCTTCGGGGCCGGAGCGCAGCGCGTCGGGCGGTCGCTCCTGCCCTTCAGCTGGGCGTTCGTGCTGGCGAACTACCTGGTCATCATCGTCACGATCATCATCAAGTTCCCCGCGGTCCTCACCAGCTTCTGAGCCGTCCGCACTGCCCCTACGCTCGGGTTCGATGAGCGAGAACGAGAGCAGCAGGGCACGGCGGGACGCCGCACGTGAGCGCGCGCGAGCGGCACGGGTGGCGGAGCAGTCGCGCCGCCGCCGTCTCCGCACGCTCGGCATCAGCGGCATCATCGTCGGCGGGCTCGCGGTGATCGCGGTGCTCGTCCTCGTGATCGCGAACTCCGTGCAGCCCGCCGGTCCCGGGCCGCGGAACGCGGCGAGCGACGGCGTCCTGCTCACCGGAGCGAACGGCAGGATCGTGCCCGTCGAGACGCGAGCGGTGCCCGACGGCGGGACCCCGACGCCGACCGTGCAGGAGGGCTCGAAGACCGCGATCACGATCTACGCGGACTACATGTGCCCGTACTGCAACCAGTTCGAGACTGCCCAGATGCCCCGGATCCGGCAGTGGGTCGAGGACGGCAGCGCCACCCTCGAGCTGCATCCGCTCGGGCTGCTCGACCGCGTGTCGCTCGGATCGCGGTACTCCACCCGCTCGGCTGCGGCAGCCGCCTGTGTCGCGGACCACGACCCGAACGCGTTCCTGGCGTTCAACACCTCGCTCTACGAGCACCAGCCCTCGGAGAGCACGCGCGGACTCACGAACGACGAGCTGGCGTCCCTCGCGCGCCGAGCGGGTGCGGAGGACGCGGCTGTGGCACCGTGCATCACGGGGCAGGACTTCGCCGGGTGGGTCGCCGACGCCACGAACCGGGCGATGAACGACCCGGTGCCGAACTCGTCGCTCGACGGGATCACGAGCACGCCGACGATCATCGTCGACGGCGAGCAGTACAACGCCGACGGTTCGGCGTCGCTCGCCGACGTGGACGCGTTCGCGGCCTTCGTCCGGCAGCACGGCGGAGCGTCCTAGTCGTACGACGAACAGCCCCCGCTCGCCGATCGAAAGCGGGGGCTGTTCGTCGTGATCGGTGCGGTTACTTCGCCGCGGCGTCGATCGCGGTGATGACCGTGCTCAGGTCGTCCAGGCGCTTGCCGTCGACGACGATCGTCGGCGTACCGAAGCCCTGCGCGCCCGCGAGTGCCTCGTTCGAGGTGACGGCCTGCGTGGACTTCGTCACCCAGCCCTTGAACTGTTCGGACGACAGGCACTCGGACAGGTCCGAACCGGTCGCGCCACCCGCCTTGACGAGCTTCGCGATCTCGGAGTTGGTCAGGCCCTTGGTGCCCTCGGCCGGCTGGTTCTCGAAGAACTGGGTCTGCACGTCGAGGAACTTGTCCGGCGCGTAGTTCGCCACGCACATGGCGGCGTTCGCGGCACGGCTGGCGTACCGGGAGCCCGCGTAGCTGCGGTCGAGGATCGACACCGGCTGGATCGCCAGGGTCGCGTCGCCCGACTTCACCTTGTCGAGGATCTGGTCGGAGTAGGCGGCCTCGAACTGCTTGCAGACCGGGCACGCCCAGTCGACGTACTCGGTGACCGCGACCGCGCCGTCGGTGTTCGACGTCGGCACCGCGGACGGGGTGCCCTTCGCGGGCACGGCCTTCGTGGTCACCGGGGTGACCTCGCCGTCCTGGCCGGTGAACTGGATCGCGCCGGTGGCCATGTTCTTCGGCCCGGCCGCCGAGACGGAGGGCGCGTTGTTCACGTTCACCACGACGATGGTGATGATCGCGGCGATCGCCACGATGCCCAGGCCGATACTGCCCTGCAGGAACCACCTGTTGCGGCGCTTGCGGCGCTTCTCGGCGTCGGCGCGCTGCCGTGCGACCTCTCGGGCGTGCTGACGCCGCTCGTTCTTGGTGGGTCGGTCGTTGTTCGTCACGTCGTCCCCGTCGATCAGGCGAACCAGAGCGCGAGCTCGCGCGCGGCCGACTCGGGGCTGTCCGAACCGTGGACCAGGTTCTGCTGGACCTTGAGGCCCCAGTCGCGGCCCAGGTCACCACGGATGGTGCCGGGCGCGGCCGAGGTCGGGTCGGTGGTGCCGGCGAGCGAGCGGAAGCCCGCGATCGCACCGTTGCCGGCGACGCGCACGGCGACGACCGGACCGGACTGCATGAACTCGACGAGCGGCTCGAAGAACGGCTTGCCCTGGTGCTCCTCGTAGTGGGCGTCGAGCAGGTCGCGCGGCGCGGTGAGCATCTTCAGGTCGACGAGCTCGTAGCCCTTGGCCTCGATCCGGCGGAGGATCTCGCCGGTGAGCTGGCGGGCGACGCCGTCGGGCTTGACGAGGACGAGGGTCTCTTCGAAGTCGGACACGCAGTACTCCCTGTGTTCGGGGTCGAATGTGGTGGTCAGTCCTCGCCCATGGCCGCTCGGCGCGCGGCGTTCTGGCGGTCCAGTTGACCGCCCTTGACGAAGCAGAAGACCCACAGCGCCAGGAACACCACGGCGACCGCGAACATGAACGGTTCGATGAACCCGGTGGCGAGGATGGCCGCCTGCAGCAGCCACCCGAACCATACACCGGCCGGGTTGCCCGTCAGACGTGAGGCAGCTGCGAGGACGATGATCGCGCCGATGCCGCCGCCGAAGGCCGCGGCGGGCGGCAGCGTGCCCTTGCCGAACACGACGAGCATGGGGAAGAAGAACATGATCGCCTCGAGCACCAGGGTGATCGAGAGCAGGCTCTCCTGCGCCCCGCGTTCGCGGCGCGGCTTCCGGGTGCGCGGTGCGCGGCCCGGCCGGGAGGCACGTGGTGCGTCCGTCACTTCGCCTCGCCTTCGCGGTGCACGAGGTCCATGACCGCGCCCACCATCACGATGGAGCCCGCGACGAGCACGAGGGCGTCCTCGGCATCCGCCTCGTCGGCCAGGCTGCGCGCTTCCTGCAGCGCGGACGCCAGGGACGGCTCGACGACGACGCGGTCCTCACCGACCTCGTCGACGACGACCCGGGCGAACTCGTCCGCGTCGAGCGCACGCTCCCCCGGTGGCTGCGTCACGACGAACGTGGCAACGGTGTCCTTGAGCGCGCGGACGAACCCGCGGGCGTCCTTGTCGCCGAGGATCCCGACGACGCCGACGACGTGCTCCGACGGGAACGCGACCGGCAGCGCCTCGGCGAGGGCCTTTGCGCCGTGCGGGTTGTGTGCGGCGTCGACGACGACGGTCGGGTCGGTGGCGATGGGCTGCAGGCGACCGGGGCTGGTCGTGCCGGCGATGCCCTCGGACAGGACGTCCTCGTCGAGGGCCTGGGCCCCGCGTCCGAGGAACGACTCGACCGCCGCGATGGCCACGGCGGCGTTGTCGGCCTGGTGCCGGCCGAACAGCGGCAGGAACAGGTCGTCGTAGCGGCCGGCGATGCCCTGCACGGTGATGAGCTGGCCGCCCACAGCGGGGGTGACGTCCAGCACCGAGAAACCGGTGCCCTCGACGGCCAGCGTGGACTCGGTGAGCTCGGCGGCGCGCTCGAGCTCGGCCATGGCCTCGGGGGCCTGCCGGCTCGACACCACGGCGGACGACGGCTTGACGATGCCCGACTTGGTGCGGGCGATCTCGGCCACCGTGGCGCCGAGCTGCTTCGCGTGGTCGATGGCGATCGGCGTGAACACCTGGACCTGGCTCTGCACGACGTTGGTGGAGTCCCACTCGCCGCCCATGCCGACCTCGATCACGGCGACGTCCACCGGTGCCTCGGCGAAGCACGCCAGGGCCAGCACGGTCAGCGCCTCGAAGAAGGTCAGCGGGAGTTCGCCCTTGTCAGCGAGTTCGCGGTCGGTGATCTCGAGCACCGGGGCGATGTCGTCCCAGTTCTCGACGAACCGGTCCGCAGCGATCGGTTGGCCGTCGACGACGATGCGCTCCCGGATCGACACCAGGTGCGGACTCGTCATCAGGCCCGTGCGCAGACCGTGGGCGCGGACGATGCTCTCGATCGTGCGCGCGGTCGACGTCTTGCCGTTCGTCCCCGTGATGTGGATCACCGGGTACGCCAGGTGTGGGTCGCCGAGGAGCTCGACGGCGCGGCGGGTCGCGGTCAGGCGGTGTTCGGGCGACTGCTCACCGATCCGGGCGTACAGGGCGGCTTCGACGCGGCGGACCTCGTCGTCGTCGCCGCCGTAGGGCACGGCCTCGAACGGACCGTCGCCGGAGGGGCCGACCGGGATCCGGATGCCGTCCTCGTCGCGACCGTCGAACTCGTCGTGTCCGACGAACTCCTCGTTCGCCTCGTGGTCGTCGTACTGGTCGTCGTCGCTCATGCGCGTGCCACCTCCACGGATACCTTCGCACCGTCACCGACGTCGGTGGTGGTGTCGTCCGCCCCGAGGGGCACGATCTCGACGCTCGTCGCCAGGGTCTCCCCCGCGATGAGCTCCTGGTGCGCGCGGACCGCGCCGTCGGCCGTGTCGTCCACCCGGAGGGTCAGGGCGATGCGGTCGCTGACGTCGAGATCCGCGTCTCGGCGGGCCTGCTGGACGGCGCGGACGACGTCGCGGGCGAGCCCCTCGGCCTCGAGCTCGGGCGTGGTCACGGTGTCGAGCACCACGAAACCGCCGCCGTCGAGGAACGCCACCGCCACCGAGGCGTCGGCCACGGTGAGGTCGAGCGAGTACTCCCCCTCGATCAGGTCGACGCCGCCGACGGTGACGCCGGCCTCGGTCGCGGTCCAGTCGCCCTTCTTGGCGGCCGGGATCACCTGCTGCACCTGCTTGCCGATGCGGGGACCGGCGACGCGGGCGTTCACGGTGAGCTTCCGCTCGATGCCGTACTGCGCCAGCGACTCCTCGGCCTGCTCCTCGAGCACGACCCGCTTCACGTTGAGCTCGTCGCGCAGGATGTCGGCGAACGGTTCGACCGCCGCCGGGTCCGGCACGACCAGGGTCAGCGTGGCGAGGGGAAGCCGGACGCGCTTGCCCGTGGCCTTGCGGAGCGCCAGCCCCTTCGAGGCGACGTCGCGCACGCGGTCCATCGCGTCGACGAGGGCGTCGTCGGCGGGGAACTCGTCGGGGTCCGGGAAGTCCGTCAGGTGGACGCTGCGCCCACCGGTCAGGCCCTTCCAGATCTCCTCGGTGACGAGCGGCGCGAGCGGCGCGGCGACCCGGGTCAGCGTCTCGAGCACGGTGTACAGGGTGTCGAACGCCGCGCGGGTCTCGGCCCCGGCGTCGGCGTCGGCCCCGGTCCAGAACTTGTCGCGCGAACGGCGGACGTACCAGTTGGTCAGCACGTCGGCGAAGTCGCGGACGGCCTGGGCTGCGAGCGGGGTGTCGAGCGCGTCGAGGTGCGTCCGGACGTCGGTGACGAGGACCCGGGTCTTCGCGAGCAGGTACCGGTCGAGCACGTCGGTCGAGTCGGTCCGGCGCTGGGCCCGGTAGCCGTCGGGACCCGAGGCGTTCGCGTACAGGGTGAAGAAGTAGTACGTCGACCACAGCGGCAGCATGAACTCGCGGACGCCCTGGCGGATGCCCTCTTCGGTGACGACGAGGTTGCCGCCGCGGATCACCGACGAGGACATCAGGAACCAGCGCATGGCGTCGGCACCGTCGCGGTCGAAGACCTCGGAGACGTCCGGGTAGTTCCGGAGCGACTTCGACATCTTCTGGCCGTCCGAGCCGAGGACGATGCCGTGGCTGATGACGTTCTGGAACGCCGGCCGGTCGAACAGCGCGGTGGAGAGCACGTGCATGACGTAGAACCAGCCGCGGGTCTGCCCGATGTACTCGACGATGAAGTCGGCCGGGCTGTGCGACTCGAACCACGCTCGGTTCTCGAACGGGTAGTGCACCTGGGCGTACGGCATCGACCCGGAGTCGAACCACACGTCGAACACGTCGGTGATCCGGCGCATCGTTGACCCGCCCGTGGGGTCGTCGGGGTTCGGCCGCGTCAGGTCGTCGATGAACGGGCGGTGCAGGTCGACTTCGCCCTCGGCGTTCACCGGCAGGCGGCCGAAGTCGCGCTCGATGTCGGCGAGCGAGCCGTACACGTCGGTGCGCGGGTACTCGGGGTCGTCGGACTGCCACACCGGGATCGGCGTGCCGAAGTAGCGGTTCCGCGAGACCGACCAGTCGATGGCGTTGCCGACCCACTTGCCGAACTGGCCGTCCTTGACGTTGTCCGGCACCCAGTTGATGTCCTGGTTGAGCTGGCCCATGCGGTCGCGGAGCTCGGTGACGCGGACGAACCACGACGAGACGGCCTTGTAGATGAGGGGCTTCCGGCACCGCCAGCAGTGCGGGTAGCTGTGCTCGTACGACGCCTGGCGGAGCAGTCGCCCGGCGTCGCGGACGGCCTTCGTCAGCGGCTTGTTCGCGTCCGACCAGAGCATCCCGGCGACCTCGCCGAACTGGGACGTGAAGACGCCGCCCTCGTCCAGCGACAGCACGACGGGGATGCCGGCTGCTGCGCAGACCTCTTGGTCGTCGGCACCGTAGGCCGGGGCCTGGTGCACGATGCCGGTGCCCTCCCCGGTCTCGACGTACTCGGCGACCAGGATGCGCCAGGCGTTGTCGTACCCCTCCTGCTCGGCCAGGTGGTCGAACAGACGCTCGTACTCGACGCCGTCGAGCTCGGCGCCCGTCAGCGTGCGCGCGACGGCGGCGAGCGCCTCGTCACCCGAGGCGTAGCCGAGCTCCTTCGCGTGCGCGGCCACGGTGTCCGACGCGAGCAGGTAGGAGACGGAACCGGCGTCGGCACCGTCAGCCGCGCCTCCAGGGCCCGCCGGTACGACCGCGTAGGCGATCGTCGGTCCGACTGCCAATGCGGCGTTCGTGGGGAGGGTCCAGGGGGTCGTCGTCCAGGCGAGCGCGCGCACGCCGGTCAGGTCGAGCGCGGCAGCGCGGTCGCCGTGCAGCGGGAAGGAGACCGTGACGGACTGGTCCTGGCGCATCTTGTAGACGTCGTCGTCCATGCGCAGCTCGTGGTTGGACAGCGGCGTCTGGTCGTTCCAGCAGTACGGCAGGACCCGGAAGCCCTCGTACGCCAGGCCCTTGTCCCAGAGCTGCTTCCACGCCCAGAGCACGCTCTCCATGAAGGTGACGTCGAGGGTCTTGTAGTCGTCCTCGAAGTCGACCCAGCGCGCCTGGCGGGTGACGTACTCCTGCCACTCGTCGGTGTACTGCAGCACGGACTGCTTGGCGGCTGCGTTGAAGACGTCGATGCCCATGGCGTCGATCTCGTGCTTCTCGGTGATGCCGAGCTGCCGCATCGCCTCGAGCTCGGCGGGCAGGCCGTGGGTGTCCCAGCCGAAGCGGCGGTGCACCTGCTTGCCCCGCATGGTCTGGTAGCGCGGGAAGACGTCCTTGGCGTACCCCGTCAGCAGGTGACCGTAGTGCGGCAGCCCGTTGGCGAAGGGCGGGCCGTCGTAGAAGGTCCACTCGGGGCAGCCCTCGCGCTGGTCGATCGACGCCTGGAACGTGTCGTCGCGCTTCCAGAAGGCGAGGATGCCCTGCTCGACGGCGGGGAAGCTCGGGGAGGGGACGACGCCATCGGCATCGGCGTTCAACGGGTACGGCACCGGGACTCCTTGTGGGTTCGCTCGATCTCCACGAGGACGGAAAGCAGGTTCCGCGGTACCACCTCGTTTGCCGCCCAACGTGCGCTGTGCGACCACTCTGTGTCGGGGGTGGTGACGGTCCCGAACCCGCCCGGTTCTACTGACGGAGTCACTGGTGCGCTCCGCGTTCTTCCGGAAGCTCCCCGGTGATGGCCGGATCGACGCTCTTGGAACACGACTTTACCGGACGGGAGCATGCTTGAGTGATGCCCGCAGAAGAACGCCCCGAGTCACTCGTCACCGTCCTGATCGCCTTCGGGGCGAACCTGCTCGTCGCGATCGCGAAGACGATCGCCTCGCTCGTGTCGGGTTCGGCCTCCATGGTGGCCGAGGCGGCGCACTCGTGGGCGGACACCGGCAACGAGGTGTTCCTGCTCGTCGCCGAACGACGGGGCGGCAAGAAGCGGGACACCGCGCACCCGCTCGGGTACGGGCGCGAGACGTACATCTGGTCGATGTTCGCCGCGTTCGGCCTGTTCACCGCCGGGGCGATCGTCTCGATCTACCACGGCATCTCGGAGTTCGGGGACACCGGACCGGCCGAGGACGTCGTGCTCAACTACGTCGTGCTCGGGCTCGCGTTCCTGCTGGAGGGCACGAGCTTCCTGCAGGCGTACCGGCAGGCGCACGGTGCTGCGACCAAGCGGAAGGTGCCGGTGCTGCGGCACGTGCTGCAGTCGTCGAACCCGACGCTCCGTGCGGTGTTCGCCGAGGACGCGGCGGCGCTGATCGGCCTGGTGGTGGCGTTCCTCGGGGTGTTCCTGCACCAGGTCACCGGGCTGGCGGTCTTCGACGCGCTCGGTTCCATCGCGATCGGCGTGCTGCTCGGGGTCGTCGCCATCGTCCTGATCGACCGCAACCGGCGGTTCCTGCTCGGCGAGAGCACGTCGCCGGAGCTCGAGAACGCGGTGCTCGTCGAGCTGCTCGGCCGGTCGCAGGTCGAGCGGGTCACCTACCTGCACCTGGAGTTCGTGGGGCCGTCGCGGGTGTACCTCGTCGCGGCCGTCGACCTGACCGGCAACGAGACCGAGGAGCACGTCGCGGTGCGGTTGCGCGAGGTGGAGAAGTCGCTCGAGGACAGCCCGTACATCGAGGAGGCCGTCCTCACCCTGAGCTACCCGGGCGACGAGTCGCTGGTGCCGACCGACGGTGACGTGCCCGAGGTCGTGCGGGACGGCACGGCTTCGGACGTGGCGTCCGGCGGTGCGGGGACCCTGCGTACGGAGTGAGCGTCGACTGGGTGGGTGGCCGGCGGCGGGGTTCGTGTCGCAAGACGCCGGCGTGTTCGTCTGACGCCGCCACGTGCTCGAGACGCCGCCGGATTCAGCGGCGTCTCGCCATCGATGCGGCGTCATGCGAAGACGACGGCGTGTTCCGTGGGCGACCGAGCGGCGGACGGGAGGCGCGGTGCAAGGCCGCCACGGGCCTCCCGTCCGCCGCCCGTCACGTCCACCGCCCCGCACGCGGCGCGGTGACGCCGGCGTGTCAGCAAGACGCCGCCACGTGCTCGAGACGCCGCCGGATTCGGCGGCGTCTCGCCGGCGAGGCGGTGTCACGCAAAGACGACGGCGTCAGCGGGCGTCGAGGCCCGCGACGACCGGGGTGAGCGCCGCCGCGACGTACTCGACGAGCGCACGGCGGCCGACCCCGTCGGTGACCCACACCCCGAACGCAGCGGCGGCGGCCCCGAGCACCGCGCCGGACACCGTCTGCGGCCAGAGTGACCTCGGCTGCTCCCCCGTGCGGCTCGCGACGAAGGCGGCGACGGCCTCGTGCTGCGCCGTCACCCGGACCGCGACGCCCGCCACCAGCTCGGGCCCGATGCCCATCACCTCGGCCTGCGCGACGGCCCACGGAACCCGCTCGGGGTCGTGGGCACGGGCTGCGGCGAGGAGCGCCTGCTCGACGGCCCGGACGACGCTCGGCTCGGTCGACGCCGCGAGGTACCCGGGCAGGCCGGCGACGGCGGCGTCGAGCTCGAGCCACATCACGTCGGCCTTCGCCGGGAAGTAGTTGAAGAACGTCGCGCGGCTGACCCCGGCGCGGGCGGCGATCTGGTCGACCGTGGTGCGTCCGTACCCCTGCTCGAGGAAGAGCTCGGCGGCGGCGTCCGCGAGCACCTCGGCGCTCGATCGTCGGGGTCGGCCACCGCGGCGGATCGGTTCGTCCATGGGCCCCAGTAAACCGCTAGACTCGATCAGCCATGATCTTGGACTCAGTACAGAAAACCCTCGCCGCAGTCGCGGGCGCCTCGGCGATCCTGCTCACCCTGGCTGCCTGCAGCGGACCGGGCACGAGCACCGGGAGCAGCACGCCCGTCGCGGGCGGCACGCTCACCTACGCCTCCGGCGACGCCGAGCCGACCTGCCTCGACCCCCACGTCGGCGGCAACTACCCGCAGGCACTCCTGGCGACGCAGTACATCGAGGAACTCGTCGGGCTCGAGGACGGCGAGCCCACGCCGGAACTCGCGACGAAGTGGACCACGAGCGACGACGGGAAGACCCTGACGTTCACCCTGCGTGACGACGTCACCTTCACGGACGGCACCCCGTTCGACGCCGCTGCGGTCGTGGCGAACATCGAGCACGTGCAGGACCCGGCCACCGCCTCGAGCACCGGCTACCTGGCGCTGCAGTCCATCTCGAAGGCGACCGCCACCGACGAGCACACCGTCACGCTGACGCTGAGCCGGCCGGACAGCGCGCTGCTCGAGTCTTTCTCGCAGCCCTGGGTGGGCATGGAGTCCCCGAAGGCGCTCGAGCGGAAGCAGGCGACGAACTGCGAGTCCCCCGTCGGAACCGGCCCCTTCGAGGTCACCGGCTGGAAGCATGGCGACCGCGTGACCCTGACGAAGAACAGCGACTACTGGGGGACGACGAAGCCGCGCCTGTCCGGCATCACGTGGCGGTTCCTGCCGGACTCGACCTCGCGCTACGCCGCGCTGCAGTCGGGCCAGGTCGACGTGATCGACAACGCCCAGCCCGACCAGCTCAAGGTGGCGTCGTCGAAGGGCGCGATCCGCGACCTCGACGCCCCGCGCCCCGGCGCCTCGAACCGGCTCGAGCTGAACTCCGGTCACGGGGTGTTCCGCGACGAGGCGGTGCGCCAGGCCTTCATCGCCGGTGCCGAGATCGACCCCGGCCTGCAGTCGCTGTTCCTCGGCACCGCGAAGCGCTCGTACTCGGTGCTCTCGAGCGCTGAGCCGCTCGCGTACTCCGAGAAGAGCCGGTTCGACCACTCCCCCACCAAGGCGAAGCAGCTCCTCGACGACGCCGGGTGGAAGGTCGGGTCCGACGGCATCCGCGAGAAGGACGGTCAGCAGCTCACCGTGACCTTCCCCGTCTCGACGAACCAGTCGGTGCCGGCCGAGCGCAGCCTGTTCCAGCAGATCCAGGCGTCCGAGAAGGCCGTCGGGTTCAAGGTCGTGCTCGACGAACTCGACTTGTCCAGCTGGTACGCCGCCCTCGCCGCGAACGAGTACGACGTCGTCAGCGCCCCGTACACGAAGGTCGGCCCCGACGTCCTGCGGATCCTGTACGACAGCGCGAGCATCGAGCCGGCGCCGTCCGGCTACTTCGCGAACCTCGCCCAGCTCGACGACCCCGCGCTCGACCGGCTGCTCGAGCAGGCCGCCGGCACCTCGGACGCCGACGAGCGCGCCGACCTGTACGAGCAGGCGCAGCAGTCCATCCTGGCGAGCGACACCGTGCTCCCCCTCTACGACCAGCAGAACCACTTCCTGGTGCGCTCGGCCGTGCACGGCATCCAGACGACCCCGGTCTCGACGCCGTGGTTCGGCACCGCCTGGATCGACCGCTGACCCGGATGCGATGGGTCGGGTGGGCCGTCCGGCGGCTCGCCGGGGGCATCGGCGTGCTCTGGGCCGTCGCGACGATCGTCTTCGTCGCGATCCGGCTCATCCCCGGTGACCCGGCGCTCGCGATCCTCGGCGGACCGGGCTCGCAGGCCTCGGCCGAGGCCGTCGCCCAGGTCCGCCACGAGTACGGCCTCGATCGACCGGTCCTGGTGCAGTACGCGGTGTTCCTCGGACGCCTGGCCACCGGAGCGCTCGGGGACTCGTACGCGTTCCGCACCCCGGTCGCGACGCTCCTCGCCCAGCAGCTGCCCGTCACGCTGACGCTCGCGGTCGCCGGTCTCGTCGTCGCCTGGGTGCTGGCGATCGTCGCGGCCTGGGCCTCGACGCAGCGCGGCCGGGTCGCCGCCGTGCTCACGAGCGCCCTGAGCGTCACCGCGAGCGTGATGCCGCACTTCTGGCTCGGCAGCGTGCTCATCGTGGTGTTCGCCACGTCCCTGGGGTGGGTGCCGGCGGTCAGCGACGGCACCGCGCGCGGCTGGGTGCTCCCGGTGCTGACCGTGGCCGTGCCGGTCGCCGGGTACCTGGCCGAGACCGTGCGCGACGGCGTGGTGGACGCACAGCGCTCGGCCTTCGCCCTGGCCGCCCGGGGCCGGGGCGAGACGCGCCTCGGGCTGTTCGGGCGGCACCTGCTCCGGCACGCCGCCCTGCCCGGGATCGCGCTGTCCGCCTGGGCCTTCGGGTCGCTCGTCTCCGGAGCCGTGGTCGTCGAGTCCGTGTTCGCCCTGCCCGGGATCGGCCGCGCCCTGGTCACCGCCGTCACCCAGCGGGACATGCCGCTCGTCGCCGGCATCGCGATGGTGTCGGCGGCCGCGTACGTCGTCGTACTGGCCGTCGCCGACCTCGTCGAGCGTGCCGTCGACCCACGTGGCAACGCACGGAACGCGACCTCCCGCCCTGGCAACGCGCGCCGCCGTGGACCCGGCCGTCCGGCGGGCGCGCGGTGAGCGGGATCGCCGACCCGGGCCTCCAGACCGGAGCACCCGGCCACCAGACCGCCGCCGGCACCGAGCGCGTCCGTGGGGGGACGCTCGGCGCCGGCGGCATCGCCGCGGGGCTGGTCGTCCTGGTCGCCGTCGTCGCGGCGGCCTGGCCCGCCCTGCTGGGTGGCGGGGACCCGCTCGCGGTGCACCCCGCCGACGCCCTGACTCCGCCGAGCGGCGCGCACCCGTTCGGCACGGACGAGTCCGGACGCGACGTCCTGGCACGGGTGGTCGCGGGGACCCGGGCATCGCTCGTCGTCGGCGTCGCCGCGACCCTGATCGGCGGCGGGGCGGGCGTCCTGCTCGGCGTCGTCGCCGGGCTCGGCGCCGGGGCCGGACGACTCGGACGCCTGCTCGACGCCGTCATCGGCCGCGCCACCGAGGTCGCGTTCGCCCTGCCGCTGCTGCTCGTCGCCCTGGTCGTCATCGCCGTGACCGGTCCGGGTCCGGTGCCGGCGGTGCTCGCGGTCGGCTTCGCGACCGCTCCCGGCTACGCCCGGATCGTGCGCGGTCTGGTCCGGGCCGCCCGGAGTTCGCAGGTGGTCGAGACGGCGGTGCTGCTCGGCCGCTCCCCCGCCCGCACCGTCGTCCGGCACGTGCTGCCGACGGCGCTCTGGCCGGTCGTCGCCGTCGCCACCCTCGGGGTCGGGCAGGCGGTCGTGTGGGCCTCGGCGCTCAGCTACCTCGGTGTCGGCACGCCCCCGCCCGCACCGGAGTGGGGCGCGATGCTCGCGGACGGTCGCACCTACCTGCAGACCGCGCCGTGGATGAGCACCTTCCCCGGACTCGCGATCGTGGTCCTCGCGACCGCCGTCACCGTGCTCGGTCGGGCGATCCGACGGACCGGGGCCGCGCGGTGAGCGCCGTCCTCGACGTCCGTGGGCTCACCGTCGCCATCGGCGGGACCCCGATCGTGCACGGTGTCGACCTGCGGGTCGACGCCGGCGAGTGCGTGGCCCTGGTCGGCGCCTCCGGCTCCGGCAAGACCGTCACCGCCCGTGCCGTGCTCGGCCTGTCCGCGCCCGGTGCCACCGTGCGCGCCGACGTCTTCGAGGTCGACGGCGTCGACGTCGACGTCCGCGGGTACCCGGACCGGCGCTGGCGTCGGCTGCGGGGATCGCGGGTCGGCTACGTCGGCCAGGAGGCCCTGGGCGCGTTGGACCCGTTGCGTCCCGTCGGGCGCGAGGTCGCCGACAGCCTCCGCCTGCACACCGAGATGCGTGCGGCCGAGCGCGTGGACGCCGTGCGCGACGCCCTGACCGCGGTGGGCCTCGACCCGGACATCGCGACCGACGGCCGGCTCGCCGGAACACTGTCGGGCGGGATGCGACAGCGTGCCCTCATCGCCGCGGCCGCCGTCGGGTCCCCCGCACTGCTGGTCGCCGACGAGCCGACGACGGCACTCGACGCCGGGGTCGCGGTCACCGTGATGGAGCAGCTGCGGGCGGCGCAGACACGGGGCGCCGGACTGCTCGTCATCACGCACGACCTGGGGCTCGTCGCCGGGTGGGCCGACCGGGTCGCCGTCGTGCACGAGGGCCGGATCGTCGAGCAGGGCGCGGTCGCCGAGGTCTTCGCGGCGACGGCGCACCCCGCGACCCGCGCGCTCGTGCGTGCGGCGGGTGCTGCGGCGGCGCCTGCTGCAGCGTCGTCCGCTGCTGCGTCGTCCGCTGCTGCGTCGCCCGCTGCCGTTCCCTGCGCGCCGACCTCGCACGGTGCGAGGGGCGGCGTGCTCGCGGCGAACGGGCTCTCGCGGGGGTACGGCGGGCTGCTCGCGGTCGACGACGTGTCGTTCGCGCTCGAACGTGGCCGGGTGCTCGGGGTGATCGGCGCCTCGGGCTCGGGCAAGACGACGCTGGCGCGGATGCTCCTCGGGCTCGAGACGCCCGACGCCGGCACGGTCACCCTCGACGACGAGCCCTGGGTCCCGCTGCCCGAGCGCGAACGACGCCCCCGACGGCACCGGGTCGCGGCCGTCGTGCAGGACCCCGGCGCGACGTTCGACGAACGGTGGAGCGTGGAGCGGGTCCTCGCGGACGCACTCTCTCGCGGGGACGAACGTCGGGCGCACGGTGCACTCGGCCACCGGGTGGACGCCGCACTCCGGCAGGTCGGCCTCGACCCGGCGCTCCGGTCCCGCTCCCCCCGCACACTGTCGGGCGGACAACGACAGCGGCTCGCGATCGCCCGTGCGCTGGCGACCGACCCCGAGGTGATCGTGCTCGACGAGCCGGTGACCGCCCTCGACGCCACCGTGCAGGACGCCGTGCTGCGGCTGCTCGAACGGCTCCGCGACGACACCGGGGTGGCGATGGTGTTCGTGTCGCACGACCTCCGGGCGGTCCGGCGGATGGCCGACGAGGTGCTCGTCGTGCACCGGGGCGCGATCGTCGAGCACGGCCCCGCCGCCGAGGTCTTCGCCCATCCGGCCCACCCGGTGACTGCGCGACTGCTGCACGCCGCCGAGCGGCTGGCAGCGGGCCCCGCAGCCGACGGGCCCGCCACCGACCTCACGGGCTGAGCGACAGTCCACGCGGGCTCACGCCCGTGGACTGTCGCTGGGCGCGTGACGTCACCGGGGCCCGGAACCGACTGGAGGCACGGCGCGCGTTCCGTGACGGAACGTGCGCCGTGCCTCCAGGCCGGGTCTGCCGCGGGGCGGCCCGTGGTCAGGAGCCGGACGGCTCCTTCTGGGCGGCGTCGGCCGAGATGATCGGGATCTCGCTCGTCGAGAAGTCCTTCGCCCAGTCGGACTGCGCGAGCTCCGACGTCGGGTCGTTGTAGTCGTCGATGACGCCGGCGATCTCGTCCTCGGAGCCGACCGTCGGGCCGGAGCCCATCAGCGGGGACGCGGCGGTCTCCTTGGTGAAGTACACCGCGACCAGGCCGATCACGGCGGCGAGCATCAGGTAGAACGCGGGGATGTCCTCGGCCCAGCCGTACCCGGCGTCCTTCGCGGCGTTGATGAGCGCAGCGGTCGCGAGCGGGGTGGTCCCGCCGAAGAGCGACACCGACACGTTGAACGCGATCGCGAGGGCGCCGTAGCGGATGATCGTCGGGAACAGCGCGGGCAGCGTCGAGGGCATGGTCGAGGTGAACGTGACCAGCACGACGCCGAGGATCAGCAGCCCGGCGAAGACGCCGACGCCGGTGCCCGTCTGGACCAGCTTGAGGGCCGGCCAGGACAGCAGGATGAAGCCGATGCAGCCGGCGGCGAGCACGGGACGGCGCCCGAACCTGTCGGACAGTCGGCCACCGAAGGTGATGACGACCATCATGAGCAGCATCACGATGACGATGAGGATCAGGCCGAACGTGGCGTTCTGGCCGAGGTTCTGCTCCAGGTAGGTCGGCATGTACGACAGCAGCATGTAGTCGGTCACGTTGAAGACCAGGACCAGGCCGATGCAGATGACGAGCGAGCGCCAGTTCTCGGCGAAGAGCTTGAGGAACGGGGTCTTCTGGCCCTCGCGCTCGGCGGCCTGCTCCTGCTGCTTCTGGAAGGCCGGGGTCTCCTCGAGCTTGAGGCGCAGGTAGAGGCCGATCAGGCCGAGGGGGCCCGCGATGATGAACGGGATGCGCCAGCCCCAGCTGAGCAGGGCGTCCTCGGACAGGCCGAACTGCAGGCCGGTGACGATCGAGGCGCCGAGCACGTAGCCGGCGAGGGTGCCGAACTCGAGCCAGGAGCCCATGAACCCGCGGCGCTTGTCCGGCGAGTACTCGGCGATGAAGGTCGCGGCGCCGCCGTACTCACCACCGGTCGAGAAGCCCTGCACGAAGCGGGCGACGAGCAGCAGGACCGGGGCCCAGAAACCGATCGAGTCGTACGACGGGATCAGGCCGATCATGAGCGTGCCGGCGGCCATCAGGATCATCGTCAGCGCGAGGACCTTCTGGCGGCCGATCTTGTCGCCGATCGGGCCGAACACGGCACCGCCGATCGGGCGCACGATGAACGCGGCGGCGAAGAAGCCGAACGTCGCGACGATGTTCGCGGCCGGGTCGCCCTGCGGCAGGAACACCTGCGAGATCGTGACCGTCAGGTACGCGAAGATGCCGAAGTCGAACCACTCCATGGCGTTGCCGAGCGCGGCAGCCGCGACGGCACGCTTGAGCAGCGACTCCTCGACGACGGTGACGTCGTCCTTCGTGAGATCGCGACGAGCGCGCTTCGCGGCGCCCTTCGTGCGCAACGGCCGATCGCCGTGCGGGTGGGGTGCGTTGTTCGGTGCCAAGTCGTTCCTCCGGGGTGCGGTGCTTCCTTCGGGCGTCCGGCGGACGGCGACGTTGCAGCTCCTGCGAACCCTGCGCTCGCCGGACAAACCCCGGAAGACTAGCAGGCTCCGGGCGTGTCCGACAGTTCGGTGTGCTACGCGCCGATCGGTGATGGCCGCGAGCGGCCGGTCGTCCGGGGCTGCGCGCGCGTGCGCGGCCGCTACGATTGGGGGCACCGCGCGTCAGGCGCGGCACACTCAGGCACCTCATCACGGACTCGGTGCCGCACACACGGACGGAAGGTGCACCATGACCAAACCCATGCCCGAGAAGCCGAGCGTCGACGGACTGGAGCAGGTCTGGGGGCCCGTCTGGGAACAGGACGGCACCTACCGCTTCGACCGCGAGGCCGCCGGTCACCGTGACGCCGTCTGGTCGATCGACACCCCGCCGCCCACCGCCTCCGGCTCGCTGCACATCGGGCACGTGTTCTCGTACACGCACACCGACCTCAAGGCCCGGTTCGAGCGGATGCGCGGCAAGCACGTCTTCTACCCGATGGGCTGGGACGACAACGGCCTGCCGACCGAGCGCCGGGTGCAGAACTACTACGGCGTCCGCTGCGACCCCACCCTGCCGTACGATCCCGACTTCACGCCGCCGTTCGAGGGTGGTGACGGCAAGTCCTCGAAGGCCGCCGACCAGCTGCCCGTGTCCCGCCGCAACTTCATCGAGCTGTGCGAGCGCCTGACCGTGCAGGACGAGCAGCAGTTCGAGGAGCTCTTCCGCACGCTCGCCCTGTCGGTCGACTGGACCCAGTCGTACCGCACCATCGACGACACCTCGCGGGCCAGCGCCCAGCGCGCGTTCCTGCGCAACCTCGAGCGCGGCGAGGCCTACCAGGCCGACGCCCCGACCCTGTGGGACGTCACGTTCCGCACCGCGGTCGCCCAGGCCGAGCTCGAGGACAAGGAGATGCCCGGCGCGTACCACGGCATCGCCTTCCACCGCACCGACGGCGGCGACGACGTCGTCATCCAGACCACCCGCCCCGAGCTCCTGCCCGCCTGTGTCGCCCTGGTGGCGCACCCGGACGACGAGCGGTTCCAGGACCTCTTCGGCACCACGGTCCGCTCCCCCCTGTTCGACGTCGAGGTCCCGGTGCTCGCACACCACCTGGCGCAGAAGGACAAGGGCGCCGGCATCGCGATGGTCTGCACCTTCGGTGACACCACCGACGTGGTGTGGTGGCGCGAGCTGCAGCTGCCGAACCGCGCGATCATCGGCTTCGACGGCCGCGTGCGTTCGGACGAGCCCGCCTGGATCGAGTCGGCGACGGGCCAGGAGCTCTACGCCGAGATGGCCGGCAAGACCGTGTTCTCGGCCAAGAAGGTCGTCGTCGACGCGCTGACCGAGTCCGGCGAGCTGATCGGTGACGTCAAGACGATCCAGCACCCGGTGAAGTTCTTCGAGAAGGGCGATAAGCCCCTCGAGATCGTGTCGACCCGCCAGTGGTACATCGTCAACGGTGCGCGCGACGAGCAGCTGAAGAGCACGCTCCGCCAGCGCGGCGAGGAGATCGCGTTCCACCCGGACTTCATGCGCGTCCGCTACGACAACTGGGTCGGTGGACTGTCCGGCGACTGGCTCATCTCGCGCCAGCGCTTCTTCGGCGTGCCGCTGCCGGTCTGGTACCCGCTCGACGCCGACGGCAACCCGGTGTTCGACCAGCCGATCGTCCCGGCCGAGGCGCAGCTGCCCGTCGACCCGGCCTCCGAGCCCGCCCCCGGCTTCACCGAGGACCAGCGAGGCGTGCCCGGTGGGTTCCAGGGCGAGCTCGACGTCATGGACACGTGGGCCACCTCGTCGCTGACCCCGCAGCTCGCGGGCAAGTGGGAGACCGACCCGGCGCTCTACGACCTGGTGTACCCGTACGACGTCCGCCCCCAGGCGCAGGACATCATCCGCACCTGGCTGTTCACCACCGTGCTCCGCAGCCAGCTCGAGGCCGACGTGGTCCCGTGGAAGCACGCCTCGATCTCCGGCTTCATCGTCGACCCCGACCGCAAGAAGATGTCGAAGTCGAAGGGCAACGTCGTCACGCCGCTGTCGATCCTCGAGCAGCACGGCGCCGACGCGGTCCGCTACTGGGCGGCCTCGTCCAAGCTCGGCACCGACGCGGCGTTCGACCCGCAGAACCCGAAGCAGATCAAGGTCGGCCGCCGTCTGGCGATCAAGGTGCTCAACGCGGCGAAGTTCGTCTACGGCTTCCCGTTGCCCGAGGGTGCCACGAGCGTCACCGAGGCACTCGACGTCGACATGCTCGCCGAGCTCGGCGCGGTCGTCGAGCAGGCCACCGCGGCGTTCGACGGCTTCGACCACGCCCGTGCCCTCGAGATCACCGAGCGCTTCTTCTGGACGTTCTGCGACGACTACCTGGAGCTCGTGAAGGAACGCGCCTACGGCACCGCGTCCGACGCGACCCACGAGACGCAGGCGAGTGCGGTCCTGGCGCTGCGCGGCGCCATCGACGTGCTGCTCCGACTGCTGGCACCGTTCCTCCCGTACGCGACGGAAGAGGTGTGGGCCTGGACCCACGACACCAGCGTGCACCGGGCCTCCTGGCCGACCGCGGCCGACCTGCCCACCGACGCGGCCCCCACCGGGCTGCTCGCGGCCGTCGGACAGGCGCTCATCGGCATCCGCGGCGCGAAGACGGCGGCGAAGGCGTCCCAGAAGACACCCGTGACGCGTGCGGTCGTCGCGGCGCCGGCCGAGACGCGGGTGCTCATCGAGCGCGCAGCGGTGGACCTGGCGGCCGTGGGGCGGATCGAGAACCTGTCGTTCGTCGACGGCGACGAGCTCGCGGTCACCGAGATCGAGCTCGCGGAGCAGCCCGCGTCGTAGGCTCGCGCACGACGCATGGTGAGCAGGAATGGTCGGGTCCGTCAGGCGGACCCGACCGTTCCTGCTCACGAAACGAACGGACTGGAGGCACGGATGCAGTTGGGCACACGCTGGAACGTGGGTGGGGAGCCGCCTGCGCGACTGCCCGAGGCGATGGTCGTCGCCGTGCGCGAGGTCGAGGACGAGCTCGCGGCGGAGTCCGTCGACACGGCGACGTGGGGCTGGACCCTGACCTTCCTCGAGAGCAAGCCGATCGTCGAGCTCGACGACGGCACCTCGATCCACCTCGACGCGCTCGGGCACGCCCAGGTGACGAACCCCGACGACGCGGGCGAAGAGGACTAGCGCGCGCGACGCGGCGCGCGGCGCGCTGCGCGGCGCGCTGCGCGTCCCCCTTGGTCTGCAGAAATGGTCGGGTCCCCGGTGGGGACCCGACCATTTCTGCTCACGATGCGGACGCCCCCTCCGGGGAGCGCCCGCGTGATCGCCGAGGGATCAGGACTCGGCGAGCCAGGTGCGCAGGACCTCGTTCACCTCGGCGGTGTGCGTGGTGAGCAGGCCGTGCGGGGCGCCCTCGATCTCGACGTACTCCGCCGCGGGCAGGGCCTGGGTGAAGCGTCGGCCGGTGGCGTCGATGGGCAGGATGTTGTCCGCCGTGCCGTGCACGATCAGGGCGGGGACGGTGACCTTCGGGATGTCCTGGCGGAAGTCGGTCGGCCAGGTCAGGGGTGCTGCAGCGGACGCGATCGAGCCGGAGCCGGCCGCGATGTTCCAGGCGTTGCGGACCTGCTCCTCGGAGATGCGGGAGCCGAGGTTCTCCGACAGGTTGAAGAAGTCCTGGTAGAAGCTCGTGAAGTACGCGTAGCGGTCCTTCGCCACGTCGGCGGCGATTCCCTCGAAGAACGACATCGGGCCGGCGCCGTCGGGGTTGTCGTCGGTGATGGCGAGGAACGGCTCGAGGGAGGCGAGGAACGCGACCTTCGCGATCCGGTCCTCACCGTGGCGGCCGATGTAGCGGGCGATCTCGCCGGTGCCCATCGAGAAGCCGACGAGGATCACGTCGCGCAGGTCGAGCATCTCGAGGACCGTGTGCAGATCGTCGGCGAAGGTGTCGTAGTCGTAGCCGGTGGACGGCTGCGAGGACTGGCCGAAGCCACGGCGGTCGTACGTGATGACGCGGTATCCGGCCTCGAGGAGCATCGGGACCTGCCCCTCCCACGAGTTGCCGTCGAGGGGGAAGCCGTGGATCAGCACGATCGGCTGACCCTGGCCCTTGTCCTCGTAGTGGAGTTCGATGTCGACGCTGTTCTCGGTTCCGACGGTGATGGCACCCATGATCGTTCCTTCCCTGAGTATCGCGGAGAACGATCGTTCTCCGCCGATGTGGACTACAGTAGAGAACGCCCGTTCCCGCCGCAAGTCGAGAACGGTGAACACTCAGGGAACGGGGTACACACATGGCCACCAGCACTGTCGAGCCGGACGTCCGAGCGCACATCGTCGAGGTCGCCGACCAGCTGTTCTACACGCGCGGGATCCAGTCCGTGGGGATGGACGAGATCCGCACGGGCGCGGGGGTCTCCCTCAAGAAGCTGTACGCGGCGTTCCCCGGCAAGGAGCAGCTCATCGCCGCGGTGCTCGCCGGCCGCCACGACATGTGGGAGCAGGGCGTGCACGGCGCGGTCGAGGCCGCTGCCAGCCCGCGCGACAAGCTGCTCGCGGTCTACGACTTCCTCGAGACGTGGTTCGGCGACGACACGTTCCGCGGCTGCGGGTTCATCAACGCCTTCGGCGAGCTCGGCGCGACCTCGCCCGCAGTCGCCGAGATCGCGCGGAAGCACAAGGACTCGTTCCAGCGGTTCGTGCAGGGGCTCACCGCCGAGGTCGTCACCGACCCCGAGCACGCCGAGGAGCTCGCGGCGCAGCTCGCACTCCTCGCGGAGGGCGCGCAGACCACCGCCGCCATCGCCGGCACCACGGCGCCCGCCGCGCACGCGCGTCGTGCCGCGGTCACCCTGATCGACGCCGCGATGCGCTGACACGCGACCCAGGGCGGACGGGAGGCCCGTGGCGAGACCGCCACGGGCCTCCCGTCCGCTCGTTGGTCGCGCCGGCGCGGGTGCGCGTGCCTGGCCGTTCCGGGCGTACCTGGTGGTTCCGGGCGTACCGGGTGGGTTGTTTCGACCAGGTACGCCCGAATTCGCTTCCCAGTCCGGGCGTCATGGGAAGGAACGCACTCCAGCACCCGTGCATAGGGTGGGCAGATGGCAACCCCGTTCGACGTCCCGAGCACCCTCCCCTACGCCCTGCCGCCCTTCGGCGACGTGCGACTCGAGCACTACCGACCGGCGTTCGAGGCCGGCATGGCCGAGCAGCGCGCCGAGGTCGAGGCCATCGCCACCGACCCGCACGCCCCGACGGTCGAGAACACCCTGGTCGCACTCGAGCGATCCGGGCAGCTGCTGACCCGCGTCAGCCACGTGTTCTTCACGCTGTCGTCGGCCGACTCGACCCCGGAGTTGCACGACCTCGAGGCCGAGGTCTCCCCGCTCCTCGCCGCCCACCGCGACGCGATCACGCTCGACTCCCGCCTGTACGCCCGCGTGCAGGAGGTGCTCGACGGTGCCGAGGCCGCCGGACTGACCGGCGAGGCACTCCGCCTGGTCGAGCGGACCCACGCCGAGATGACCCTGGCGGGTGCCGGGCTCGACGACGCGGGCAAGGAGCGTCTGACCGCGATCAACCAGGAACTCTCGACCCTCACGACGACCTTCGAGCGGAACCTGCTCGAGGACACGAACGACTCCGCCGTGCACGTGACCAGCGAGGACGAGCTCGAGGGGCTCGACGACGGTGCGAAGTCCGCCGCGGCCGCCGCTGCTGCCGACCGGGGCCTGGACGGCTGGCTCATCACCCTGCCCCTGTACACCGGACACCCGTGGCTGTCGTCGCTGGCGAACCGCGACCTGCGCGAGCGGATCATGCGCGCCTCGCTCGCCCGCGGTCGTCGCGGCAACCAGTACGACAATCGCGAGGTGCTGCTGCGCATCGTCCGGCTGCGGGCCGAGCGCGCCGAGCTGCTCGGGTTCCCGAACCACGCGGCCGTGGTCACCGCCGACGAGACGGCGAAGACCCCCGAGGCCGTCGACGGGCTGCTGTCCTCGCTCGTCGGCGCCGCGGCACGGAACGCCGACGACGAGCGCGCGGTCCGGTCGCGCACGGTCGGGTTCGACATAGAGTCGTGGGACTGGGCGTACGCCACCGAGATCCTGCGTGGCGAGCAGTTCGCGGCGGACAGCACCGCGCTCCGCCCGTACTTCGAGGCCGACCGGGTCCTGCACGACGGCGTCTTCCACGCCGCCGGCGCCCTGTACGGCCTGACGTTCACCGAGCGCCCGGACCTGCACGGCTACAACGACGAGGTGCGGGTCTTCGAGGTCACCGGCGACGAGGGCGAGCCCGTGGGGCTGTACCTGCTCGACCTCTACACGCGCGACGGCAAGCGCGGCGGCGCGTGGATGAACCCGGTCGTCGAGCAGTCCGAGCTGCTCGGCACCCTGCCCGTCGTGGTCAACAACCTCAACGTCGCGAAGCCGTCCGCCGGCTCCCCCACCCTGCTCATCCAGGACGAGGTCGAGACCCTCTTCCACGAGTTCGGGCACGCCCTGCACGGCCTCATCGCCCGCACCACCTACCCGCGGTTCTCCGGCACGAACGTCGAGCGGGACTTCGTCGAGTTCCCGAGCCAGGTGAACGAGATGTGGCTGTCGTGGCCGTCCGTGCTGGCGAACTACGCGAAGCACCACGAGACCGGCGCGCCCCTGCCGCCCGAGCTCGTCCTGGGGCTCAGCGAGTCCGAGGGGTTCAACGAGGGCTTCGGCACCACCGAGTACCTCGCCGCAGCGCTGCTCGACCAGGCCTGGCACCGGCTGTCAGCGGCCGACGCCGCGGCGGTGACCTCCGTCGAGGACTTCGAGCGTTCGGCGTTGGAGTCCGCCGGCATCGCGGTCGAGGCCGTGCCGCCGCGGTACTCGTCGACGTACTTCGCGCACACGTTCTCGGGCGGGTACGACGCCGGGTACTACGGGTACATCTGGTCCGAGGTGCTCGATGCCGACACGGTGGAGTGGTTCCGCGACAACGGCGGGCTGGACCGCGCGGCCGGCAAGCGGTTCGCCGAGCGGCTGCTCGGGGTCGGCGGGGCGAAGGACCCGCTGGAGGCGTACCGGGACTTCCGCGGCCGCGACGCCGAGGTCGGCCCGCTGCTGCGGCGCCGCGGGCTGGAGTAGGCGGCGCCTCGGCAAGACACGACCAAAACGACAGAACACCTCGAGATCTCGAGGTGTTCTGTCGTTCTGGTCGTGTCTGTTGTGGACGACGAAGGGGCGGCGCGCTACGCCGACTTCTCGACGCGCTTTGCCCGCGGCCGCGGCACGATCGTCGGCGCCGCGTTCTCGAGCACGGACTCGCGGGTGATCACCACCCGGGCCACGTCATCGTCGGACGGGACGTCGAACATCACCGGGCCGAGGACCTCTTCGAGGATCGCGCGGAGCCCCCGGGCACCCGTCTGGCGGAGCACCGCGAGGTCCGCGATGGCCTCGAGCGCACCCTGGTCGAACTCGAGCTCGACGCCGTCGATCTGGAACATCCGCTGGTACTGCTTGACCAGCGCGTTCTTCGGTTCGGTGAGGATCTGCATGAGCGCTGCCTGGTCGAGCTGCGACACCGTGGTGACGACGGGCAGACGACCGATGAACTCGGGGATGAGACCGAACTTGTGCAGGTCTTCCGGCAGCACCTCGGAGTACAGGTCCTGGTGGTCGGTCGCGCTGTGCAGCGGGGCCCCGAAGCCGATCCCGCGCTTGCCGACGCGCGAGGACACGATGTCCTCGAGCCCGGCGAACGCACCGGCCACGATGAACAGCACGTTCGTCGTGTCGATCTGGATGAACTCCTGGTGCGGGTGCTTGCGGCCGCCCTGCGGCGGGACCGAGGCGACCGTGCCTTCGAGGATCTTGAGCAGCGCCTGCTGCACGCCTTCACCGGAAACGTCGCGGGTGATCGACGGGTTCTCGGCCTTGCGGGCGATCTTGTCGACCTCGTCGATGTAGATGATGCCGGTCTCGGCACGCTTCACGTCGTAGTCGGCGGCCTGGATGAGCTTGAGGAGGATGTTCTCGACGTCCTCGCCGACGTAGCCGGCCTCGGTCAGGGCAGTGGCGTCCGCGACGGCGAACGGCACGTTGAGTCGCTTGGCCAGCGTCTGCGCCAGGTACGTCTTGCCGCAGCCGGTCGGGCCGATGAGCAGGATGTTCGACTTGGCGATCTCGATGTCGTCGCGGTCTTCGGCGGCGGTGATCTGCCCCTGCGCCCGGATGCGCTTGTAGTGGTTGTAGACGGCCACGGCGAGGGCGCGCTTCGCCGGGTCCTGCCCGATGACGTACTCCTGCAGGAAGTCGAAGATCTCCCGCGGCTTGGGCAGTTCGAAGTCCCCGCTCGAGGTGTCCTCGCCGGCTTCGGCCAGACGTTCCTCGATGATCTCGTTGCAGAGCTCGACGCACTCGTCGCAGATGTAGACGCCTGGTCCGGCGATGAGCTGCTGGACCTGCTTCTGGCTCTTGCCGCAGAACGAGCACTTGAGGAGATCGCCGCTCTCTCCGATGCGTGCCATTCCCGTGCCTCCCTGATTGGACATGCCGGCCGCGCTGTCGCACCACCGCTGGTGCACCGCTGCTGGTGGGCACCTCGTCGTGGACACGAGCCTAACCGCAACCGGTGACACCGACCGCGATGCCCCTCCGGAATCCGCCCGCGCGTTCGCCCAGGGCGTGCGAGCCTGCTACGGTGATCCGGTCCTCTCTACATCTTGTAGAACAGCAGGTGCAGAACCACCCCGGAAGGAACCCCATGCAGAAGCGTCTCGCCGCCGGCGGCGCCGTCACCCTCGGTGTCGCAGCCGTCATCGTCCTCGGCAGCGCCACGGCGGCCAGCGCACACGTGTCCGCCACGGCCACGTCGACCGCAGCGAACTCGTACACCACGGCGACCTTCTCGGTCCCGCACGGCTGCGACGGCTCCCCCACGACGAAGATCCAGTTCCAGGTGCCGGAGTCCGTCATCGAGGTCACGCCCACCGTGAACCCGAACTGGAAGATCAGGAAGGCGACCGAGCCCTACACCGACCCCTCGGCCTCGGCATCGGACGAGGACCACGCCGAGACGGCCGCCGAGCGCGTCACCAGCGTCACGTACACCGCGAAGACCCCCCTGCCCGCCGACGAGCGCGACACCTTCGCCCTCTCGTTCTCCCTGCCGGACGGCAAGGCCGGTGACCTCGTCGAGTTCCCCGCGATCCAGACCTGCGAGAAGGGCAGCGTCGAGTGGAACCAGGAGCAGCAGGCCGGCGAAGCCGAGCCCGAGCACCCGGCACCCTCGATCACGCTGACCGCAGCCGAGGCGACGGACGACGACGGTGACCCGATCGCCGCGACCCCGACGGCCGAGGCCGCCGGCACGACCGCCTCGAGCGACCCCGACCTGGTCGGTCGGTTCCTCGGCCTCGGCGGCCTGGTGCTCGGCGCCGTCGCCCTGGTCGTCGCCGTCGCCGGCACGCGTCGTCGGAGCTCCGCCAAGTGACGCAGCGCGGCTCGCGCCGGCCCCGGCCACGGTCCTCTGCCCGGAGGCTCGTGGCCGGGACCGCCGCGGCCGTCGCGATCGCCGGTGGCGCGGTCCTCGGGCTCGCCGGTCCGGCCAGCGCGCACAACTACCTGATCTCGTCCGACCCGGAGGTCGGCGGCACCCTGACCGAGCTGCCGAAGACGTTCGACATCACGACGAACGACAAGCTGCTCGACATCGGCGACTCGGGGTCGGGCTTCGCGTTCCGGATCGTCGGCCCCGACGGCAGGTACTACGAGGACGGCTGCGTCGACGTCGAGGGGCCGTCGATGACCACGACCGCCGCACTCGGCGACTCGGGCGGGTACACCGTCGAGTGGCAGATCGTCTCCGCCGACGGGCACACCGTGTCCGACGAGTACCCCTTCACGTGGAAGGCACCGTCGGGCTTCACCCCGGCCTCGGGCGCGGCGAAGCCCCCGACCTGCCCCACCGCTGGTGACGACGACGACGGGTCGGACACCACCACCGGCACCGCCTCGGGGTCGAGCGACTCGGCGGCGTCCGACGCGATCTGGATCGGCGCCGGTGGCGTCGTGCTCGTCGGTGTGGTCGTCGCGGTGCTGCTGCTCCTGCGCCGCAAACCGGCCCCGGAGTCCGACGACGCCGACGCCGACGCCTGAGCAGACCAGCGCGGCTGAACGACGAAGGCCCCGCACCGTTCGGTGCGGGGCCTTCGTCGTTCCTGCTGGTGCTACTTGACGAGCGCCGGCAGGTTCTTGCGGCTGGTGAGGACCTGGTCGATCAGGCCGTACTCCACGGCTTCCTGCGCGGACATGATCTTGTCGCGCTCGATGTCGTGGTTGATCTCCTCCGGCGTCTTGTTGGAGTGCTTCGACAGCGTCTCCTCGAGCCAGGTGCGCATGCGGAGGATCTCCGCCGCCTGGATCTCGATGTCGGACGCCTGACCGCCACCCTGCTGGGTCGCGGGCTGGTGGATCAGCACACGGGCGTTCGGCAGCGCGAGCCGCTTGCCGGGGGTACCACCGGCGAGGAGCACCGACGCGGCCGAGGCAGCCTGGCCGAGGCAGACCGTCTGGATCTGCGGACGGATGTACTGCATCGTGTCGTAGATCGCCGTCATCGCGGTGAACGAGCCACCGGGCGAGTTGATGTACATCACGATGTCGCGGTCGGGGTCCATCGACTCGAGCACGAGCAGCTGGGCCATGACGTCGTCAGCCGACGCGTCGTCGACCTGCACGCCGAGGAACACGATGCGGTCCTCGAAGAGCTTGGCGTACGGGTCCTGGCGCTTGTAGCCGTAGGCCGTGCGCTCTTCGAAGCTCGGCAGGATGTACCGATTGGACGGAGCCGGGACGTTCTGCGCGCCACCGAGCATGGGGAGATGCATTCTCGTTTCCTTTTCTTCGGTGGTGATCAGGACTGGGCGTCGGGCTCGGCTGCGCTGGTGGGCGTCTCGCCGTCGCCGACGGTGCCACCACCGCCGATGACCTCGGCACTCGAGGCGCGGAGGTGGTCGACGAAGCCGTACTCGAGCGCTTCCTGCGCCGTGAACCAGTTGTCGCGGTCGTTGTCCTTGAGGATCTGCTCGACCGACTTGCCGGTCTGCTCGGCCGTGAGCTCCGCCATGCGCTGCTTCATGTCGAGGATGACCTTGGCCTGCGTCTGGATGTCGGCCGCGGTCCCGCCGAAGCCACCGGACGGCTGGTGGAGCAGCACGCGCGCGTTCGGCGTGATGTAGCGCTTGCCGGGCGTGCCGGAGGACAGCAGGAACTGTCCCATCGACGCGGCGAGGCCGATGCCCACGGTGACGATGTCGTTCGGGACGAACTGCATCGTGTCGTAGATCGCCATGCCGGCGGTGATCGAACCACCGGGCGAGTTGATGTAGAGGTAGATGTCCTTCTCAGGGTCCTCGGCGGCGAGCAGCAGCAGCTTGGCTGCGATCTCGTTCGAGTTGTCGTCGCGGACCTCGGAGCCGAGCCACACGATCCGGTCTCTCAGAAGGCGGTCAAAAACACTGGGGTTCAGTGTTGCTTCGGCCATGGAAAAGCTCCCGTTCAGTTGTCGCTTGTTGTCGAACTTATCGGGTGCAACGCACCAGTTCTCGTCTGTTCGCCGACAGCAATGCGGTGGTGCGGAAAACACGAGACGGGAGGCACGGTGCCAGCTGGCACCGTGCCTCCCGTCGGGTCGTGCTGGTGGCGTCGAGATCGTTACTCGGCGTCCCCTGCCGGCTCCTGCGCGACGCCCGCCGTGAAGGCGGACAGGTCGACGGCGTCGCCGTTGGTGTCCTTGACGGTCACCTTCGACAGGACGGTCGCGACCGCCTTCGAACGGGCGACCTCGCCGACCATGCCGGGGATCTGGCCGTTCTGGTCGATGACCTTGATGAACTCGGCCGGCTCCATGCCGTACTGCGCGGCGGCCTGGATGAGGTACTGGGTCAGTTCCTCCTGCGAGACCTGGATCTCTTCCTTCTCGGCGATCGCGTCGAGGAGGATCTGCGAGCGGAAGGCGGTCTCGCTGGACTCGGAGACCTCCTTGCGGTGCTCCTCGTCCTCGAGGCGGTTCTCCTGCTCGAGGTGACGGTGCACCTCGTCCGCGATGAGCTGCTCCGAGATCGGGATGTTGACGTCCTCGGTGAGCTTCTCGACGAGCTTGTCGCGAGCCGCGGCGCCCTGACCGAAGGTCTTGGACTTCGCGATCTGCTCCTTGAGGTCCGCCTTGAGCTCGTCGATGGTGTCGAACTGGCTGGCGATCTGGGCGAACTCGTCGTCGGCCTCGGGGAGCTCGCGCTCCTTGACGGCGGTGACGGTGACGGCGATCTGAGCGGTCTCGCCCTCGCGGTCGCCACCGACGAGCTTCGACTCGAAGGTCGTCGACTCACCGGCGGTCAGGGACTCGAGCGCCTCGTCGATGCCCTCGAGCAGGTCGCCGGAGCCGATCTCGTAGGAGACGCCGGTGGCCGAGTCGACCTCGTCGTCGCCGATGCTGGCGGTGAGGTCGATCTGCGCGAAGTCGCCGGTCTTCGCCGGACGGTCGACCGTCACGAGCGTGCCGAAGCGGGTGCGGAGGTTCTGCAGTTCCTCTTCGATCTCGTCGTCCGACACCTCGACGGCGTCGACGGTGAGTTCGTACGAGGAGTAGTCCGGCAGGTCGAACTCGGGGCGGACGTCGACCTCGAAGGTGAGGACGAGGTCGCCGGTGAAGTCCGCGACGTTCGGCAGCTCGGCGACGTCGGCCTCGGCACGGCCGAGGATGCGCAGCTCCTGCTCCTCGACCGCCTGGCGGTAGAAGTTGTCGATGGCGTCACCGACGGCGTGGTTCAGGACCTCGCCGCGGCCGACGCGCTGGTCGACGATCGCCGGCGGGACCTTGCCCTTGCGGAAGCCGGGGATGTTGATCTGCTCGGCGATGTGCTTGTAGGCGTGGTCGATGCTCGGCTTGAGATCGTCCGGCGTCACGTTCACGGTGAGCTTGACGCGGGTGTCGCTCACCTTGTCGACGGTGCTGGTGGCCAAGGGATGTTCTCCTGTTGGTTGACGTTCGTGTGGTCGGTGGTGCTCGGAGGACCTGGTCGGGGCGACAGGATTTGAACCTGCGACCTCCCGCTCCCAAAGCGGGCGCTCTACCAAGCTGAGCTACGCCCCGTTGGTGTGTGCCAGGGATCGGCCGCGCACGCCGAGGGCGCATGCGACCCCGATGAGTCTAGCGGTCCGACGGCGCGCGGTTCCCGGGGGTTGTCCAGTCGTCCGCCGCGGCGCGTCGCAAGCCCTTCCGCCAGCGGATCCCGACGGCCACCTGGACCCCGAGGGCGGCGACCGCGAGCAGGAGCCCGACGACGATCCGCCAGACGTGCAGCAGCGCATGGGCGGGCTGCGACGAGGGATCGCCGAACAGCTCGGGGCGCAGGGACAGGACCGCGGCGGCGAGGACCACCAGCACGTACGAGATCACCCGCGACCAGCGGATGGTGCGCGCGGCGCCGGGATCCGGCTTCGGGATGACGCGCGTCGGCATGTCGGTGCTCGTTCGTCCGCTACGATGGTCGGGCTGCGCCTGGTGCGCAGGCGCGGGGATGTAGCTCAATGGTAGAGCCCCAGTCTTCCAAACTGGCTACGCGGGTTCGATTCCCGTCATCCCCTCCACACGGGCACTCCGCAGACAGCGATTCCCGTCATCCCCTCCACAAAACCGCTCGGTGCACGCACGTCAGGGGTCGGCGAACTCCAGGGTGATCTCCGGGGAGTCGCCGAGTTCCACCCGGGCACGCTTCCGCTCCGCTGCACGCAACGGCACGAGGTACCCGCCGTCCTTCGGGAACAGCGACGTCGTCCACGTCACCGGGCCGATCGTCACGCGGGCCGGGATCACACCCCACCCGTAGGTGAGCACCGGCGCGAGGTCGGCGATGACCTCGGCGGCGTCCGGCGGCACGACGACGAAGAAGAACGGTGACGGGCCGCGCCACTCGATCACCTCGCCGCGGAACTCGAGCTCCATGCGGCGATCGTACGGCCGCGGCGTCGAGCGCGCCGGGCCGGGATTCGTTTTCGGTGGATGACGGTTCCGGTTCACGATCGCCGGGGTCTGCGAACCGGAACCGTCATTCGCGAGGAGGAACTGGTGCCTCCCCCGGACCAGCGGGACCCGAACGACGGACGCGCCCCGAGCCTCCAGGCCGGAGCCGGGGAGCACGGGGCGCGAGCCGCCGTCAGGACGAGCGCGTCAGCGGTACGACGCGGCCTGTCCGTACAGCACCTTGGTGAAGGAGGAGACGTAGGCGGATTCGTCGCCTCCCGGCAGGTTGTACGTCATGAACACGCCGTACCCGTCGGCCTTCGTGCGCTGTGCGAGCGACACCGCCGTCGCCTGCGGGGTGTTCTGGATGTCGACCGCGGCGGCGGACAGCTTCGACTTCGGCAGCCCCGGGATCGTCGGGGCCGTGTAGGTGCCGTAGTACGGGTTCCAGGCGTAGTCGAGCTTCCCGCCGATCGACGGGTTCGTCGTCTTCAGGGCGTCGGACGACGGGCCGATGTCGTAGAACGAGATGATCTTGCCCGGCATGTCCGCACGCAGGGCGCTGATGAGCCAGCCGATGGACTGCTGGTTCGGCTGCGGGGTGCCGTTCACGCCGTAGTCGGAGTACTCGTCGTCCAGGTCGACCCCGTCGAGTCCGTACTGCTTGACCGTCGCCGAGACCTGCGCCGCGAAGTCCCGGGCCGCGGCCTTCGTCGGGAAGTTCGCCAGCCCGGCACCCTGGTGGTTGCCGAGCACCGAGAGCGTCACCTTGATGCCCTTGGCCTGCAACGGACGGATCTGCGTGGCGGCCTGGTCGAGGGTCCGCTGCACGTTCTCGTTGTTGTACAGGACCGCCTTGCCGTCCTCGTAGTTGATGTTCGCGGCGAAGATGATCGCAACGTCGAAAGCGTTCGCACCGTTCTCCAGCGTGTACCGACCGACGTTGGCGAGCTCGTCGTTGTTCACCTCGACGTAGGCGATGCTCGTCGGCCCCGACTTTGTGGGCGCAGCGTGGTGCCCGTGGCCATGACCGTGGCCGTGCCCGCCGCCGTGGGACGAACCGTGTCCGTGCCCGTGGCTGGACCCGGACGAGGAGGGCGCCGCGGATGCCGCGGCGGGCACCAGTGGTGCCGCGAGCATGGCGACCAGTGCGGTCGCGATGCTGAACTTCGTGGACTTCTTCATGGCGTTCCTCCTTGTGTGGATGGATCGATCACTTGCGTGGGAAGCGGAAGGTGCGGACCTCGTACGCGTCGACGGCGAACGAGGACGCGTCGACTGCCGCGCCCGAGGCCAGTGGCTCTTCGAGCAGCGTCACCTCGACGGCCGGCCCGAACGCGGCACCGTCGGCCTCGGACACCGCGATGCCACCGGTCCCCCGCTGCCCGGACGGCTCGTAGACCCGTACGACCAGGTCGCCGGACCGGTCGTCGGCGAGCTTGACGCTCGAGCGCACGACGTCGCCGGACACCTGCACCAGCGGGTCGAAGCCGTGCGACCCGGTGATCGTCCGCGGGCCCGCGTTCATCCGCACGCCGGCTGACGTGGCTCCGAGCTGGTCGGTGCCGATGACGATGCCGTACCGGTGCGTCTGCACGCCCTGGTCGGTCTCGGGGTCCGGGAACCGCGGTGCCCGCAGCAGCGACAGCCGCACGGTGGTGGTGACGTGCCCGTCGACGGCGTCACGCGTGGTGTCGAAGCCGTGGATCGAGTCGTTCACGAGCGCGACACCGAAGCCCGGCTCGGACACCAGCACGTAGCGGTGCATCGAGGTCTCGAACTTCGCGGCCTCCCACGAGGTGTTCGTGTGCGTCACCCGCTTCTGTGCGCCGAACTGCGTCTCGGCGACGGTGTGCTCGGCGCGGACGTCGAGCGGGAACGCCACCTTGAGGAACTTCTCGGTCTCGTGCCAGTCGGTCACCTGGTCGAACTCGAGCGTGCGGGACCCCGGCGCCAGTTCGATCTCCTGCGTCACCGTCGAGTCACCGAACGCCCGCGAGACGACGACCCGGGCGATCCCGGCCTCGTCGACGGATGCGTCGAGGGACGACAGCGACACCAGGTCCTCGACGCGGTTCCGGTAGTACCGGTCGACGTCCCACGCGTCCCACATGTTCGGGAAGTCCTGGTGCAGCTGCAGCAGGTTCGCCGCCTGGCCGGTCGCGATCGCCTCACGCCCGCTCGCCAGGTCGACGGCGCTCGTCACGAGCCCCTGCGCGTCGACGACGACCCGCACCAGGTCGTTCGCCAGCACGTACCCGCCGTCCCGCTCGGTCAGGGACACGGCGGTCGCCGGCGCCACGTCGGTCGCCACGACGGCGCCCTGCGCGGGTGCACCGGCCTGGAGGAACGGGGCCGGGTTCACGACGACGGCCGCATCCCCGGTACCGGCGAGCGCCGAGAGCGCCTGGTCGATGATCGCGGTCAGCGCCGCGGCCGTCTCGGCGTAGCGCTCGACCGCTTCGCGGTGCACCCACGCGATCGACGTGCCCGGCAGGATGTCGTGGAACTGCTGGAGCAGGACCTGCTGCCACAGGGCGTCGAGTTCGTCGTACGGGTAGGTGAAGTCGGTGCGGGCGGCTGCGGTCGAAGCCCAGAGCTCCGCCTCGATGAGCAGCTGCTCGCAGCGGCGGTTGCCCTGCTTCGTGCCGTGCTGCGACGTGAGCGTGGCGCGGTGCAGCTCGAGGTAGAGCTCCCCCACCCACACCGGCGGGTCGGTCAGCTCGGACTTCGCACGGTCGAAGAACGTGTCCGGGTGCTCCCAGCGGACCTTGGCACTGCCCTCGAGGTCCGCCAGCCGCCGAGCGGTACCGGTCATCTCGCGGGTGGTGCCGCCGCCGCCGTCGCCCCAACCGACCGGGGCGATCGAGCCGGTGGCGAGCCGGTTCTCGCGGAACTGCCGGGAGGCCTTCGCGACCTCGCTGCCCGACAACCGCGAGTTGTAGGTGTCCATCGACGGGAAGTGCGAGAACACGCGCGACCCGTCGATTCCCTCCCACAGGAACGTGTGGTGCGGGAACTTGTTCACCTGGTTCCACGAGATCTTCTGCGTGAAGAACCACTCGAAGCCCGCGCGGCGCATGAGCTGCGGCAGCGCCGGCGAGTACCCGAAGCTGTCCGGCAGCCAGACGCCCTTTGGCCGGATGCCGAACTCGCGCTCGAAGAACCGCTGGCCCTGCGAGAACTGTCGGACGATGCTCTCGCCGGTCGGCATCACGGTGTCGGACTCGACCCACATGCCGCCGATCGGCAGGAACCGGCCGGCCTCGACCGCTGCCTTGACCCGGGCGTAGACCTCGGGGCGGTGCTCCTTGATCCACGCGTACTGCTGCGCGCTCGACATGCCGTACAGGAAGTCGTCGGTCTGGTCGATGAGCTCGGTCATGGTCGACGTGGTGCGGGCGACCTTGCGGATGGTCTCACGCACGGGCCAGAGCCAGGCGGAGTCGATGTGCGCGTGCCCGACGGCCGAGATGGTGTGCGCCGAGGCCTCGGCGGGAGCGGCGAGCACCTCGGCGAGCGCCGCACGGGAGTCCCCGGCGGTCTCCGGGATGTGCTGCAGGTCGAGCGCGTCGAGGGCGTCGTCGAGGGCCTGCAGGATCCGCATGCGCCGGGGTCCGGCGGGCAGCTCGGCCTGCAGTTCGAGCAGGACGTCGACGTCGAGGGCGAGTTCGTGCACCTCGGACTCGAAGACGGCGAGCTCCATCCGGCGGGTGGCGTACAGGCGCTTCGAGGACGAGGTCTGCACGTCGCCCTCCTGCGTCGGCAGGAAGGGGTGGTAGTCGAGCAGGACGGGGTTGGACGCCGCCTCGACGAAGAGCTCGACGGTCTCGCCGCCCTCGGCCCGCTCGGTGACCAGGACCCACTGGTTGCGCGGGTTGATCGACTTCACGGGGGTACCGTCGGCCAGGTACACGAGCCCCTCGCACTGGAAGCCGGGCATGTTCTTGTCGAAGCCGAGGTCGATGACGGCCTCGACCCGGCGTCCGGCCCACTCGGTCGGCACGGTCCCGGTCAGCCGGAACCACGTCGTGCCCCAGGCCGCGCCCCACGGGGTGCCGACCTCGTAGGGCTCGAACGTGAGCGCGAGTCCCTCGGTCGGCGGGATCGGCTCCCCCGGCAGCTCGTGCCAGGCGGTCTCCAACGCCGCCGTGGTCGCGTGCACAGCGGGGGTGATCCGCTCGTCGAGCACCCGTCGGGCGCGTCCGGTGGTGAGGGGGATGTCGTCGTGCATGGGGCCTTCCGGGGTCAGGACGTGGTCGCCGGGTGGGCGACGCGGACGGTGGTGGTGTCGAGGTCGGACGGCACGTCGACGCAGCGGTCGATGCCTCGGGCGGCCAGCAGCGCGGTGTCCGACAGTCGGGAGCGCAGGACGACCTGCGGGCCGCGGCCGTCCGGCGCGGCCTCGGCCAGGGCGAGCCAGGCGGCGGCGAATCGACCGCCTGGAGCGCAGTCGGCGCGGGTGCCGTGCCGGTCGGTGCCGTCGGACAGCACGTCGTCGAGGACGAGCGCGGTGGTCGGTGGTGCCGCCAGGGCGTCGCGGGTGTGCTCGGCGCGGGCGAGGGCCGAGAACGCCTCGCCGGCCGGCTTCAGGCGCCCGTCGTTCGTGAACAGTCCGAGGTCGTACTCGAGCTCGGGGAAGTCCGCGAGCGACCGGGCGACGTCGTGGGAGCACCACCACGTCACCCCGAGCACCTGCTGCGCGTCGAGGACGTGCCGGATGGTCTGCTCGGTGAACGCGGCGGCGTCGGCGGGGTCGACGACGTTGGTGGGGGCCCCGACCTCCTGCAGCCAGTTCGGACGGGCGGCGTCGCGGTTCCAGGCCGCGGCGAGCTGGAGCAGGTACTCCCCGTGCCGCACCGACCCGGCCCCGAGGGCGCCGTGCAGGGCCGCCGAGCCGTTGAACACCCAGGAGTGCGTGACGGTGGCGTCACCGTGGTCCGCCGCGTGCTCGGGGCCGAAGGGCTGGGCGTCGTCGTACCAGGCCGCGTCGTACTGCGCGACGGTGACCAGTGGCCCGGGGCGCGACGCGGTGCCGAACGCGACCGACGTGGCGGGGTCGAGCCGTGCCTCCAGGCCGACCGACACGGACGATGCGGCTGACCCGGACGACCCGTCCGACCCCGACGACCCGTCCGACAGCCCCGCTCGCGCCGCCGTGACCATCGCCGCCGCCCACGCGTGCCCCTGCTCCGCCGTGATCGCGTGCGGTGCGGGGTGCGGCGCGTGCGCGAACTGGTTGACCTCGTTGCCGATGGTGATCCCGAGCAGGTTCGGCCTGTCGGCGACCGCTCCGGCGAGCGCCCGGACGTACGCGGCGGTCGACGCGACCACGTCCGGGTCGGTGAACATGTTGCGGCGGTGCCAGCTGTCCAGCCAGGACGGCACGAAGTCGAAGCTCGACAGGTGCCCCTGCAGGGCGTCCACGTTGACGTCGAGCCCGAACGACCCGGCCAGGTCGACGACCGTCGCGACGTCGTCGAGGGCCTGCTGCCGGATGAGTGTCCGGTTCGGCTGGACCACCGGCCAGAGCGGGAAGATCCGCACGTGGTCGGCACCGATCGACGCGATCGCCTCGAGGTCCTTGGCGGTGTCCGACCGCGAGAAGTCGAGCCACGAGTGGAACCAGCCGACCGACGGCGTGTAGTTGACCCCGAAGCGCATCAGCCCTTCACACCGCCCTCTTCGACGCCCTTGAAGAAGAAGCGCTGCAGGACGGCGAAGATCACGGCGATCGGGATGAACGCGATCATGGTGCCGGCCGCGATCATCCGCTGGTCGGTGGCGAACGTGCCCTGCAGGTACTGCAAGCCGACGGTCAGGGTGAGGTTCTCCGGCGACTGCAGCACGATGAGCGGCCAGAGGAAGTCGTCCCATGCACCGATGAACGAGAAGATCGCGATGACCGCGATGGTCCCCTGCACGGCGGGCAGCGAGATGTAGCGCAGGCGCTGCAGGGCGTTCGCGCCGTCCATCACAGCTGCCTGGTCGATCTCCTCGGGGATCTGCCGGAAAGCGTTGAACATCAGCAGCACGTTGAGTGCGGCGATCATGCCGGGCAGGGCGACACCGACCAGGTTGTCGGCGAGGCCGAGGTCCTTGACGGTGACGAACTGCGAGATGATCGTCGCCTCGCCGGGCAGCACGAGGGTGCCGAGGAACAGGCCGAGCACGAGCTTCCGGTGTCGCCACTGCAGACGGGCGAGGGCGAAGCCGGCCAGGGTCGCGAACACGATGTTGCCGAGCACGTCGATCGCGGCGACCAGCAGCGAGTTGCCGATGTACCGCCACACCGGGATCGCGGCGGCGACCTTCAGGTAGTTCTCGATCGTCGGCTCGGACGGGATGAACGACGGGTTCGCCGTGTAGATGTCCTCGCCAGCGCCCTTGAGCGACGTGGACAGCTGCCACAGGAACGGGCCGATCGTGATGAAGAGCACCACGATGAGCAGGACGTAGCGGACGACCTTCTCGCGGGTGGACATGACGCCCCAGACCGCGCGGCGCCGCTTGCGTCCGCCGCGTCCGTTCTGCCTGGAGGCCCGTCCCGCGCCGGTCGCGCCGTTCACGTCCGGCGTCGGGCTGGCTGCGCCCTGCGCGCCGCCGATGACGGGTTCGGTCGTGCTGGTCGTGTTCGTCACTTGTCCGCCTTGCTGTTCATCCGGGCGAGGGCGAGCATCGGCACGAGCGTCACGACGAAGAGCAGGAGGCTCAGGGCGGACGCGTAGCCGAGGTTGCCGGTGAAGCCGCGGGCGTACTGCTGGATGAGCATGACGAGCGAGTTGTCCTGCCCGCCGGGCCCGCCGGTGCCGTTCGTGAGGATGTAGAGCTCGCTGAACACCCGGAGCGCGGAGACGCACACCAGGATCCCGACGAGCGTCATGGTGCCGCGGACCCCGGGCATCGTGACCGACCAGAAGCGCCGAACCGCGCCGGCGCCGTCGAGGGCAGCGGCCTCGTGCAGGTCCTTGCCGACGTTCCCGAGGGCGGCCAGGAAGATGATCATGTAGTAGCCGAGCCCCTTCCACACCGTCAGGCTGATGGCGCTGAGGAGCAGCAGCCACCGGTCGGTCAGGAACGGGACGCTGCCCTGCACGACGCCGAGGGCCTGCGCCATCTCGTTGATGACGCCGCGGTCGTCGAGGATCCACGTCCAGATGAGCCCGACGACCACCGCGGACGCGATGACCGGCGTGTAGAACGCGGTGCGGAAGAACGCGATCCCGGGCAGCTTCTGCTGCACGAGCACCGCGATGAGGAGCGGGAGGACCGTCAGCAGCGGCAGGCAGATCGCCATGTAGATGACGCTGTTGAGCAGCGCCTCCCACACCTGCGGGTCGGCGAGCAGGGTCTCGAAGTTCTTGACCCCCACCCACTGGCTGACGCCGCCGAGCGGGCTGGCGTTCGTGAACGACAACCGGACCGTGTTGATCGAGGGCCACAGGCTGAACGCGACGAGCCAGATCAGTGCCGGCAGGACGAGCAACCAGGGCGTGTACCAGCGGTTCGCACGCATGACGATCCTCCCTCTTCCTTCTCCGGGGCTGGATCAGCCGTTGGCCAGCAGGCTGTTCATCTTGGTCTGGGCGTTCTGCAGCGCCTTCTCGGGCGCCACCTGGCCCTTCATCGCGAGGGCGATCTGCTGGTCGAGGAAGTCCGTCATCGCGGAGTTCGCCTCGACCGGGTTGATGACCTTCGCCGTCTTCAGGGCCTCGTTCGCCAGGACCCGGGCCTCGCCGTTCACGGTGCCGTCGTCCTTCGAGAAGTACGGGTCGGACTGCGACGACGTGGTGGACGGGAAGATGTTCACCTTGTGGGCGAACGCCTCCTGGTTCTTCGCGTTGGTCATGAACTTCGCGAAGGCCTCGGCGGTGGCGAGGTGCTTCGACTTGCTCGACACCGACAGGCCCTGCACGTAGAGCGGCGGAGTGTCGAGTGCGGGGCTGACGGTGACCTTGCCCTTGAGCGACGGGTTGTTCTTCTCGAAGTCGGCGAGCGAGGTGGCGCCACCGGTGGTCCAGGCGACCTTGGCCTGCGTGAACAGGGTGGAGTTGCCGAGGTAGTCGCTGTTCAGCACGTTGGAGGGCATGTAGCCGTCCTGGTACGCGTCCTTGTACCGGTCGATCAGGTCGGCGGCCTTCGACGAGTCGGCGAAGGTGAACTTCGTCCCGTCGGCGTTGAGCACCTTGACGCCGGCGAGCGTGAAGTCACCGAGGCCGGGCTTCCGGCTCATCAGGTAGTCGGTCGGGCAGTTCTCGTGCATGGTCTTCGCCTGCGTGAACAGCTCGTCGGTGGTCTTCGGCGGGTTCTTCGCGTCGAGGCCGCACTTGGCGAACATCGTCGAGTTCCAGTAGTTGACGTCCGTGTTGAGGTACCAGGGGTACCCGAACGTGCCGTCCACTCCCTTGTATTTGTAGGAGTCCACCGCGCCGGCGACGTACGTGCTGGCGAGCTTGGAGTCGTCCTTCGCGACGTCCTGCAGGAACCCGCGCTTCGCGAGGGGCAGGGCGATGTCCGGCGGCAGGTTGATCACATCGGGCAGGCTGTTCGACGATGCCTGGCTGAGCACCTTGTCGGCGTACCCGTCACCGGGCTGGTCCTGCAGCTTGACCTTCGCGTCCGGGTGGGCCTGCTCGAAGTCCTCGATGACCCCGTTGAGGTAGCCCGTGTAGGTCGGCGTGAGCGCCCAGGTCTGCAGGGTGATGGTGCCGCTGATCTCGCCGTCGCCGCCGTCGGCCGCGTTCCCGCCGCTCGAGCAGCCGGTCAGGACGAGCGCCGTCGCGGCGGCCGTCGCGAGCAGCGCGGTGGCGCGGCCCCTCGTCATGTGTGTGGTGGTCCTCATGGCGTCTGACTCCCTCGTCATAGCTGAACCGGTTCAGCAGCGTTCGCCGAACCCGTGTGTGGCAGCCACTGTGAATGACTAAAGCGCTATAGTCAACCCCGTGGCCACCAAGCGTCGAACGACGATCGCCGACATCGCCGCGCGGGCCGGCGTGTCCATCAGCGCGGTGTCGTTCGCGTTGAACGACCGGCCAGGCGTCTCCGACGAGACCCGTCGCCGCGTGCGCGAGATCGCCCACGAACTCGACTGGCAGCCGCACACCGCGGCCCGCGCACTCGGCGGTGCGAAGGCCGGTTCCATCGGGTTCGTGCTGAACCGTCCGGCCCGCACCCTGGGGACCGAGTCGTTCTTCGGCGACCTGATCTCCGGCATCCAGCTCGGGCTCGCCGGCACCCACGTCGGCATGAACCTGCTCGTCGCGCGGGATGCCGAGGAAGAACTCGAGACCTACCGGGACTGGTGGCGCGGACACCGTGTCGACGGCGTGATCGTGATCGACCCCCGGCGCGACGACGCCCGGCTCGCCCTGCTCGCCGACCTCGGCATGCCGACGGTCGTCGTCGGCTCGCACCCCTCCCCCGACGGCGCCGCACCCACGGTCTGGATCGACGACTCGGACGCCACCGACACGGTCCTGCGCTACCTGCACGCCCTCGGCCACCGGCGCATCGCCCACGTCGCCGGCCGACCCGAGTTCGAGCACACCGCCATGCGCATGGACCGTCTCCGGGCGTTCGCGGCCGACGAGAGGCTCGACGACGCCGTCTCGGTCCCGACGGACTACTCGGCCGAGGCCGGCGCGAGCGCCACCCGCACCCTGCTGTCCCGGAGCGTCCGACCGACCGCGATCGTGTACGACAACGACGTGCTCGCCGTCGCCGGGCTGGGCGTGGCGAGCGAGATGGGCGTCGCGGTGCCCGGCGACGTCTCGATCGTGTCGTTCGACGACTCGGCGATGATCCGGCTCGTCCGGCCGGCGATCACCTCACTCACCCGCGACACCGTCGAGCTCGGGCAGCGTGCGGCGACCCTGCTGCGTGAGCAGATCGACGCCCGTGCCCCACTCCCCTCACGCCCCGGCCCCTCGCTCACCCTGAGCGTCCGCGAGTCCACCGGCCGCGCCCCCGCCTGACCCTGCTGCGCCGGACGTCGGCCCCGACGACTCGCTCCCGCTCCCGTTCCCGCCGCTTTCACCACTTCCGCCGCTTCCGTCCCGCCGCTCCCTGCGTCTGGTGCCCACACACCGGCCGACGACGGGACGACGTGGTCTTCTCCGCGCCGCGACGGTTCTGGTTCACGAAACCCGAGGATCGTGAACCAGAACCGTCATCGATGCGGATCGGAACCCCCTTCCCCCACGGTCACCGGCGGTTCGTCGGGGGTCGGACCCGGTCGAGGGCCCGCCGCATGGACGACGTCGTGCTGAAGCCGAAGCGTGTCGCGACGTCGGACGGGCGGTCTCCACGGCTGAGTGCGCTCCGGACGGCGAGACTGCGGAACCAGCGGCCGAGTTGCGCGGGCGTGCAGCCGGTCGCTGCGGCGCACCGGCGCTCGAGCGTGCGCTCCGACATGCGGACACCGACGAGGAGGGCCCGCATAGACGACGGACCGGCCGGATCGAACAGGCGGTCGAGGACCCGCGCGAGACCGTTGTCGCCGAGCATCGGGGGCGGGTTGTCGCGGAGCACCGTCGTGACGACGAGCCGGGCGAGGGCCTGCTGCTGCGCGCCGTGCCACCTCCCGCCGTCGAGGTGCCCGACGTGGCGGAGCGCGAGGCCGACGTCGGGCGAGGGAGCCCCGGGCGGACCCGTGGTCGCGACGGGTGGGAGCGCGAGGACCTCGTCGGCGAGCGGGCCGAGCGTTGCGGCACCGACGAGCACACCGGTGAGCGCGAAGAGTGCCTCGTGCGGGAACGCGTACGTCTCCGCGACGTGGGGCGGGCCGGAGCGCTCCGAGCCCGTGCTGATCGTGATCGTCGCGTGCCCTTCGACGAGGGCGGCGGTGCCGGCGTCGACGATCGCGATGTCGCGTCCGCGCCGGATCCACACGGAGCGGGACCGCGTCGCCACCCAGACGTCCGTGCCCGTCGGTTCGACCTCGATCGACCAGGATTCGTCGTCGGACAGGATTTCGGAACCCCGCCCGACCTGGAGCCCGACGGCATCGATCAGTGCTCGGAGCGCGTCACCCATCCCACGAGCGTCGTCCACCGACCGGACGAGCGGGCGTGGACCCGGCGACCTGTGGAAGAGGGGGGATAACCCCACCCGGGGTGGGGAGAGGGCAGGATGGGGGAACGGCTCCGCGATCGCGAGGCTGGATGCATGACCGACACCGACCGCCCCGACCAGGCGCGAACCGTCCCGCTGGACGACGTCACGCCTTCGCCCGACCAGGCCCAGACCGTCCCCCTGGGCGACTCCGTGCCCCCTGGAGCCACCAAGCCGATGCCCCAGTACCCGCGCCAGCACCACCAGGACCCCCAGGACGCCCCGCAGTCCCCGCCGGCGTCGTGGAGCGCCACCCCGCGGGTCGGGTCCGGTCCGGTCGGTGGTTCCGGTCGTGGGTCCGGCATGACCGCCGGGCAGTTCTACCGCGACGCGTGGAAGCGCCTGCCGCGGGACTTCGGCTACATGGCGCTCACCGCCGTGCTGCTCTGCACGCTGTACTTCGCGTTCCCGACCGCGATCTTCGGCGGCGGGTTCCGGGACCTGTTCAACCCCTTCGTCCTGCTCATGTTCTTCATCGCGCTGTTCGTGGCACGGTGGCTCGGACAGTTCGAGAAGCTCCGCATGAGCTGGGCCGACCCCAGGCCGATCCGCCCGGTGGACTGGACTCCCAGGTGGCAGCAGAACTGGTGGACCCGCACGGGGTCGGCCGTCGCCAACCCGCACTACTGGCTCTACCTGCTGCACGCCGCGGTCGTGTACCCGCTCGTCGCGCTCTTCACCGTGGGCGCCGGAGCCCTGCTGTTCGCCGGCTTCCTCTGGCCCGTCGGGCTCGCGGTGGTGGCGTTCGCCAACGGCCTGAGCGCGCAGTACTTCGGCTGGGACACGACGGCCGTCGTCGGGTTCGGTGCCCTCGGGCTGCTGTCGATGGCCGCCTCGGTCGTGCTCTTCCCGCTCTGGGCCCGTGGGTCCGTCCTCGCGCACTACTGGGTCGACTTCGGCCTGCTGGGCGGCTTCCGTGCCGAGCAACTCGAGCAGCGCGTTGCCGGTCTGCAGGCCTCCCGCGCCGGTGCCGTCACCGCCGAGGGGCAGGCGCTCCGCCAGATCGAGCGCGACCTGCACGACGGGCCGCAGCAGCGGCTGGTGCGACTCCGCATGGACCTGTCCGCCGCCGAGCGCGCCTTCGAGAAGGACCCCGAGAAGGCCAAGCAGCTCATCGGCGAGGCGTCCGAGCACGCCCAGGACGCCCTCGACGAACTGCGCGCACTGTCCCGCGGCTTCGCCCCGCCGATCCTGCTCGACCGCGGACTCGTCGCGGCGCTCGAGGCGCTGGTCGCCCGCACCCCGATCCCCGTGGGCCTGGACGTCCGGCTGCCCGAGGGCCTGGAGCTCGCCACGGAGATCCAGCGCAACGTGTACTTCACCGTGAGCGAACTCCTGACGAACACCATGAAGCACGCCGGCGCCACCACCGCCGGGGTGTACCTCGGCCTGGTCGTCGACGCCTCGGGCCTCTGGTACCTGACCGTCAGCGTCACCGACGACGGCCGCGGTGGTGCCCGACCGCAGCAGGGCCACGGGATCGAGGGCCTGATCGGCCGCATGCGGGCCCTCGACGGCGACCTGGTCGTCTCGAGCCCCGAGGGCGGCCCGACCGAGGCCACCGCTCGGATCCCGCTGGGCGCCCTGAACGGCGTCCCGACGGCGGCGAACCAGCGGTCGTGACCCCACCAGGGCGTCCGCGCTCCCACTAGGCTGGTCGGCATGACAGACGGCCCGGATGCAGCACGCATCCGGGCCGTCGTCGTCGACGACGCCGTCCTGCTGCGCGAGGGCCTGGCCCGCGTGCTCGACGAGGCCGGCATCGACGTCATCGGGCAGTACTCCGACGCCCGGGCCTTCCTGGCGACCCTGCCCGAGGGTGCACCCGACGTCGTGGTGATGGACGTGCGGATGCCGCCCACCTTCACCGACGAGGGCGTCCGCGCCGCCGTCGAGACCCGCCGGATCGCTCCACGGACAGGCGTGCTCCTGCTCTCCCAGTACGTCGAGGCCACCTACGCCGAGGACGTCCTCGCCGCCGGCGCGACCGGCATCGGCTACCTGCTCAAGGACCGCGTCACCCGCCTCGAGGAGATCGACGACGCCGTCCGCCGCATCGCAGCCGGTGGCACCGTGCTCGACCCCGAGGTCGTCACGCAGCTGATGAGCCGCCGCCGCGACCCGCTCGCAGCCCTCACCCCGCGGGAGCGTGACGTGCTCGGGCTGATGGCCGAGGGCCGCACGAACGCCGCGATCGCCCGCGCCCTGGTGATCGGCACCGGCGCCGTCGAGAAGCACGTGTCGAGCATCTTCGGCAAGCTCGCACTCGAGGACACCGGAGAGGACCACCGCCGTGTCCTCGCCGTCCTCGCCTACCTGGGATGAACCAGGTCCCCGCGCCCCTGCTGGCCCTCACCGCGATGGTGTCCGTCCAGCTCGGCGCCGCCATCGCGAAGACCCACTTCGACGACGTCGGCGCGGTCGGGGCCGCCACGCTCCGGCTCGTCATCGGTGCCGTCGTGCTCGCCCTGGTGATCCGCCCGCGGATCCGCCACTGGACCCGCGCGCAGTGGCTCGGCGCGGTCGGGCTCGGTCTCGCGCTCGGCGGCATGAACGTGTTCATCTACCTGTCGTTCGCGAGCATCCCGATCGGTGTCGCCGTGACGATCGAGTTCCTCGGGCCGCTCGCCCTGTCGCTCGTGCACACCCGGCGCTGGCGCGATGCACTGTGGGCCGTGCTGGCGCTCGCCGGGGTGGTGTTGCTCGGCGTCGGCCCGACCGCGGTGACCGAGGTCGGCGGGGTCGTCTGGGCGGTCCTCGCCGCCGGGTGCTGGGCGGGCTACATCGTGATGAACCGGCACGTCGGCACCGCCATCCCCGGTGTCGACGGGCTCGTCGTGTCGATGGTGGTCGCGATGCTCGTGTCGTTGCCGTTCGGGCTCCGGTCCGCGGTCGACGGCGTCGTGCACGAACCGACCCTCCTGATCGTCTTCGGCGCCGTTGCCGTGCTGTCGAGCGTGCTGCCCTACGCCCTCGAGATGGTCGCTCTGCGGCGGATGCCGACGCGGGTGTTCGGGGTGTTGCAGAGCCTCGGCCCGGCGATCGCGGCCCTGGCGGGCCTCGTGGTGCTGGCCGAGGGGCTGTCGCCGCTCGAGACGGTCGCCCTGGCGTGTGTCACCGCCGCGAGCGTCGGCGTGACGCTGTCCGCGCGTCGCGGCCGCGACGGACCGGTGGGATGAACGAAGAGGAGGCCCGGATCACGTCCGCCGACGGCGGTGCGTGATTCGGGCCTCCTGGAGAAGACCGTCTACTCGTCGCGCAGGAAGTCTGCGTACGTGGGTTCCGACTGCTCGCCCGACAGGAGGGCCGGATCGTTGATCCGACGCTCGACGTAGGCGCTGATGACCTCGGGCGGGGTGAGCACGTGGGCGACCCAGGACGGCACCGCTGTGTTCTTCATGGTGCCTCCTTCTGCGGAACAGCCCTCCGATCGAATGCCTCGATCAGTGAGTTACTTGCTGAACCGGTGTTCGCTAAACCATCCTCGGGGTCGCGGCGGAAGTCAACGCAGTGCGTCCTGCGGACTCCGGTTCGCGCGGTCCCGGTCGGCCCGGAGCGTGCGGTGCTTCACCGCCGAACGCCACACCCACGCCTCGGCCTGCTGCCCGAACTGTGCCCACTCCACCAGGACGGCGTCACGGGTCCAGCTCTTCGCGAAGGCCTTCACCCGGACGTGGAAGGTCGGGAACTGGATCCACGCCCAGACCGGCTTCGGGGTGACGGCGTGGCAGACGTCGCCGCCGCGGGCGTCCTCGGACAGGGAGTACGCGCGCGGACGCTCGACCTCCGGGTGTTCCGGGGGCTGCCACCGGTTCTCGCGACGCCGTCCCACGACGGTATTCGAACGTGTGTTCGAACCACAGTCAAGTCGACCGCGCCGTCTGGACGACCGCCTGGTGCCGGACGGGCGTGTCGTCGGGGCCGGGCGGCGGAGCGAGACGGAAGGGCCCGCGTTTCCACGTCGCTGACGGTTCCGGTTCACGATCCCCGGGCGGCGCGAACCGGAACCGTCATCGCGCGGACACGAACGTCCGTTCCTCGCCGGCTGGAGCAGCGGGAGTCGACGCGCACTCCGGCTCCGACTCAGCCCGCTCGGGCCGCCAGGCGCTCGGAGCGTCGGCGTGCCTGCTCCGCGGGGTCCGGCACCGGGGCGGCCTGGATGAGCCGTCGTGTGTACGGGTCCTGCGGCGAGCGCAGGATCGCGTCGCGCGTCCCGTGTTCGGTGACCCGGCCACCGTGCAGCACGACGACCCGGTCGCACAGGGTGTCGACCACGGCGAGGTCGTGCGTGACGAACAGGCACGCGAACCCGAGGCGCTCCTGCAGCTCGCGGAACACGTCGAGCACGCGGGCCTGCACCGACACGTCGAGCGCACTGGTCGGCTCGTCGGCGATCAGGAGCGCGGGGTCGAGCGCCACCGCGCGGGCGATCGCGACTCGTTGTCGTTGGCCTCCGGAGAGTTCGTGCGGGTAGCGCTCGGCGTACCCGCCGTCGAGACCGACGTCGGCGAGGAGCCGCTCGACACGCTCGTCGACCTGGGCCGCCGGCAGCCGGAGGATCTGGCGGAGCGGCTCGGCGACGGTCTGCCCGACGGTGTACCGGGGGTTGAGCGATCGGAGCGGGTTCTGGAACACCACGCCGACGTGCTGGCGCATCTGCCGGCGGGCGGCTCGTCGTGCGCCGGCGACGTCGGTGCCGTCGACGACCACCGAGCCCGAGGTGATCGGGGCCAGACCGATCGCGGCCCGGCCGATGGTGGTCTTGCCGCTGCCGGACTCGCCCACCAGGCCGACGATCTCGCCACGGCCGACGGTGAACGACACGTCGTCGACGGCGCGGAAGCGCCCCCGCAGGGCGCCGCCGTACTCGACCACGAGGTGCCGGACGTCCAGGACGGCGGCCGGGGGCGCCGTGGCGGGGCCGAGCCGGGCCTCCAGACCGGACCCGGTGCCCATGCGCGGGACCGCAGCGAGCAGTTCACTCGTGTAGTCGGCGGACGGTGCGGCGAAGACCGCCTCGGCGGTGCCGGTCTCGACGACGCGTCCGCGGCGCATCACGACCACCCGGTCGGCGAGGTCCGCGACGACACCCATGTCGTGGGTGATGAGCAGGATCGCCGTTCCGGTGCGCTCGCGCAGCGCGCGGAGGACGTCGAGCACCTCGGCCTGCACGGTGACGTCGAGGGCGGTCGTCGGCTCGTCCGCGATGAGCAGGTCCGGGTCGGCGGCGAGCGCCATCGCGATCATCACGCGCTGGGCCTGGCCGCCGGAGAGCTCGTGCGGGTACTGGCCCAGGCGGCGTTCGGGTTCGGGGACCTCCACGGCGCGGAGCAGCTCGAGTGAGCGTTCCCGGACGGCGGCGCGGTCGTGCGGGCCCTCGGTGCGTCGGACGGCCTCGGCGAGCTGGAAGCCGATCGTGAACACCGGGTTCAGCGCCGCGGACGGGTCCTGGAAGATCATCGACACGCTGCGGCCCCGGACCGACCGGAGGCTGCGCTCGTCGGTCCCGATGACCTCGAGGTCGCCGAGCCGGATGCTCCCCGAGGCGCGCGCACCGTCGGGGGCGATGCCCATCGCGGTCATCGCGGTCATGCTCTTGCCCGAGCCGGACTCCCCCACGACCGCGACGACCTCGCCCCGGGCGACGGTGAACGAGGCGTCGTCGACCGCGCGGACGACCTCGCCGTCGACGTCGAAGGTGACGGTGAGGTGCTCGACGGTCAGGACGTCGCTGGTGCCGCTCATGGGGTCTCCGGGGGGTCGGTGTCGTCGCGGGCGGCCTTGAAGGCCTCCCACTCCTCGAGCATCTTGCGGTGGTAGCCCTGCAGCCACTGCATGTAGTCGCGGCCGTTGAGCAGACGCTCGCGGACCTCGGCGTCCACGTCGCCCGTGCCGGTGCGGCCGGCACCCTCGACGACGGCGAGCCCGCGGCCGATGATGTCGCGCTGCCGGTCGAGGTACTTCCGTTCGCTGGCCAGCCAGGAGCCCCAGACGTCGGCCTCGGCGCGGAAGTAGTGGCTGCGCTCGCCGGGGACGATGTGGCGCTTCACGAACCCGGAGTCGACGAGCCGCCGGGTGGCCATCGACACCGACCCCGAGCTGGCGCCGAGCGCTGCCTGCAGGTCGGACGACGACGAGTGCGGTGCGCGGGTCATCATCAGGTAGCCGAGCACCCGGGCGTCGGTGAGGGGCATGCCCGCGCCGTCGTTGAGCATCAGGGCGAACTCCTCGACGAACGCCTGGCGCTCCGGTCCGAGCAGCCGGTCGTCGTCGGGGGCCCCGTCGCGGGTGCCCCGGTCGTCGGTCACGAGGCGAGCCCGGCGGCCACCTCGGGTCGTTCGTCCGGGATCGACCACGGCTCCTGCGACATGCCGCCACCGCCACGGATCGCCCGCACGGTGCCGTCCTCGTCGCGGGTGTAGGTGATGTCCTCGTCGACCGAGCCGAAGCGGTTGCCGTGGGTCATCCGCAGGGTGTCGGCGTCGACGACCTCGAGCCGCGTGGGGGTGTCCATCGGTTCGGCGCCGGACGGGTCGACCTCGACGAGCCGGTCACCGATCCGGGCGACGTCGGTGACGCCCCACGGGTTCGCGAAGCGTCCGGTGAAGGCGGCGGTGTCGACGTCGTCGGGCACCGGGGCCCCAGGGGCGTCGGCGTCGGCCGCTGCGTCGAGCATGGCGATGACCGCGGTGGCGATGAGCGTGGCCGGTCCGGCGGCGGCACTCGTCAGCACGGACACGACGAGCCCCGACGCCGGGTCGAACATCGACTGGGTGATGTGCCCCGGGAACCCGCCCGAGTGGCCGCGGATCTCCCGTCCGCCGATCCGGTCGACGATGAAGCCGGCGCCGTAGCCCCGGGCGGCGGGGTCGTCGGTGGCGCTCCAGGCCTTCCGCTGCGCGAGGCGCTTGGAGTGGTCGTCGAGCAGGGTGCCCTGCCCGATCACGTGCTGCGAGAAGTAGCGGACCAGGTCGGACGCGGTGCCGTGGAACCCGGTGGCGGCGGCCATCGCGCGGGTGTCGACGTGGTCGATGCGCTGCCGGTGCCGCGCGGTGTGGAAGCCCGTGTACCCGACCACGAAGTCGTCGGCGCGTGCGGGGTCCCAGTCGGGGCCGGTGTTCCGCAAGCCCAGGGGTTCGGTGATCGACTCCCGCACGAAGTCGTTGTACGACTGCCCGGAGACCGCGGCGATGACCAGGCCGAGCAGGGAGTAGCCGAGGTTCGAGTAGTTGAACGACGAGCCGGTCGGCACCTTCTGGCCGCCCTCGAGCACGAGCGCCAGGAGTTCCTGCTCGTCGGGGAAGGGGCGGAGCAGGGACCAGTAGTCGCCGTCGTGCCCGTCGCGGATCACCCCGGCACCCATCTCCATGAGCTCCCGCAGAGTGGCGTCGGCGAGCGGGGAGCCGCCGTCGACCAGTGCCGGGACGTACGTGCCGACGGTGTCGTCGAGCCGGAGCGACCCGCGCTCGGCGAGCTGCAGCAGGGCCGTCGCGGTGAAGGTCTTCGAGTGCGAGGCGATGCGGAACAGGTCGGTGGTGGTCAGGCGGCGCCCGGCCTCGACGTCGGCGTAGCCCCAGGCCTCGTCGAACAGGACCTTGCCGCCGTACCCGACGGCGACCTGCACCCCGGGCACCCGCAGCTGCCACACCTTGTACGACACCCATTCACGGATGTAGGGCAGGGTCTTCCGGTACGCGGAGAGGGTGTCGGTCACGGTGGTCCTTTCGAGAACGGTTCTGCAGCGAGTCTGGCGCGTCAGCGCCGATCACGGTCAGCGCCCATCATGGTCGGCGCCGATAGTGGTCAGCGCCGACGCGGGTCGAGTGCGGCGCGCAGCGTGTCACCGAGCGCGATGACGGCGAGCACGGTCACGGCGAGGAACGCCGCCGGCGCGATGAGCATGTGCGGGGCACGGAGGAACTGCGACGTCGCCGCGGACAGCTGCAGCCCCCAGGAGATCGCCGGACGCTCCAGCCCGATGCCGAGGTAGGTCAGCGACGACTCGGACACGATGACCCCGCCGACGGTGATGGTGGCGAGCACGAGCAGCGGCGAGATCGACGACGGCAGCACGTACCGGGTGGTGATCCGCCACGTCGACAACCCCATCGTCCGGGCGGCGAGGACGAACTCGGCGCCCCGGACGCTGCGGACGCTCGACCGCACGAGCCGGGCCATCGTCGGCCACCCGAACAGGGCGAGCACGAGCGACACGGTGAGCACCGACCGCTCCCCCACGCTGTTCAGCACGACGACGGCGCCGAGCAGGAACGGGAACCCGAGGAACACGTCGGTGAGCCGGGCGAGGACGGCGTCCACCCATCCGCCGACCATGCCCGCGACGGTGCCGACGACGACCGCGACCATGCCGGCGAGCACGGTCGTGAGCACCGCGACGGCGATCGACGACCGGGTGCCCCAGACCACGTTCGCGTACACGTCGCAGCCCTGCAGGTCGAAGCCGAACGGGTGCCCGGCGGTCGGTGATGCCCCGCTCCGGCCGAGGTCGCACACCCGGGGGTCGCCGTGGCCGAACAGCCCGGCGAAGAGCTGCGGGAACGCGGCGATCAGCAGGACCACCGCGAGCACCGACGCGGGCACCCAGAACCCCGGGGTCCGGGCGGCGGCGAGCAGTGGGCGGCGGCGGACACCGACGACGGGTTCGACGGTGGCGCCGAGGGCTTCGGTGGTCATCGGGAGGCTCCTGTCCGGACGCGCGGGTCGAGGGCGGCGTGCAGCAGGTCGACGAGCACGCTCGTGACGAGGAACACCAGGATGAGGGCGGTCGAGATGCCGACGACGACGGCCCCCTCGTGCGAGCGGATGCCCTGGAAGAGCAGGTTCCCGACGCCCGGCAGGTTGAAGATGCCCTCGATGATGACGGTGCCGCCCATCAGGTACCCGAGGTCGGTCGCCAGGTAGGTGGCGGTGGGGATGAGTGAGTTCCGCAGGACGTGCACGCCGACGATCCGGCCCGGCGCGAGCCCCTTCGCACGGGCCGTCCGGACGTAGTCGGCGTCGAGCGTCTCGATCATCGACGTCCGGGTGAGTCGGGACACCGCGGCCAGGCCGAACAGGGCGATCACGAACGCCGGCAGGACGTACGCGGTCGGCCACCCGGCGGTGACGCCCGCGACCGGGAACCAGTGCAGCCGCACCGAGAACACCAGCTGCAGGGCCACGCCGAGCACGAACACGGGCACGGCTCCGACGACGATGGTGCCGACGAGCACCGTCTTGTCGAGCACGGTGCCGCGCTTGAGCGCCGAGAGCACGCCGAGTCCGATGCCGAGGACGATCTCGAGTGCCCACGCGCTCAGCGCCAGCGTGATCGTCACCGGCCAGCGCGACGCCATCTGCTCGCCGACGGACTGCCCGTTGAAGTCGGTGCCGAAGTCACCCCGGAACAGGCCGCCCAGGTACTCCACGTACTGCAGCCACAGGGGCTGGTCCAGGTGGTACTCCGCCCGCAGCGTCCGCACGACGGTGTCGGTGAGCGGGCGCTCGCCGCCGAGCGCCTTGATCGGGTCGCCGGGCAGCGCGAACGTCATCGCGTAGATCAGGAAGGTCACCCCGAGGAACACGATGACCAGGCCGCCGAGTCGGCGACCGACGGCGAGCGTCGGACGCATCACGCGCCTCCCGAGACGGTCGCCGACACCGGACGGGAGGCGCGGGTCGGGTCCGCCACGTGCGCCGCGCAGGCGAGGATCGCCCCGTACTGCACGCCCACGAGCTTCCCCACCGGGATCGGCTGCGCACCGGTCGACGCGTCCGCCTGCCAGTGCGCGTACCGCTCGGCCAGGCGGTCGCGGAGCCGCCGGAGCGGCGCGGACGCCGTGCCGGCGGTCGTCTCCGCCTCGACGGCGCGCAGGAGCATGCCGCCGTAGCGCAGGCGGAAGCAGCGGACGAGGTCCTCGCAGCCGAAGCGCTCCGCGACGGTGGCCGTGCGGTCCGCCGGTTCCCGTTCGGCGCGGCGGCGGTCGGTGTCCGCCATCCCGACGAGCATCGGCACGAACGCCCGGGAGGCCTCCACGAACGGGGACGGGATCGAGAGCATCGGCGACGCCTCGTCGAGGAACGCCTGCAGTTCCGCACCCGAGGCACCGAGCTCGTCCGCGCACCGGCGGAGCAGGTCGGCGTACGGCTCGTCGGTCGGGGTCTGGTCGTCGGCGTCGGGGTGGCTCCAGTACGGCAGCTCGGCCACCATGCAGAGGGCCCCGTGCCGCATCGCCCACGCCGCGCTCGACCCGCCGTGGATGTGCTCGCCGGGGTCGACGCCGAGCTCCTCGAGGTAGGCGTACGCCGTCTCGATGCCGTCCATCGCGAACACCGCCGAGGCGAGCTCCCGCAGGTACGGGGACTCCGGCTCCCCGGTGTCGAGCGGCAGCCCGAGTGCGGCCGGCACCGCGTGCAGGGTGTCGACGACGTCGGGCAGGTCCTCGGACAGGTAGTAGTAGACGCCGCCCATCTCGCCGTTGTGCAGGCTCACGAGCAGGTCCGGCTCGGTGTCGTCGATGAGCCGCATGAACGCGAGCGTCTCGGGCAGCACCTGGTCGAAGTACACCGACTTGTAGCTGTTCGGGAACGTCCACTCGACCTGGCTGTCCGGGGCGGGCCGGTAGAAGTGCCGCGAGTAGAAGACCCGGTCGTGCGGGTCGTGGAACCACGCCTCGTTGAGCCGCATGCCGTCCGGGTCGATCGTCGGGACGATGTGCCAGGTGACGTCGAGCGCGGCCACCCGCTCGTCACCGAGGGCCGTCTCGGCGAGGTGCAGCGCCGTCCACGAACCGATCGGCTCGTTCGGGTGCACCCCGCCGACCACGACGGCCGCGTGCGACCCGGTGCCGATGCGGTAGCTGTGCAGGGGTTCGCCGAGGCGGCTCGTACCGATCCGGGTGACCGTGACCCGGTCGGGGTGTGCCGCGGCGAGCGCGGCGAACCGTGTGTGCAGGTCGTCGACGAGCGGGAAGCCGTCGCGGTCGGGGACGTCGCGGACCAGGTCGAGGACGGTGTGCTGCTCCATGCCCGCCCTACTTCACGGCGATCTGCGCGATGACGGGGCTGCCCGCCACCGCAGGCAGCTTCGCGATCTTGTCGCTCGTGACGTACGAGTACTTGTCGAAGAAGGTCGGGACGACCGGGAAGTCCTCGAGGACCGCCTGCTGCGTCTTCGTGTAGTACTCGTTCGCCTCGTCCTGGGACCCGGCGGAGTCGGCCTTCGCGAGCAGCGAGTCGACGTCGTCGGACTGGTAGTAGCCGGTGCATGGGGAGCAGCCGCCCGCCGTGGTGAACAGCGCGCGGAGCGTGTTCTGCTGGCTGATGTACAGCGCGCCCCAGTGGCCGAAGTGCGGGCCGGCGACGGTCTTGTCGGTGAGCTCCGAGTAGTAGGACGCCCAGTCGGTGGTGGCCTTCGCCTCGGCGTCGACGCCCAGGTTCTGGCGGATCTGGTTGGCGTACGCCTCGTACAGCGAGTCGAGGCCGGTGCCGCCCGGGTAGACGAGCGTCATGGTGCCGTCGAACCCGCCAGCACCGGCGAGGAGCTTCTTCGCCGCTGCCGGGTCGAACTCGCACGCGTCGCCGCAGATGCCCTCTTCGGTGCCGGACATCGACGGCGGGGTGAGTGCAGTGGCGGGTTCGTACAGGCCGCCGTAGATCGCGTCGTTGACCTCGTCACGGTCGATCGACATCGAGATCGCGCGGCGCACGTCGGGGTCGGAGTACCGGTCGTCCCACAGCGGGAACCCGAGGTAGTCGATGCCGGGAGCGTCGAAGGAGTGCAGGCGGTCGCCGAAGTCGGCCTTCGCGCTCGTCATCTTGTCGGTCGGCAGGAACAGCACGTCGGCGTTGCCGGCCAGGACGTCCGTGTAGGCGGTGTTCATGTCGGAGTAGCTGCGGAAGGTCACCTCGTCGGTTGCGGGCTTCGTGCCCTCGTAGTCCTTCCACGCCGTGACGGTGAACTCCTGGTCCGCCTTCCACGCCTTCGTCATCTCGTACGGGCCGTTGCCGATCGGCTTCTCGTCGTACGCCTTCAGGTCGTCGTAGGCGGCCTCGGGCATCGGGTAGAACGCCGTCTGGGCCTGGCTGAGCTGCAGGGGGAACTGGCTGTCCGCGTGGGTGAGCGTGACCGTGAAGGTGTCCTTGCCGGTGACCTTCAGCCCCGACATCTCCTTGGTCTTCGGGGTGCCCTTCGCCGGGTTGAGGTCCGTGTACCCGACGATCCCGGCGAGCTGACCGCTGTTCTCCCACGCGTTCGGGCCGTAGGCGACGTGGTTCCAGGCCTTCACGTAGCTCTCCGGCGTGACGGCCTCGCCGTTCTGGAACGTCCAGCCGTCCCGCAGCGTGATCGTCCAGGTGGTGGCGTCGTCGCTCTCGACGCTCTTCGCCGCGACGTCCTGCAGATCACCATCGGCGTCGGTCTGGGTGAGCGGCGCGAAGACGCTCATCACCTGGTCGAAGGCCACGGTCTGCCGGCCCGGGGTCAGGTGGTCGGGCTCGCCGGTCGCGTAGACCAGGCTCGAGGGAGCGTCGTCGTCGGCCGCGCCGCCCGCCGAACAGCCGGTCGCCACCAGTGCCAAGGTTGCCGCCGCGGCCAGCGCGGCGATCGTCCTGCGTCGCATGATCTCTCCTCGATCGGGTGCGGCCGGATCCCTGCCCGGTCGTCGTGGTGGGAAAGCTAGGACGGTTCGAATCCCGACCACAAGGTTTCTTTCAATGCGCTCTGAGAGTTTTACCGCGCAGAAACACTGACGAAACGGCACCCGTCGCGCGTCCGGGCCCGTTGTGCCACGCTCGGACCATGCGCCACACACCGCACTTCCTGATGACCGACGTCGACGAGGTCCGGCGCCTCATCACCGGGAACCCGTGGGCGACGATCGTGTCCCACACCGCGGCCGGGCTCGTCGCCTCGCACTACCCGGTGCTGCTCGAGACCCCCGGCCCCGACGACGACCCGGACGCCCTCGTCCTGGTGTCGCACGTCGGCCGCCCCGACGAGGTCGCCCACGAACTCGGGCAGCACGAGGTCCTCGTCGTGTTCCAGGGACCGCACGGCTACGTCTCCCCCGCCTGGTACCCGCCGGAGCAGTTCGTGCCGACCTGGAACCACGTCACCGCGCACGTGTGGGGCACCCCCGAGATCCTGTCCGACGACGAGAACTTCCGTGTCCTCGGTGAACTCGTCGACCACTTCGAGCGGGTCATGCCGTCGCCCGTGTCGTTGCAGATCGACGAGGAGACCGCCCGCCGGATGGCCAAGGGCACCGTCGGCGTCCGGATCCGCGTCACCCGGTTCGACGCCCGCGCCAAGCTGTCGCAGAACAAGGCCCCCGAGGTGATCGACCGCATCGTCGCCGGGCTGCGGGGCGACGGCCCCTACGCGTCGCCGGCGCTCGCCGACGAGGTCGAGCGGGTCCGGCCGGTCCCGTCCACAGCGAGCGGCCTGGAGGCGTCGTGACGGAGGTCCTGCTGCGAACCGTCCGCAGGGTGGGCACCTCCGGGGCCCCTGCCGACGTCCGCATCGTCGACGGTCGGGTCACCGAGATCGGGCCGACCGGCACGCTCGACCCCACGGGCGTCGACACCGAGGTGGTCGAGGCCGCCGGCGCCTGGCTCGGCCCGGGGCTCCGCGACCACCACACGCACTTCGACCAGTGGGCCCTCGTCCGCCGTCGCGTCGACGTCACCGGCTGCGACTCCGCCGAGGCGACCGCCGACCTGCTCGCCGCGGTCGCACGGGCGGGAGTGACCGACCGCGTCCTGGTCGGACACGGCTACCGCGACGGGATGTGGCCGCGCCCTGCACGACGCGAGCTGCTCGACCAGGCCGCACCGGGCCTCCCGGTCGTCGTGATCAGCGCGGACCTGCACGCGGTGTGGTGCAACGCCCTCGCGCTCGCGCACTTCGGAGCTGCCGTCGGCCGACCGCTCGACACGGGCGAGGACGGGGTCCTGCGCGAGCAGGATGCCTTCGACGTGACCGGCGCACTGTCGCAGGTGCCGGACGACCTGCTCGACGCCTACGTGGCGGACGCTGCAGAGGCCGCGGCGGCCCGCGGCGTGACGGGCGTGGTCGACCTCGAGATGCGCTTCGGGCTCGACCGCTGGCGCCGCCGGATCCACGCCGGCACCGACGCGATCCGGGTCGCGTCCGGGGTGTACCCGGCCGAGCTCGACGAGGCCATCGCCCGGGGTCTGCGGACCGGCGACGTGGTCGACGGCACGCGGGGGCTGCTCACGATGGGGCCCTTCAAGGTGATCACCGACGGGTCGCTCGGCACCCGCACCGCCGCGATGACGGACGGCTCCGGCGTGCTCGCGTGGGCATTCGAGGACCTCGTCGCGCTCACCCGCCGGGCCGTCGACGCCGGACTCGTCCCCGCGATCCACGCGATCGGTGACCGCGCGAACACCCTGGCGCTCGGCGTCTTCGAGGCCGTCGGAGCCCGCGGCACGATCGAGCACGCGCAGTTGCTCGTCGACACCGACGTCGACCGGTTCGCCCGGCTCGGGGTCGCCGCGTCGGTACAGCCCGAGCACGCCATGGACGATCGCGACATCGCCGACCGGCACTGGGCGGGGCACACCGACCGGGCCTTCGCCTTCGCGTCGCTCGCACGGGCCGGAGCGCGCCTGCTGCTCGGGTCGGACGCCCCGGTGGCGCCGCTCGACCCGTGGGTCTCGATGGCGGCGGCCGTCGGGCGGGACCGCGACGGCCGTGACCCGTGGCACCCGGCCGAACGGTTGTCGGCGCTCGTCGCGTGGCGGGGGTCGACCGACGGGCGCGTCGGGGTGTCCGTCGGCGACGTGGCGGACCTGGTGCTCGTCGAGACCGACCCGCTCGCCGCATCCTCGTCCGCCGCACTTCGTGGCATGCGGGTGCTCGGGACGGCCGTCGCCGGGCGGTTCACGTACCGGGAGGTGTGATCTCGCCGCGGTGCCGCTGCGCTACTTCTGGTCCTTCGGACACCAGTAGAGCTTCCGGCCGGCCATGTCGGCCATCCGGATCTCGGTGCCGCACACCCGGCACGGCTCGCCCTGCCGGTGATACACCCAGTGGCGGTCCTTGCGTGAACGCAGGGCCTTCTTGTGGTCGGCCTCGGACAGGTCGTCCATCGTCATCATCAGGCCGTCGCGGACACCGTCGTGCAGCAGCTTCGACCAGTCGGCCCAGAGCGCCTTGGCCTGCTTGACGGTGATCTTCTTGCCGGGCTTGTACGGGTCGATGCGCTGCCGAAAGAGCAGCTCGGCGCGGTAGATGTTGCCGATGCCGGCCACGACGGACTGGTCCATGAGCAGCTGCCCGATCGCGACGTTGCGCTTCCGGACGTTGTCGACGAAGGTCTTCTCGGCCTCGGGCCCGTCGTCGTTCATCGGGTCGGGGCCGAGCTTGTCGAGCGCGCGCTGCACCTCGGCCGGGGTCTCCACGACGCACGCGGTCGGGCCGCGGAGGTCGGCGACGGTGTCCCCGGTGAGGATCCGCACCCGGACCTGGCCCACCGGGTCCGGCGGGAAGGACTCGATCGGGTCCTCTACCTTCTCCTGCTCGGCCATCCGGTAGCGGGCGAGCCGCGGTGCGCCGATCGAGCTGAGGGACTCTTCGCGGTCGTCGTCGTCGGACAGCGCCTCGGCGGTGGAGATCATCCCCGCGAAGTCCCATGCGCCGTACAGGCCGAGGTGGACACGCAGGAACAGGTCGCCCTCGAACTCCAGGAACATCTGCTTCGCCACCGCCCGGGCCGCGATCATGCGTTTGCCGTCGAGCTGTGCGGCCCCGGCGGCGAAGCGGCCCTGGGGGCTCGACACCTCGCAGCGCTTGCCGACGAAGTGCCGGGTGAACTGGTTGGCGATGCGGTGGACGGAGTGACCCTCGGGCATGACTACCGTTCTACCCGGTACCCCTGACGGGCCGGACTACTGGTCGATCTGGCGGCCGGCGATCAGCCCGGTGGTCTCGTACTCGGCGAGCTGGGCGATGCGGCGGGCGTGACGCTCCTCGCCCGAGAACGGCTCGGCGATGAACAGGTCGACGAACCGGATCGCCTCGTCCTCGGTGTGCTGGCGCGCGCCGATGGAGATGACGTTGGCGTCGTTGTGCTGACGGGCGAGCAGCGCGGTCGACTCGTTCCAGACGAGCGCGGCGCGGATGCCCTCGACCTTGTTGGCGGCGATCTGCTCGCCGTTGCCGGAACCGCCGAAGACGACGCCGAGCGCCTGGACACCGGCGCGCTGGTCCTGCACCACGGCGTGCGCGGCGTTGATGCAGAACGAGGGGTAGTCGTCGAGCGCGTCGTACTCGGTCGGACCGTGGTCCACCACCTCGTGCCCGGCGTCGGTCAGGTGCAGTGCGAGGGTCTTGTTGAACTCGAGGCCGGCGTGGTCCGTTCCGAGGTGGATGCGCATGGAACCGATCTTATTCCTGCGGCTCCGGGGCCCGGACCACCACGGACTACGGCGCCCGGACCACCACGACGAGGTACCGGGTGGGGTCCTCGCCCGGGTTGCGGTAGACGACGTCGGCGGGGTCGCCGAGCTCGATCCGGTCCCCCGCCGCCAGGCGCGTCGGCTCGCCGCCGACGACGACCTCGAGCACGCCGTCCACGACCCAGATGCAGTGCCGCAGGAACGCGTAGGCGGACGCCGGGTAGGCCACTTCGCGGCCGGCCGGGAGGCGCACCTCGGTGACGTCAGCGGGGAACGCCGCGCTCGAGACCGGACGGCGGCGGTACCCGGTGTCGGGATCGGTCCAGGAATCGGCGGTCGCGCCGCGCTGGACCCCGCGTGCCTCGTCGGGGTCCGTCACCCTGGGCACCTCGTGCTCCAGAGCGTCGTCGAGGAGCTGCGAGATCGTCAGGCCGAAGGCGCCCGACAGGCGACCGAGGATCGTCGCGGTGGGGCTGGAGACCCCGCGCTCGACGCGGTTGATCATCGCGCGGGAGACGCCGGACTCCTCGGCGAGCTCGGTGAGGCTCCACTTCCGCTCGGTGCGCAGGCGCTGGAGCCGTTCGCCGAGCATCCGCTCGTCGTCTACGATGTGAGACATGACGACAGCATATGCGACGAACGGGGTCGTGATCCGCGACTGCACACCGGCCGACCTGGACGTCGTGCACGCCCTGCACGTCGATGCCGTGCTGCACTCCACCGCCATCTGGCAGGACACCCCGCACCCGCGTGCATACTTCGACGGGTGGCTCGCCGAGCGGCAGGGCGGCGGCTACCCGGTGCTCGTGGCCGAGGTCGACGGGGTCGTGGCCGGCTACGCAACGTACTCGCAGTGGCGGCCGCACCAGGGATACCGGCTGACGGTCGAGCACAGCGTCTACGTGGTGGAGGCGTTCCGCGGCCGGGGCATCGCCACGACCCTGATGCAGGAGCTGGTCACACGAGCCACCGCCGAGGGCCGGCACGTCATGATGGCCGGGATCTGCAGCACCAACACGGGGTCGATCGCCCTGCACGAGCGCCTCGGGTTCACCACGGTCGCGGTCGTGCCCGAGGTCGGACGCAAGTTCGACCGCTGGCTCGACCTGACGCTCATGCGCCTGCCGCTCGTCTGACGCGACGGGCGGGGCGGGCGCACCACGGGCCTCCCGGCCGCCCGTCGACGAACGGAACCTGGTTCCGGAGCGTCAGTCGGTGGTGTCGAAGACCGGGCCGACGGTGCGCGAGCGCTTGAGCTCGAAGAAGCCGGGGTACTTCGCGACGGCGACGACGCCGTCCCACAGGTCGAGCGCCTCCTGGCCCTTGGGCGCCGGGGAGATGACCGGTCCGAAGAACGCGGTGCCCTCGACGGCGATGACCGGCGTCCCGACGTCCTGTCCGACGCGGTCGATGCCGTCCTGGTGGCTGGCGCGCACGGCGGCGTCGACCTCGTCCGTCCAGGCGGAGTCGAGCAGGTCGGCGTCGAGGCCGAGCTCGGCGAGCACGGCTGGAACGACCTGTTCCGGGTCGGACTCCTGGCGGTGGTGGATGTGCTCGCCGAGCGCGTCGTACAGCGGCTTGACGATGTCCTGCCCGAGCCGGAGCCTCGCCGCCGTGACGATGCGCGGGTAGACCTGGCCCGCGTGCAGGCGCTCCCTGTAGGCGTCCGGGACGTCCTGGTCCTCGTTGAGGACGAACAGGCTCATCACGTTCCAGGTCACGTCGAGGTCGCGGTGCTCGGCGACCTCACCCACCCAGCGGCTCGTCATCCAGGCCCAGGGGCAGTTCGGGTCGAACCAGAACTCCACGGCGGTGCGCTCGGTGGTGGGGTCGGTCGGGTTGTCCACAGTCGTCTCTGTCACGATCCGAGCGTACGCGGCGTCGCTAGGCTGGAACCCATCGTCCCGCCGGCGCACGACGCCGTCCGGGGCCCCGTACGCGGACACCGATCGTCCGCGTCCCCAGCGAAGATGGAGCGTTGCGTGCCCGGAGAGAACCTCACCCGAATCGAAGCCCAGGAGCGCGCGGCCGTCGTCGCCGTGCAGACGTACGACGTCGAGCTCGACCTGACCCGCGGCGCCGAGGCCTTCGGCAGCACCACGCGGGTGCGCTTCACCGCCACCGCCGGCGCATCGACCTTCATCGACGCCATCACGAAGACCGTGCACTCGATCACGCTGAACGGCACCGCGCTCGACGTCGCCGCGGTGAACGACGGCGTGCGCATCCGGCTCGACGACCTGCAGGAGCAGAACGAGCTCGTGGTCGTCAGCGACGCGCTGTACACGAACACCGGTGAAGGCCTGCACCGCTTCGTCGACCCGGTGGACGACGAGGTGTACCTGTACTCCCAGTTCGAGGTCCCGGACTCCCGCCGCATGTTCGCGGTGTTCGAGCAGCCCGACCTGAAGGCCGAGTTCTCCTTCACCGTGACGGCGCCGTCCCGGTGGCAGGTCGTCTCGAACTCCCCCACGCCGGAGCCGCACGTCGACGGCGACGTCGCGACCTGGGCATTCCCGCCCACCGCGCGCATCTCGAGCTACATCACCGCGCTCGTCGCCGGCCCGTACGAGGTCGTGCGCGACGAGCTGACCAGCCGCGACGGCCGGACGATCCCGCTCGGCGTGTTCGCGCGCAAGTCGCTCGCCTCGTACCTCGACCCCGAGTACGTGTTCGACATCACGAAGAAGGGCTTCGCCTACTTCGAGGAGAAGTTCGACGTCGCCTACCCCTTCGACAAGTACGACCAGCTGTTCGTGCCGGAGTTCAACGCCGGTGCGATGGAGAACGCCGGCGCGGTCACCTTCACCGAGACCTACGTGTTCCGGTCGAAGGTCACCGACGCCATCAAGGAGCGCCGGGTCGTCACGATCCTGCACGAGCTCGCCCACATGTGGTTCGGCGACCTGGTCACCATGAAGTGGTGGAACGACCTGTGGCTCAACGAGTCCTTCGCTGAGTGGGCCTCCACGATCGCCACGGCCGAGGCCACCGAGTGGACCGAGGCCTGGACCACGTTCCAGGCGATGGAGAAGTCCTGGGCCTACCGCCAGGACCAGCTCCCCTCGACGCACCCGATCGTCGCGACGATCAACGACCTCGAGGACGTCCAGGTCAACTTCGACGGCATCACCTACGCGAAGGGCGGCTCGGTCCTCAAGCAGCTCGTCGCCTGGGTCGGCATCGACGCGTTCTTCGCCGGTGTCTCCGCCTACTTCAAGAAGCACCACCACTCGAACACCGAGCTCCGCGACCTGCTCGTCGAGCTCGAGGCGACGAGCGGCCGTGAGCTCACCGAGTGGTCGAAGCTCTGGCTCGAGACCGCGGGCGTCAACACCCTGCGTCCGGAGATCGAGACCGACGAGTCCGGCGTCATCACGTCGTTCACCGTCCTGCAGGAAGCCCCCGCCGACTACCCGACGCTGCGCCCGCACCGTCTGGCGATCGGCGTGTACGCCTTCCGGAACGACGAGTCCGCGCCGTTCGGCGCCGACACGGCCTCCGCCGGTGGCAAGCTCGAGCGGGTCCACCGCGTCGAGATCGACGTCGACGGTGCCCGCACCGAGGTGCCCGAGCTCGTCGGCGTCCAGCGCGGCGACCTCGTGCTGCTGAACGACGACGACCTGGCCTACGCCAAGATCCGTCTCGACGAGCACTCGCGGCGCACCGCGATCGAGCACCTCGCGTCGATCGCGAACCCGCTCGCCCGCTCGATCGTCTGGGGTTCCGTGTGGGACGCCACGCGCGACGCCGAGTCCCCGGCCAGCGACTACGTCCGTCTCGTGCTCGGCAACATCGCGACCGAGACCGAGTCGACGACCATCCGCACGACGCTCTCGCAGCTGCTGCTCACCGCACGCAACTACGTGGCGCCGGGCTCGGTCGAGGCCACGGTCCGCACCGTCGGCGACACCCTCTGGCAGCTCGCGTCCTCGGCCGAGGCCGGTTCGGACGCGCAGTTCCAGTTCGTGAAGTTCTTCGCGCAGATCCCCTCCACGCCCGAGCACGTCACGACCCTGCAGGGCCTCCGCGACGGATCGGTCACGCTGCAGGGCCTCGAGATCGACACCGACCTGCGCTGGGAGCTGCTCGAGGGCCTCGTGCTCACGGGTGCTGCGGACAACACCGAGATCGACGCCGAGCTCGCCGCGGACAAGACCGCGTCGGGCGAGCAGGCCGCGGCCCGTGCCCGTGCGACGATCCCCACGGCCGAGGGCAAGCTGGCGGCGTTCTCGTCGCTGGTCGACTCGTCCGAGCTGCCGAACGCGATCGTGCGGCAGACCACGGTCGGGTTCCAGCACGTGAACAGCCCGGTGCTGCTCGAGGGCCTCGTGCCGAAGTACTTCGAGGTGCTCACGCGCATCTGGGCCGAGCGCAGCTACCACATGGCGGACACCATCGTCTCGGGCCTCTACCCGGCGCCGCTCGCGTCGGCCGAGCTCCGTGACGCCGCCGCCGCGTGGCTCGAGGAGCACCCGGAGACGCCGGCGCTGCGCCGCATCGTGTCGGAGAGCCTCGCGGGCACCGAGCGCGCGCTCCGGGTCCAGGCCGCCGACGCCTGACCCCTGCTCTGATCCGGCGGGGTCTTGGTGTTCCTCCAGGGATGCCGAGGCCCCGCCGCTTAGCATCGACCGGATATGAACTTGGCTGCAGACTCCACCGACGTCCCGAAGTGGGCCTCCAACACCTTCACCCAGTTCGTCGAAGCGTGGCACATCCCGATCACGATCGTCATCACGATCCTCGCGGCGATCCTCGTGCGCGTGTTCCTGCGGCGCATGATCAAGCAGGTCGTCGACCGGGTCGTGAACGGCGTCAAGAAGCGTCAGGGCGCTGAGGACACCCAGGCCCTCATCGCCTCGCCCGTGCAGACCGCCCGGGTCGTGCAACGGACGCGGACCCTGGGCAGTGTGCTCGAGAACCTGGCGACGGTCATCGTCGTCGTCATCGCGCTGGCGATCATCATCCCGGTCGCGATTCCGAACGCCGCAGTCGGCATCGTCGGCGGCGCGTCCCTCGTCGCAGCCGGCCTCGCCGTCGGCGCCCAGTCCATCGTCAAGGACCTGCTGTCCGGCATCTTCATGATCCTCGAGGACCAGGCCGGCGTCGGTGACGTCGTCGACACCGGTCAGGCCACCGGCGTCGTCGAGAATGTCGGGCTGCGCGTCATGCAGATCCGCGACGTGAACGGCATCCTGTGGTTCGTGCCGAACGGGCAGATCCTGCGCGTCGGCAACCTGTCGCAGGGCTGGTCGCGCGTGCTCGTCGACATCACCGTGCCGTACGACACCGACATCGACGCCGTGCAGGACGCTCTGCTCAAGGCCGCCGTCACGATGTCCCAGGAGCCCCGCTGGCGGCAGCGGATCGTCGAGAAGCCGGAGATCTGGGGCCTGCAGTCCATCACCGACGCCGGCATGGTCTTCCGTCTGGTCGTGAAGACCCGCGCGTCCGAGCTGGACGTCGTCGGCCGCGAGCTCCGCACCCGCCTGAAGCACGCCGTCGACGAACTCGGCATCACCCTGCCCGCGATGGCGATGATCATGCCCGAGGGCTGGGAGAACGCCACCTCGATCAACGGTCTGCGCACCGTCCGGACCCAGCCGACACCGGCGCCCACGAAGGCCCGGCGCACCAAGCGCAACCTCCTCGGGCAGCCGATCCGCACCGACGACCCCGACAGCGGGAAGGACCCCCGATGATCGACCCCACACCCCCGAGCGGCACGGGCGGGCCCGGAGCACGCGGCTCGCTCGGCATGCCCGGCTCGTCCAGCGCCGTCGGCATCCCGGCCCAGCCGATCACTCTGCGCGTCGGGGAGCACGGTGCCTCGGCCACGGGGTCGCTGTACGAGCGGATCGGCGGCGCCCCCACCTTCGACCGGCTCGTCCGTCGCTTCTACGAGGGCGTGCAGCAGGACGAGGTCATCTGGCCGATGTACCCGGCCGACGACCTCGAAGGTGCGATCTGGCGCCTCTCCGCCTTCCTGCAGCAGTACTGGGGCGGCCCGGGCACCTACAGCGAGCAGCGGGGGCACCCACGCCTCCGGATGCGGCACAACCCGTTCCGCATCACGTCCGAGGCGCGGGAGCGTTGGCTCCACCACATGCACGAGGCGGTGGAGTCGCTCGAGCTCGCTCCCCTCGATGAAGCCGAGCTCTGGGGTTACCTCGACCGCGCTGCCCACGCGATGACGAACACCTTCGACTGACGCGCGCCCGGCACGAACGCCGTCGTGTAGTCGAGACGCCGCCGAATCCGGCGGCGTCTCGACGCTTCCGCGGCGTCTTCCGCTGACGCCGGCGTGCAGTGATCGTCACGTGCGCCGGACGGGAGGCCCGTGGCGGAGTCACCACGGGCCTCCCGTCCGGCGCTTCCCGGGTTCTCGACCCCGCGAGACGCCGTCGTGTCCGTCAGCCGCCGCCACGGGCGCGAGACGCCTCCGGGTTCGGCGGCGTCTCGGGGAGCTCGAGGTGTCTTCGCTGGACGCCGTCGTCTCAGCGGACGTACGAGCCGGAGGCGAGGTCCTCGACGAGCGACGGGCGAGTCGGACGCCAGCCGTAGGCCGACCGGGCGTGCGCGCCGGAGGCTTCCTGGTGCAGCAGCAGGGCGTCGGCGTAGTCCCGCCCGAGCCGGTCGCGACTCGCGTCGACGCTCTCGACGACGACCGGTGAACCATGGGCCCCGGCCTCCGCGACCTCACGCACGGTCGGGTTGTCCCCGGTCGCCGCGACGATGTACCCGTCGAGCTCGTCGCGGTGCAGCGCGAGGACGTAGAGCTCGCCGAGGTCGTCGACGTGCACCGTCGTCCACCGCTGGGAGCCGTCGCCCACCAGGTGCACCGGATGCTCACCGTCGCCGACGAACATCGCCGGGATGCCGGCACCGCGTCCGTACACGATGCCGGGGGCGACGATGGTGCTCCGCACGTCGCTCGCCCGCAGCAGGTCCTCGTTCGGTCCGCGCCAGGCGGTCAACGCGGGCGGATCGATCGGCGACTGCTCGGAGATGTCCGTCGAGTCGCCGAACGTGAAGATCCCGCCCGTGTGCACGAAGGGCTTGGGAGTGCCGGCCACGGCACCGATCACGGTGCGGATGAAGTCCGGGTCGACGCCCGGCGCCGATGCCGTGTGGACCACACCGTCGCTCTCGTGCAGCAGCCGTTCGACGACCTCGGTGTCGGTGACGTCGTCGACCAGGGCACGGCCACCGGCGTCACGGACGTGCTGGGCCTTCTCGTCGGACCGGACGAGCGCGGTGACCTCGTCGCCGTGGGCCACGAGGGAGCGGAGGACGGAGGAGCCGATGTAGCCGGACGCACCGGTGAGGAAGACGTGCATGCGGCCAGCCAACCACGCTGACCGGGCGACGTCGCTAGGAGCTCAGGGTCCAGGCGCGGCGCTTCACGAGCACGTGACCGCGCGAGGTCGTGAGGCGGCTCCACGGGCCGGTCTCGAACAGACGGACCGGGTCGTGCCCGAGGAACCCGAGGCTCTCGCCCGCGAAGCCCGCACCGGCAGGCAGGTGCTCGACACCGGGGACCGGTCGACCCCAGACCTCGGCGCGGATCCGTCGGACGATGGCCTCGCCCGCGTTGGACGGCACGGCGTCGGCGACCTCGGCGATGCCGTCACGGGTCGCCCGGCGGAGGAGCTCCGGTGAGACGTCGGGCAGCGGCACCCAGCCACCGCGGGGCGGCGAGATGGCCGCCCACGTGACGGTGTGGACTTCGTGCGGCAGCTCGACCTCGATCGGGGTGGCCCGCGTCGGGTCGGCGCCCTCGGCGTGTTCGGCGTCCTGCGCCTCGGCCAGCAGGCGGAGGCGCTCGAGGAGCGACTGCAGCGGGACCACGGTGTCGATCGAGGCCGGTTCGGTGAGCGAGAACGTGCGGAGGCCGAGCACCGTCGGCAGTTCGTCGAGCAGCCCGAGCGGGTAGAGGATCGCCGTGTAGACGGCCAGGACGCCGGAGTCGGCGATGAGCCGGACCGAGCCGTCCTCGATCCGAGCGGCACGTCCGAGGTACGTGCGGAGGTCACCGAGGGAAGCGGCGTCGGGAAGCGTGAACGAGTTGCCCATGTCGTCGCCGATCCTACCGGCGATCGGTGCCGCACAGCCTGGACGTGGCGACCCTGCGCCGGGGACGGCACGCCGTTCGTAGACTGCACAGCGTGAACGGCGAACCCGACTTCCTGCAGACCCTGCGACTCGAGGACACCGGCGCGAGCACGGGCGAGACGATCCTGACCGGTGCCAGCCACTGGTCGCCCGGCGGACGGGTGTTCGGCGGGCAGGTGCTGGCGCAGTGCATCGTCGCCGCGCAGCGCACGATCGAGGGACGTGACGTCCACTCGATGCACGGCTACTTCCTGCGACCCGGCGACATCGACGTACCGATCACCTTCGGCGTCGAGCGCATCCACGACGGTCGGTCGTTCGCCACCCGTCGCGTGCAGGCGTACCAGCGCGGGGTCCCGATCTTCTCGATGATCGCGTCGTTCCAGGTGCCGGACTCCGGCATCGAGCACCAGGACCCCTACCCGGTCGACACCCCGGACCCGGAGTCCCTGCCGTCGGCCGCGTCGATCCTGTCCGCGATCGACCACCCGGTCGCACGTGCCTGGGCCGCGCGGTCCATCGACCTGCGACACGTCGAGGGACCGGTGTTCGTCGACGTGCAGGGCGAGCACGTGCCGCACCAGGCGGTCTGGTTCCGCGTGCAGGGCGACCTGCCGGAGGACCCGGCGCTCCACCGTGCGGTGCTCGGGTACGCGAGCGACCTGTCGATCCTCGAGCCGATCATGCGGCGACACGGCGTCGCCTGGGGCACCCCCGGCGTGAAGAGTGCCAGCCTCGACCACGCCATGTGGTGGCACCGCGACGGCCGTGCCGACGAGTGGATCCTCTACACGCAGGAGTCCCCGAGCGCGCAGGGCGGTCGGGGACTCGCGTTCGGCCGGATGTTCTCCCGTGACGGCAAGCTGCTCGCCACCGTCGCCCAGGAGGGCATGATGCGGGTGCCTACGGCCGGCTGAACTGCACCGGTTCCTCGAGGGAGCGCTCGCACGCGGCACGCTCGGTGTCGGTCAGTCGACGCGGACGGTTCGTCGCCGCATCGACCATGACGAGTGCCGTGGTCGCCCGGGTGTACAGGACCGCGGGGTGCTGCCCCACCGGCGACCAGACCTCGTACGAGACGTCGATGCTCGCGCCCCCGAGCCGTCCGATCCACATCTGGATGTCGAGCGGTTGGCGGAGGTACGGGATCGAAGCCAGGTACTCGAGGCGCTGGCCGGCGATCACCGTCATGGTGCCCGAACCCGGCCGACCGTCGATGATCGGCTCGGGCAGGACGCCGTCGGGGTCTTCACCGGGGTCGGCGCCCCAGAACCCCACGATCCGCGCCTCCTCGAGGAGGCGCAGCATCGCGGAGTTGTTGACGTGACCGTAGGCGTCGATGTCGCTCCACCGCATGCGGATGGGAGCGTGCAGTCTCGCCACGCGGGTCAGTCGCGGGTGAGCTTGCGGTACGTCGCGCGCCCGGGCTTCGCGGCATCGGCACCGAGGCGCTCGATCTTGTTCTCCTCGTACGCCTCGAAGTTGCCCTCGAACCAGTACCAGTTCGGCGTGCCGTCCTCGTTGAGGCCTTCCCACGCCAGGATGTGCGTGGCGATGCGGTCGAGGAACCACCGGTCGTGGGTGATGACCACGGCGCAACCGGGGTACTCGAGCAGGGCGTTCTCGAGGCTGCCGAGCGTCTCGACATCCAGGTCGTTGGTGGGCTCGTCGAGGAGCAGCAGGTTGCCGCCCTGCTTGAGCGTCAGCGCCAGGTTCAGACGGTTGCGCTCACCACCGGACAGGATGCCGGCGCGCTTCTGCTGGTCCGGGCCCTTGAAGCCGAACTGCGACACGTAGGCGCGGGACGGGATCTCGGTCTTGCCGACCTGGATGTAGTCGAGCCCGTCGGACACGACCTCCCACAGGTTCTTGTTCGGGTCGATGCCACCGCGCGTCTGGTCGACGTAGGAGATCTGGACGGTGTCGCCGATCTTCAGCGTGCCGCCGTCCAGGGGTTCGAGGCCGACGATCGTCTTGAAGAGCGTGGTCTTGCCGACGCCGTTCGGGCCGATGACGCCGACGATGCCGTTGCGGGGCAGCGTGAACGACAGATCGCCGATGATGACGCGCTCACCGAACTGCTTGCGCAGGTGCTCGGCGTCGATGACCTGCGAACCGAGACGCGGGCCGACCGGGATCACGATCTCCTCGAAGTCGAGCTTGCGGGTGCGCTCGGCCTCGGTGACCATCTCCTCGTACCGGGCGAGACGGGCCTTCGACTTCGCCTGACGGCCCTTGGTGTTGCTCCGGACCCAGTCGAGCTCGGAGGACAGGCGCTTCGCGAGCTTGGCGTCCTTCTTGCCCTGGACCTCGAGGCGGGCGCGCTTCTTCTCGAGGTAGGTCGAGTAGTTGCCCTCGTACGGGTACAGGCGGCCGCGGTCGACCTCGGCGATCCACTGGGCGACGTGGTCGAGGAAGTACCGGTCGTGGGTCACGGCGAGGACGGCACCGTGGTACTGCTGCAGGTGCTGCTCGAGCCAGAGCACGCTCTCGGCGTCGAGGTGGTTGGTGGGCTCGTCGAGCAGGAGCAGGTCGGGCTTCTGGAGCAGCAGCTTGCAGAGCGCGACGCGGCGCTTCTCACCACCGGACAGGTGCGTGACGAGTTCGTCCCCCGGGGGGCACTGCAGCGCCGCCATGGCCTGCTCGAGCTGGGAGTCGAGGTCCCACGCGTCGGCGGCGTCGATGTCTTCCTGCAGCGTGCCCATCTCGGCCAGGAGCGCGTCGAAGTCGGCGTCGGGCTCGGCCATGAGCGCCGAGATCTCGTTGAAGCGTGCGAGCTTGCCGTGGATCTCGCCCACGCCTTCCTGCACGTTCTCGAGCACCGTCTTGCTCTCGTCGAGCTCCGGCTCCTGCATGAGGATGCCGACGGAGAAGCCCGGCGTGAGCTTCGCCTCGCCGTTGGACGGCTGGTCGAGACCCGCCATGATCTTCAGGATCGTCGACTTGCCAGCACCGTTCGGTCCGACGACGCCGATCTTGGCACCGGGGAGGAACGACATCGTGACGTCGTCGAGGATCAGCTTGTCACCGACCGCCTTGCGGGCGCGGACCATCTGGTAGATGTACTCAGCCATATCGGCCCCAAGTCTAGTGACACCGCCGGAGCACCGCTCGCCCGACGCCGGATCGCCGCTTCCCGCACCTGTACGAACAGGCCTGTTGCGCAACGCACGTCACGACGTAACCTCTCCTCGCCCCGCAACCTCGGGGGCCCGTCGCCCACCACGACGAGGACCAGGATCAGGACCAGGACCACGGACAGGACGAGGACCATGACCACGCACACGACCACGACCCCGTCGCGGCTCCGCCGCCTCGCGCTCCCCTTCGTCGGAGCGATCGCACTCACCGTCGCACTCATCGCCCCGGTGTCGCCGGCATCAGCGGCCGGTGCCGTGCCGAAGGGCAGCCCGTACCTGCTGTACACCGCGAGCATCAGCGCCAACGGCACGGGCACCGGCTACTCGTCGTACATCAACGTGCACGACGCCCACAACAACGCCTACGCGTTCGGGATCCAGTCGGACAAGGGCTCCCCGCAGAGCAAGGGCAAGCCGCGCTACATCTGGGAGCGCGTGCAGAACGGCAAGTTCACGTACGGCTACCTCGGTCCGGCCACGAACAAGCTCACGCCCATCGGGATGCGCTGGTACAAGAACGACGTCGCGACGATGATCGTGAACCACAAGACGATCGGCACCCTGAAGCTCAACCTCGACGGTCGCCTGTTCTTCAACGCCGAGGCCAACGCCCGTCTCAACGGTGACGTCGTGCACTCGACGGTGCAGAACACCCGCATCACGGTGGGCGACCGCAAGTCGAACACCGGCCTGAACGGCAAGTGGGACACGAGCTTCTCGTTCCACGGGCTGAAGGCGAAGCAGACGAACAGCCCGCGGGTGCAGGGCGCGAGCTTCAAGATCGACGGCCGCGTGACCGGGCTGCCGCGCGGCGGCAACTGGGACACCGCCCAGGTCTCCGGCATCGGGATGATCGCCCAGAAGTGGTGACCGACGCGACGCGGTGACCCGCGCGCGTGCCCGGCGGCCTGACCCACACCCGACTCCGGTCGGCGTGCGGGTCAGGCCGCTTCGGCGTGGTCCGCGTGGTCGTCGTGGTCGTCGAGCGGCGGTGCGGGGTCCCAAGGGGCGGCGTCCTGTTCGAGGACGTGCTCGGACGGCCCCGCGGGCTCTGCGTCGTCGCCGAGGGGCGGCGAACCGTGCATCGCATCGGCGTCGCCGTCCGGACCGTGCTCCGACGATGCGTGTTCGTGCGCGTCTCCGGGCTCGGTGCCGTGGTCGGCCCCGCGCCCGCCTCCGGGCTCGGCCGCAGGGTCAGGGACCTCGCCGGTACGCGGGTCCACCCCGCGCAGACCACCCTGCCCCGATGCGCCGTCGCCGACCTGCCGCGGCACCCGCAGCCAGTTGCTGATGCCCCACGCCAGGTCGTGGCCGATGCCGTCGGCGTCGATCTCGACCGAGGTCCCGCCGCGACCATCGCGTTCCCACGTGCGGATGCGGACACGGCCGGCGACGACGATCCGGTCACCCTTCTTCAGCGACTTGTACACGTTCGACGCGAGCGACCGGAACGCGGTGACGGTGTACCAGTTGGTCGCGCCGTTGACCCACGCGGCGGTGGCCCGGTCCCAACGGCGTGAGGGTGACGCGAGCCGGAGGCTCGTGATGGCGATGCCGGTCTCGGTGACGAGGTGCCGGGGCTCCGTGGCGACGATTCCGCAGACGGTGATGATGTCGTTCATGCATCGATCGTCACGGAGCCCGGGGCTGCGTCAGCAGCCCCGGGCTCGATCTGTGGCGTGTGGACCCGGTCAGGCGACCTGTGGAGGACGAGTCCCCCGAGCCTCCTGTCCGAACCCGCTCAGTGTGCTCGGAACTCGGGCCGGGCCGCCAACGGTCCGAGCGCGGCGTGGACCGCGCCCTTCGCGGACTCGAGGGACGGGTACGGCCCGCCCGCCCGTCGTCGCCCGTAGAGCTCGACCTGGAAGCCGTCCGCCGCGCGGTGGATGCTGCCCACCGCTCCGGCCGGACCGATGGCGACCCAGGTTCCCGTGTTGTCCGTCATGTGCGAACCACCTCCTTGTGGCCCTGCCGCCCCGGGGTCAGGACGCCAGGATGTACTGACTGTAGGCCTTCCGGACCTTGTTCACCTTGGGCAGCGCGACCGCGAGGCAGTAGCCCTGCCCGGGGTTCTTCGCGAAGAAGTCCTGGTGGTACTCCTCAGCGCGGTAGAACGTCGAGAGCGGCTCGACGGTCGTGACGATCCCGCCGTCCCAGATGTCCGACGCCCGCTCGATCGCGTGCTCGAACAGCGCGCGCTGCGCATCGTCGGCCGGGAACATCGCCGAGCGGTACTGCGTGCCGACGTCGGCCCCCTGGCGGTTCAGCTGCCGGGGGTCGTGCAGCGTGAAGAAGACGTCGAGGATCACGTCGGCCGGGATCACCGACTCGTCGAACGTCACCGCGACCGCCTCGGCGTGCCCCGTCGTCCCGGTGCACACCAGTTCGTAGGAGGGACCCTCGACCTGTCCGCCGACGTAGCCGGACACCACGTCCTGCACACCCTGGAGCGTGCGGTACACGGCGTCGAGACACCAGAAACATCCACCTGCGAGCACGAACGTGGTCATGGCCACAACCTCTCTCCGGGCCGCCGGTGCAGCCCCCTCGTTCCTCCACAACAGTGTGCGCGGAGACCCTGTTCCCCAGATGGGCTGGCACCCCTCGGCGTGTCGGTGGTCCCCCGTAGCGTCGGCACCACACCGACCAGGAGGCCAGCGATGCAGACCATCACCGAACCCGCGCTGCGGATCCGCACCGTCCCGCTGGCCCGCGCCCGGGGCGACTACCGCATCCTCGACGTCCGCGACGACCTGAGCCGGGTGACCCGGGCCAACGGTGAAATCGTCGGGTACGTCGACCGCATCGACGTCGCCGGCGACACCGCGTACCGTGCCCGCCGGTACGTCGCCACCGAGCGCCGGTTCGTCGAACTGCCGAGCGTCTGGTCCGCCGACGACGCCGTGGACACCCTGCGCTGGTCATGATGTTCCAGATTGGAATCATCTGCGCTGGGATGCACGGAACGCCGTCCGGCCTCCCCGACGCCTGATCGTTCCGTGGGTATGGTGCGCGCATGGACTGGTGGAACGACCTGACCGACTGGACTTCGTCCGACACGGGTTGGCGGGTGCTCTCGGGCGCTGTGATCCCCTTCGTCGCCATCGTCGTGGCGGGCGTCATCGCGGCGCTCATCGGGCGCAGCGCGACCAAGCGTGTCGTGGCGCTGCAGGAGCGGGAATCGAAGAACGCGGCCGTGGCCGCGATCCTGGCGGCTGCGCGCAAGGCTGCGGCGTGGGGGTCGCTCGGGCACGACGAGCGTGCCTACGCCGACCACCTCGCCGAGGACGCCGACATCCGACTGCGCCTGCTCCCCGTGCAGGGTTCGCCGCTGGCCGCCAACTGGGCACAGCACGAGATCGCCGACATCAAGAAGAACTCGTCGACGTTCAGCTTCCAGGCGGACCAGTCCCTCGCCGAGTTCCGTGACCGCCTGCTCGGGTGGCAGGCACGCCCGAGCCGTGCGCGCAAGCTCTTCAAGGCCGACCTCGAGCGCTGGAAGTTCGAGTCGCCGGACCCCGACGCCGACCTGATCAAGCGCCAGCAGGACTGGAACGCCGACCAGGCCGAACCTCCTCGCACGCAGGCGCAGGCAAAGGCCCCCACGCCGGCCGCTCCCGTCGAGCGCCCCACCCCGACGACGACGTCGCTGCGTCCGGCGCAGCGCCCCACGTCCGCACCCTCGACTCCTGCGGCTTCGGTCGCCGCGACGCCCGAGCCCGCCGCCGGCGCGGTCCCCGGCGCAGCCGCAATCGGCGCTGCACCAGCTGGTACTGCCGACGGAACGACCCCGTCGTTCTCGGTGAACCGCGGCGCGGGCACGAACCCGAACCGCGGCAGCGCCGACCCGAACGCCACGCGTTCCTTCGGCGACAACACCACCCGCGTCTACGGCGACGACGAGGCTGCGCCCCCGGTCCGACCGGCACTCGGCACGCCGACCTCGCCCTCCCGCTCCACCCAGGGGCACGGCACTGACGACACCGAGGTCGCGGACGACGCGCGCGCCACCCGAGCCTTCGGCGACACCGACCGCGCACCGAGGAACGACCGTCCGTCCTCGTCCGACCGTCCCGTCGCGACGCCCACCGCGGCCGACGCCCACGTGAACCGGGCACCCGCGAACGACGTCCCGTCCGCCTCGGCCCCCAAGGTCGACACCCCCGGCGCGACGAACACCACGTCCGTCCCGACGCGTCTGAACCAGGCCCCCGCCGAGCCCGCCGACGCGAACGAGACGTCGGAAGCGCCGTACACGCAGCCGATCAGCGCCGCCGAACTCCGACGCCGCGCCGCAGACGACGACGAGTAGCAACCGCCACGAAGACGAACAGGGCCGCCATCCGGAGAGGATGGCGGCCCTGTTCGTCTTCGGTGCCCCCGGCAGGAATCGAACCCGCGGCACGGTGGGTAGAAACCACCTGCTCTATCCACTGAGCTACGGAGGCAAGCAGCGTCGATTGTAGCGCCGCGGCCAGACCCGGCGGTCGTCCAACGGTCGGCCGCCGTCTGCTCCCCGTTCCCCTCCGCGACACCCGCGCTTCGTAGCGTCCGGAGCATGCGCACCACCGGTTCCGTCCTCGCCGTCGTGCCCGCCCGTGCCGGGTCGAAGGGGATCTCCGGCAAGAACCTCCGCACGGTCGCGGGCCGTTCGCTGGTCCGTCGAGCGGTCGAGTCGGCACGACGTGCCACGCGCATCGACGAGGTGGTCGTCACGACCGACGGCGACGCCATCGCCGCCGAGGCGGTCGCCGCCGGTGCCGCCGTGGTCCGCCGTCCGGCCGAGCTCGCCGGCGACGAAGCGTCGTCCGAGTCCGCCCTGCTGCACGTCCTCGACGCGATCAGCACACCGCTGCCCGAGGTCCTCGTCTTCCTGCAGGCGACCTCACCGTTCATCGACCCGGCAGACCTCGACGCCGCCGTCGCGCGCGTGGTCGACGGGCACGCGGACGCGGTGTTCGCCGTCGCTCCGTCGCACGCGTTCCTGTGGCGGACCGCGCCCGACGGCACGGCGGTCGCGGTGAACCACGACGCTGCGATCAGGCCCCGCCGGCAGGACCGGGAGCCCGAGTACCGCGAGACCGGCGCTTTCTACGTGATGCGGACGGCGGGGTTCCTCGAGAACCGACACCGCTTCCACGGCCGCGTCGAACTGGCCGTCGTCGACGGTGCCGGCGCGATCGACATCGACGATGAGGCCGACCTGGCCCTGGCCGAGGCGCTGGCCGGCGCACTGACCGACGTCACGGCGAACGAACACGCCGGTGCCGCGGCCCCGACATCCACCACGACCCGAGACCCATCCCCGACGCGGGCCACCCCCGCACCGAACGGAGCACCATGACCGTCACCATCGGTACGTCAACGATCGGCGCGGGCCACCCCGCGTACCTCATCGGCGAGATCGGCCTCAACCACAACGGCGACGTCGACATCGCGAAGCAGCTCATCGACGTCGCCGCCGACGCGGGCCTGCAGGCCGTGAAGTTCCAGAAGCGCACCCCCGCGATCTCCACGCCGGAGCACATGAAGCACACCCCGCGCAGCACTCCGTGGGGCGACATGACCTACCTGGAGTACCGCTACCGCGTCGAGTTCGACCGCGACCAGTACATCGAGATCGGCGACCACGCGACCCTCCGCGGGCTCGACTGGTTCGCGTCGCCGTGGGACGAGCCGTCGGTCGACTTCCTCGAGGACCTCAACGTCGTCGCGTACAAGATCGCCTCGGCGTCCGTCACCGACCTCGGCATGCTCGCCGCCGTCGCCGCGACCGGCAAGCCCGTCATCCTGTCGACCGGCATGTCCACCCTCGAGCAGATCGACGCAGCCGTCGACACCCTCGGCACCGACCGCCTCGTCCTCATGCACGCCACGTCGACCTACCCGCTGCCGGCCGAGGAGGCGAACCTCCGCATGATCGACACCCTCGCCCACCGGTACTCGGGCGTCCCCGTCGGCTACTCCGGCCACGAGCCCGGCCTGCAGATCTCCATCGCCGCGGTCGCCCTCGGTGCCACGGCCGTCGAACGGCACATCACGCTCGACCGCACGATGTGGGGCTCCGACCACGCCGCGTCGCTCGAGCCGCACGGCCTGCAGACGCTCGCCCGCGACATCCGCATCATCGAGACCGCCCTCGGCGACGGCGTGAAGCGCATCTTCCCCGGCGAGCAGGCACCGCTCGCGAAGCTGCGCCGCGTCGGCGCGTGAGCGGAGCGCACGTGAGCGGAGCGCACGTGAGCGGCCCGGTCGACGGGGCCAGTGCCCTGGACGGGCCGGGTGACGGTGGTGCGCCGACACTCGGACTGGAGGCGCGCCTCCCGTCCGACGCATCACCACGCGTCCGACGCGTGGTCGGCCTGGTCGACACCGACTCGTTCGCGAAGTGGGGCGCCCACCTGCTGGCGACCGCCCCGGCGGACTGGGACCTGGAGCTGCGCACCGTGGCGACCCCGAGGTCGGCGAGTCCGAAGCAGCTGCGGTCGGCGTTCCGCGGGCTCGACCGACGACTCGCACACCTGCACCGCGAGCCGCCCGCGCCGAAGGACGTCGACGCCGTCGTCGAGGAGCTCCGACAGGACCCGCCCGACGCCGTCCTGGTGTCGTTGATCGGCCCGGTGGCCGAGCTCGTGATCGACGAGGTGCACCGGCGGATCCCGGACCGGCCGGTGCTGGTGTCGGGGCTGCCGGGAATCTCGTTCCCGTCGAAGTGGAAGGGCATCTTCTTTCGCGCCCGGGCCGACCTGTTCGTGCTGCACAGCCACCGTGAGGTCCGGGCGTACGAGGAGACGGCGCGCGAGGGCGGGGTCGAGCCGCACTTCGCGCTCGCCACGCTGCCGTTCGCCCGGAGCGCGGGCAAGGCTGGCATGACCGACGGCGCAGGCGCGTCCGTCCGCGACTCCGTCGTCTTCGCGGCGCAACCGAGTGTGCCGTTCGAGCGGGCCGACCGGGCCCTCGTGGTGCGGTGGCTCGTCGACACGGCACGGGAACACCCGGAGTGGCGCGTCGTCATCAAGACGCGCGCTGCTGCTGGCGAGCACCAGACGCACCGCGAGGAGCACCCGTACCCGGGCCTGGTGCCGGCGGACGCCCCGATCAACCTCGTGGTGGAGAGCGGCCCGATGGCCGAGCACCTCGACCGTGCGGTGGCGCTCGTGACGATCAGTTCGACCGCGGTGCTCGAGGCGGCGGCCCGAGGCGTCCCCGCGCTCACGCTGACCGACTTCGGCATCGGGCGGCACCTGATCAACGAGGTGTTCGTCGGCAGCGGCCTCGAGGGCGACGCCGTCGATCTGGTCGAGGGGCGCTTCGGGGTCGTCCGGCCGGAGTGGATGCGGGACAACTACTTCCACCCGGCCTCGGAGAACGACTGGCAGCACCGGCTCGTGGAGCTCATGGGCCGGCGGGACGCCGGGACCCTGGTCGACCGAGCGCCGGCTCGGCGGAGTCGTGGAGGCGTCCTGCGTCGCGCCTGGGAGCGGAAGAACGCCCTCGGTGGCGCAGATCGCAGCCCCCTCGGACTCCTCGCGCTGGGGATCGGGGCGCCGATCCGGGGCGCGAAGCGTCTGGCGCGACGCGTGCGGGCGATGGCCGATCCCCCGGCACCCGTCGTGGTTGCGGCACCGACGTCGCAGCGCGCTGCTGCGTCTGGTTCGTCTGGTCTGTCTGGTCCGTCTGCGCCAGGGGCCACCGCCGGGGTGGCCGCTCGGTCAGAGCGCCTTGGCGACCGCGAGCAGGAGTTGGTCGCGGGTCGGGACGCCGGGTGAACGGAAGACCTCGGTCCCGTCGTCCTGCCGCACGATGATCGTGGGCGTGGACCGGATGCCGAGGTCTTCCGCGTCGTCGGGGTGTGCCGCCACGTCACGTTCGGTCACGGCAAGCCCGGGGACGAGCGCCGAGGCCTCGGCCGACACCCGGCGGGCGGCGGCGCACGGCGCACAGAAGGCGGACGTCCAGAGGTCGAGCTGCATGTGGTCCTGCAACGCGGCGGAGGTGGGTTCTACTCCCGGTCGAACTCGCCGCTGCGGTCGCCGCGGTCCTGCAGGTCGTCCACGGGGTCGGACGCCTCCGGCTCGTAGGTGAACTCGACCGAGATCTGGTCGAGGACCTGGCGGGACTTGGTGGCGCGGTAGGTGAAGGCCGTCTGCAGGCCCTCGACGTCGGCGAACACCGTGACCTCGTCGTCCAGCGCGTCGCTCGTGGCGGTGCGGGTGTCGGTCGTGCCGTCGAAGGGGCCGCCGTGGAAGATCGCGGTGTACTCGTCGCCTTCGTGGATGGTGATGTCGCTCATGCGTCCCTTCTACCAGGCCGCGGCTGGTGCAGTCTGTTCCGCCCGTTCGTTGCGTTATTCATAGCAGTGCTATATAGTTCCGCTATGGAAACATCGCGCGAGCAGACGATCGAGACGCTCCTCGTCTCCGTCAACCGCCTGATCCGCAGCGCCGTCCAGTCGACGGGGAACACCACGTCCGCCGCCGTCTGGCGCACGCTCGGCATCCTCGAGACCGACGAGCCACTGCGACTCGGCGAACTGGCCACCGCCTCGCGCGTGGCGCAGCCCACCATGACGCGGCTCGTCGCCGGCATGCTCGCCGACGGCCTGGTCAGCCGCAGCGTCGACCCGGACGACTCCCGCGGGCAGCTGATCGAACTCACCGAGGCCGGACGCGAACGGCTCGCTTCGTGGCGCTCCACCCTCACCAGCACGGTCGGTCCGTTGTTCGCCGACCTGACCGACGACGACTGGGACGTCCTGCACCACGCGGCGAACCTGATCGCCCAGCGCACCCGGACAACCCCCAACGGAACGGAGATCCCCGCGTGAACGCCCACGCACCCGCCGGCCAGTCCGGCTCCATCCTCAAGCAGTCGTCCGCGGTCTGGGCGATCGCCTTCGCGTGCGTCGTCGCGTTCATGGGCATCGGCCTCGTCGACCCGATCCTCCCCGCGATCGCCGCGTCCCTCAAGGCGACACCGGCGCAGACCGAGCTGCTCTTCACCAGCTACCTCGCCGTCACCGGTGTCGCGATGTTCTTCACCAGCTGGGTCTCCAGCCGCATCGGCGCGAAGCGCACCCTGCTCATCGGGCTCGCCCTGATCGTGGTGTTCTCGGTCCTCGCGGCGACGTCGAACAGCGTGTGGAGCATCATCGACTTCCGTGCCGGTTGGGGTCTCGGCAACGCGCTCTTCATCTCCACCGCGCTCGCGACCATCGTCGGTGCGGCGTCGGGCGGCACCGCCTCGGCGATCATCCTGTACGAGGCAGCGCTCGGCCTCGGCATCGCCGTCGGTCCCCTCGTCGGAGGTCTGCTCGGCTCGGTGAGCTGGCGCGGTCCGTTCTTCGGCGTCACGACGCTGATGGCGGTGGCGTTCATCGCCATCGTCGCCCTGCTGAAGACCGGCAGCCTCGAGAAGCCCACACCGACGAAGCTCTCCGCACCCTTCCGCGCACTGACCCGTCCGGCACTCGCAGCCCTCGCCGCGACCGCGCTGTTCTACAACATCGGCTTCTTCGTCCTGCTGGCGTACACGCCGTTCCCGCTCGGCTTCGGCGCGCTCGGCATCGGGTTCACGTTCTTCGGCTGGGGCGTCGGCCTCGCGATCACCTCGGTGTGGGTCGCCCCGATGCTCACCGCCCGCATGCGTCGCACCACCGTGCTGAAGATCGCGCTGCCGCTGCTCGCGCTCGACCTGTTCGCCGCGGCCCTCGTCGTTCGTTCCCAGGTGGGCCTGATCGTCTGCGTCGTCATCGGTGGCCTCGTCCTCGGTGTCCTGAACACCGTGCTCACCGAGTGCGTCATGGAGGCCACCGACCTCCCCCGCTCGGTCGCCTCGAGCGCGTACTCGGCCGTCCGGTTCATCGGTGGTGCCATCGCCCCGCCCGTCGCGACCCTGCTCGCCGACGCGTACTCCCCCTCGGCGGCGTACGTCTTCGCGGGCGCGTCCGTCGCGGTCGCCTTCGTGGTCATCCTCTGCACGACCAAGGTGCTGCGCCGCGTCGACGACGGTGCCGAGCCGGAGCGCGTCGAGGCCGAGGCGATCACCGCCGGCGACATGGCCTAGCCGCCGGGCGCGCACCCACTCTCCACTCGCGCCGGACTCGCGCTGCGCTTCCCCGCGAACGGGCGAAATGCCGGAGTGTCCTCCTCGGGCACGCTGGCATCTCGCCCGTTCGTGCGTCCGCGCTCTCGCCCCGCTCACTCCCCCAGCCCGCTCGCGCGCTCGCCCCTTGTTCCACGCTTCACCCGCGAGCGGGCGAAATGCCCGGCTTCGACCGCAGAGCGTCTCGGGCATTTCGCCCGCTCGCGGGGGCTGGCGAGCAGCAGGCGGGATCGCTGCGGCAGGCGGGGTGGAAGCGACCGCCTGGAGGCGCGGGTCAGCCCGCCGGGGTCGCCACGGGCCTCCAGGCGGTCACCTGCAGTGCGTGAGGCTCACGTCGTCGACGAGCGGGCGAAACGTCTGGGTGCGTCCGCAGAGCGACCGCGGCATTTCGCCCGCTCGGGGAGACCAGGTGCGAGGGCAGGCGGGATCGGTGCGGCAGGCGGGGTGGAAGCGACCGCCTGGAGGCGCGGGGCAGTCTGCCGGGGTCGCGGTGAGCCTCCAGGCGGTCGCCTGCACCGCACGCGGCTCACGTGACGAACGAGCGGGCGGAACATCCGGGTGCGTCCGCGGGGCGACCACGGCATTTCGCCCGCTCGCGGATCGGCAGCGCGGAACGGGCAGGCGGGAGCGGGAGCGAGCGCGGGCACGGCAGCGGCACGTACGAGCGGCACGCAGCGCGGGAATAGGATCGAGGACATGGCAACCGCGAATGACCGCCTCGTCTGGATCGACTGCGAGATGACCGGCCTCGACCTCGAGGTCGACGAACTCGTCGAGGTGGCCGTGGTCATCACCGACTTCGACCTCGAGCCCGTGCACCCCGGCTTCGACATCGTCATCAAGCCGGACCAGTCGGCGCTCGACAACATGAACGAGTTCGTGACGAACATGCACGTCACCTCGGGGCTCATCGAGGAGATCCCGAACGGCGTGAGCCTGGCGGACGCCGAGTACCAGGTGCTCGAGTACATCCTCCAGCACGTCCCCGCCGAGGGCTCCGCGCCCCTGGCCGGCAACACCATCGGCACCGACCGTGCGTTCCTGTCGAAGTACATGCCGCGGGTCGACGGGCACCTGCACTACCGCAGCGTCGACGTGTCGAGCATCAAGGAGCTCTGCCGCCGCTGGTTCCCGCGCGTGTACTTCAACGCGCCGGAGAAGCACGGTGGGCACCGGGCCCTCGCGGACATCCTCGAGTCGATCCGCGAGCTCGAGTACTACCGTCGCGCCGGCTTCGTCGCCGAGCCCGGCCCGAGCACGGACGACGTGCGTGCCGTGCAGGCCGACGTCGTGGCGAAGTGGGAGTCACGGCTGGCGCAGCCCTCGGCCGAGTAGCGACACGGGTGGTCCGCACCCCGTCCCGCATGTACTACTATTGAGTGGTCGCGCCGGTCCGCCGGTTCGAACATGGTGGATATAGCTCAGTTGGTAGAGCGCCTGGTTGTGGTCTAGGAGGTCGCGGGTTCGAGACCCGTTATTCACCCCGGTCGAGGGAGAGTCCTGTTGCGTGTCACGCAACCGGGGCTCTCCCTCAGTGTTTGTCTGGGCGCCTCCGGCACCGTGCGGCTTCGCCGCGAGTGGTCAGCCGCGAGTGGTCAGCGCAGTGTGGGACGATCCCTGCGTGATGGAGATGTCCGCCGAAGCGTTCGAGCAACTCGTGACCGACGAACTCGACCAGCTCCCTGACGAGATGGTCGACGGGCTCGACAACGTGGTGTTCGTCGTCGAGGACGAAGCGGAGAACGGCGAAGAGCTCTTCGGCGTGTACGACGGCATCGCGGCCACCGAGCGCGGGCAGTACGGCTTCGGCGAGCTGCCCGATCGCATCGTGGTGTTCCGGAAGCAGCACCTGGCCGAGTGCGACACCGTCGAGGAGCTCAAGGACGAGGTGCACACCACCCTCGTGCACGAGATCGGGCACTTCTACGGCATCGACGACGAGCGGCTGCACGAGCTCGGCTGGGCGTAGCGAACCGAGTCTCGGCCAGCCGGACAGCACGCGGGCATCGGCGCCCAGGAACTGTCCGCAGGGCCGAGACTCGGCACCACGGCGAGCCACCGCGCCTCAGAACCGCGTCGGCCCCACCTCGTGGTACTTCTCCCACGCCGCCACCGGCCCCCGCCCGTGCAGCGCGTACTCCCCCACCATCCGCTCCTTGTAGACCGCCGGGTTGTGCGACGCCACCACCCGCGCGTTCCGCCAGTGCCGGTCCAGTGCACGCGTCCGCTCGGCCGCGGACGCCCCGCCGACCTCGAACAGCTCCGACGCCGACAGCAGCACCCGCGGCCCGACCTCGATCTGCGCCTGGTACACGGCGTTCTCGGCGGCATCGAGCAGGCCGCGGTCGACGCCGACCCCGGGTTCGTTGGTCGCGACGACCCCGTCGAGCTGCCCCGCGGCGGCGACGACGAGTGACCGGGCGGTGAACGCGCCGGCCGACAGCCTCCCGAGCACCGCGAGCACCTGCGGGTCCTCCCCCGGAACGGCCGCGTTGGCGTGGATGTACGTCCGGGTCCGCGGTCTCACGAAGGCCACGGCATCGTCGGACACCGCCTGCCCGATCCCGGCGAGGACCGCCAGCAGGTACAGCTGGTAGAAGGCCTGGATGTGCGACAGCGGAGCGTCCCGGTACGCCGACACCACCGACGGGTCGACCGACACCCCGTCGAACACGGTGGTGCCGGACGCGGTCAACCGCTGCCCGAACCCGTCCCAGTCGTCGATGCTCGTCACGCCCGGCGCGGAGGCGTCGACCGCGAACGTCACGCGCTCCCCGTCGCGGTCCGCCGCCAGGTAGATCCAGTCCGCGTAGAGTGTGCCGGTCGAGTAGAACTTCCGCCCGTCGAGACGGAGGGAATCGGCAGCCGGCGTGACGGTCGTCGAGATGTCGGCGAGGGTCGTGCCGGTCCGCTCGGAGGTCGCGTTCCCGATGACCGCTCCGCCGACGATCCGGTCGAGCCACTCGTCGCGCGACGCGGAGTGCGGCCGCAGCAGCACCAGCTCCGTGTACCCGAAGTGCCCGCGCCACAGGTGCGCGACGTTCGAGTCCGCCGCCGCCAGGTCTGCCACCAGGTGCGCGAGTTCGACCAGCGTCACGCCGAAGCCGCCGCGGTCCTCCGGCACCCGCAACCGCCCGAACCCCGCGTCGGCGAGCGCCCGGACCTCGGCGTGAGCTGGCGGCCGGTCGCCGGGCCTCCCGGACGCCAGCTCACGCTCGACCGCGCCGTCGCGGATGGTCGCGAACACGGGCGCGAAGCGTTCGCGCAGGGTTGCCAGACGGTCGGCCGGGAGGCCCGTCACGCGTCCGTCGGTCGTCGTCGCGGCCGTCATGCGGGCACCTCCACCGCACGGGTCGCGTCGTCCGGGTGGGCCGCGGTCGCGCCGGCACCGCCCGCGAACGCTCCGCGCCACTGCCTGGCGGGGTGCGAGTCCGGCAGCTGTGCGTGGCCGAAGAGCTTCTCGCGCAGGGTCCCCTCGCGGTACTCGGACTGCATCAGCCCGCGCTCCTGCAGGGTCGGTGCGATGTGGTCGACGAACTCCTCGTACGAGCCGGGCAGCGTCCAGTTGATGACGTTGACCCCGTCGACGCCCACCTGCTGCCAGTCGGCGAGCTCGTCGGCGATCTGCTCCGGCGTCCCGACGACCCGGGCCCGGAGCTTCGCGGACAGCCGGGCGAGGTCGGCGATGGTCGGTTCGCGATCGCCGGCGGCCTCGCGGAGCCACTGCAGGTGCGACTGCCCGGCCTGCGTGCGGACCTCGGACAGCGGGGTGTCCGGGTCGAGGGGCTCGCCGGTGTCCGGGTCGAAGCCGAGGTTCGAGTGCACCAGGAACCCGTCGGCGGCCAGGTACTCGTCGATCTCCGCCTCCTTGGCCTTCGCCTCGGCCTCGGTGGAGCCGGTGACGAAGGTCAGGCCGAGGAAGAACGCGATGTCGTCCCGCTGCCGGCCGGCGGCCTCGGCCAGGTCGCGGGTCTCGCGGATGAGCTGTTCGGTGGCGTCCCGGTTCGAGGTCAGGATGAACTGGGCCTCGGCGTTCCGGGCGGCGAAGGCACGGCCGGCCGGCGACGACCCGGCCTGGAACAGCACCGGGGTCCGCTGCGGCGACGGTGCCGACAGGTGCGGGCCCTGCACGTCGTAGCGCTTGCCGTGGTGGTCGATGCGGTGCACCTTGTCGGGGTCGGCGTAGCCACGGACGGGGTCCTTCAGCACGGCGCCGTCCTCCCACGAGCCTTCCCAGAGCTTCGCGCAGACCTCGAGGTACTCCTCGGCCCAGACGTAGCGCTCGTCGTGCTCCTCGAGCCGGTCGGCGCCGAAGTTCCGGGCGGCGCTGTCGAGGGCACTCGTGACGACGTTCCAGCCGATGCGGCCCCGGGTGATGTGGTCGAGCGTGGACACCCTGCGGGCGAAGTCGAACGGGTGCGCCTGGATGACGCTCGAGGTGAACGCCAGCCCGAGGTGCTCGGTCGACACGGCGAGCGCGGAGAGCAGCACGGAGGGGTCGTTCGAGGGGATCTGCAGCCCCTCGCGCAGGTTCGTCGAGTAGTCGCCGCGGCCGGGTCCGTAGGTCCCGACCACGTCGGCGAAGAACATCGCGTCGAACTTCCCGCGCTCGAGGGTCTTCGCCAGGTCGGTCCACAGCGTCACGTCGTCGAAGTCCGCCTGCCGGGCGTCGGGGTGCCGCCACAGGCCGTGCTGGATGTGCGACGTCGTGTTCATGACGAAGGCCGCGAAGCGCAGCGGGCGGTTCGGTGCATCGCTCATGCGTCCCATCGTGGTCGGCGGGCACCGCCCGACGACAGCGACGTGACCTCCCGTTACGCGCGGTGTTCCCCGCGGCCCTGCACGCGACCATGCTCCTGAGGCATGCCGAGCCAGACCACAGTCACCGCGCCTCCAGGCCGTCCCGCCGCACCGTCGACCACCGCGACCCGTCGTCGGGTCGCCCTCGCGTCGTTCGTCGGGACGACCGTCGAGTACTACGACTTCTACCTCTACGCGACGGCCTCGGCGCTGGTGTTCGCACCGACGTTCTTCCCGTCCGTGACGCCGGCCGTCGGGGTCATCGCGTCGTTCGCGACCTACGGCGTCGGGTTCGTGGCGCGGCCGCTCGGCGGGGTGATCGCCGGCCACCTGGGTGACCGGATCGGGCGGAAGAAGCTGCTCGTCGCCTCGCTGGTGCTGATGGGCATCGCGTCGACGTTGATCGGGGTGGTCCCGTCCGCGGCGACCATCGGGGTCGGTGCCGTCGTGGCGCTGGTGTTCTTGCGGCTGCTGCAGGGCGTCGCGGCCGGTGCCGAGTGGGGCGGTTCTGCGCTGCTCTCGGTCGAGCACGCACCGGAACGGCACCGGGGGCTGTTCGGGGCGTTCACGCAGATGGGGTCGGCCGGTGGGATGCTGCTGGCGACCGGGGTCTTCACGCTGGTGCGGTCGCTGCTCGGCACCGAGGCGTTCCTGGCCTGGGGCTGGCGCCTGCCGTTCCTGTTCTCCGCGGTGATCGTGGCGGTCGGGCTCGTCATCCGGCTCGGGGTGCAGGACGCCCCGGTGTTCCAGGAGCTGCGCGCCTCGGGCGGGGTCGAACGGTTCCCGGTGTGGCAGGCGATCCGGCAGCACCCGCGGTCGATCCTGGTGACGGCGGGCCTGCGCCTCGTGCAACCGGCGCTGTACTCGATCCTGACGACGTACTCGCTGACCTACCTCGGCAACGTGCGCGGACCGGAGGGCTCTGATGCGGGGCTGCAGGCCGTGCTCGTGATCTCGGCGGTGTCGCTCGTGTCGACGCCGTTCTGGGGCTGGCTGTCCGATCGGGTCGGGCGGCGGGTGCTGACGATCTGGTCGGCGGTGGGCATCGCCGTGCTCATCTGGCCGTTCTTCGCGTTCCTCGACGCCGGGCCGCTCGTGCTGCTGCCGCTCGTGGCGCTGGTCGGGATGTGCGTGTTCCACGACAGCATCTACGGGCCGCAGGCGGCGTGGTTCGCGGAGCAGTTCCCGACCGGGCGGCGGTACTCGGGGATGTCGCTCGGGTACCAGATCGGGTCGATCTTCTCGGTCGGGCTGACGCCACTGCTGGCCGCGGTGTTCGTGGAGCTCGGTGGCGGGTCGCCGTGGATCCTGTGCGGGTACCTCGGGGTGTACGCGGTGCTGACGATCGTGGCGGCGGTGTTCGCGGTGGATCCGCGGGCGGTGGCGCGGCGGGCGGGCGCGGGCGCGGGCGCGGGCGCGGGCGCGGGCCGAGTCTCGGCTTGACGGACAGTTCTCGCCTTCCGTAGCCCGAGGACTGTCCGAGGACGCGAGACTCGGGGCCGCCGCGGGGCGCCGCGGCGCCCACGCGGGCTACGTCCGCAGGACCACGTCGGCCAGGGCTGCCGGGTCCTCGGCGGCGATGAAGGCGTGCTCCTGCGCTGCCCACCGGTCCCACTCGCGCGCGAAGACCTCGCCGTCGCGTCCGATCGCCCGGTCCCACCGCACGGCGTCGTCGGATTCGAGCCACACCCGCAGCGACGCCAGCGGTGCCGATGCCCGCGACAACGCGCCGCAGCCCTCGACCACGATCGGTAGGTCGGGGTCCACCGACGCCCAGTCGGCGGGCCCATCGGCCTCCCAGTCCCAGCGTCGGTACCCGCTCGGCGCTCCGAGGACGTCCGTCACCACGGCATCGGCAGCCGCGCGCAGGCCGTCCCACCCCGGGTAGAGGTCGTCGAGGTGCACGAGCTGCGCACCGAGCTGCTCTGCGACCTGCGCGCCGAGGGTGGTCTTGCCCGTGCCGGACCGGCCGTCGATGAGCACGACGGCGCGACGGCCCGAGGCAGCGGCGACACCGGCGGCTGCAGCGGCGAGGCCGGGGGCGAGGTCACCGGCGGCCGTGCCGGGCGGGCTGTCGCCGGCAGCCGTTCCGGGCACCCGGTCGCGGGCGGCCGTGCCGGCTGGGCGCTCCGCGTCAGGCACGCCACGTCCCCGTGTTCACCGCGACCGCGATCGACACCACGCCGATCCCCACCAGCACCGCCACCATCGCCCACTCCGGACCGGCGAATCGCGCAACGCGCGCCCAGGTCCGCCGTCCGGGAGCACCGAACCCCCGCGACTCCATCGCCACCGCCAGGGTCGTCGCTCGGCGGAGCGCGAGCACGAGCAACGCGAACGCCATGGTCGCTCCGCGACGCAGCCGTCCGGAGTCGGCCAGCCCTCGGGCCCGTCGCGCCATCGCGAGCTGTCGCCAGTCGTCGACGAGCAAGGTCATCATCCGGACGGCGGCGAGCGCCCCGAGCACGAAGCGTGCGGGCAGCCGCAGCACCTGCGCGAGCCCGTCGGCCAGGTCGGTCGGGTCGACCCGCACGAAGAGCGCGATGGCAGGCACCCCCACCGCGAGGACCCGGAGCGCGGTCGCCAACGCGAGCGTCAGCGACCCGTCGGTGACGTGCGCGAACCCGAGGTCGAACCATTCCCGACCCGAGGGCCTGCCGTACAGCGCGATGCTCACCGCCGTCAGCGGAACCGCGACGAGCACCGGCGCGAGTCGGAGCAGCAGGATCCGGAGGGGCAGGCGCAGGAGCGGCAGGAGCGCGAGTTCGAGCGCCAGGGCGACGGTGGCGGAGACGACGTCGAGACTGAGCACCAGGCAGACGCCGAGGGCGAGCACACCGACGAGCGACGCGACCGGCTGGACGCCGGGGATGCCGGTCGCGCGGGCCGGCAGCGGTCGTCGCGCCGGGTTCGTCCGGTCGGTTCCGTCCGCCGCGTCCGTCCGGTCGTCCGTGTCGGTCCGGTCTGGAGGCCCGGGGCGGCTTCCGCCTGTCGGTCCCGTCCCCGGGATGGTCGCGACCGACGGCCCCTGGTCGCGCCCGACCGTCCGGCCGCCGTCCGGCCCGAGCACGACCTCGTCGGCGTCGAGTGCCCGGACGAGGTCGCGATCGTGGGTGACCGCGACCACCGCGGTGCCGGCGTCGGCGAGTGCTCCGAGCCGCCCGACGACGGCCTGCCACGTGGCTCGGTCCTGCCCGGAGGTGGGTTCGTCGAGCACGACGACCGGCGGCCGGGCAGCGATGACCGAGGCGATCGCGAGTCGTCGCTGCTCGCCTCCGGACAGGGTGAAGGGGTTGGCGTCCGCCAGGTGTCCGAGCCCGAACTCGTCGAGGAGCGCTGCAGCCCGTTCTGTGGCGTCAGGCGCACCGAGCGCCCGGGGGCCCGCTTCGACCTCCTCGCGGACGGAGCGGGCGACGAACTGGTGCTCCGGGTCCTGGAACACGGTGCCGATCCGGGCGGCGAGTTCGCGGCTCGTCCAGGCGTGGGGCGCTGCGCCGATGCCGTCGGCGAGGGCATCCGTGGCACGGAGGTCGCCGGCAGCCGGTGGGAGCAGGCCCGCGAGGGTCAGCCCGAGCGTCGACTTGCCGACGCCGTTCGGTCCGGTGACGGCGAGGACCTGCCCGGTCCGGAGTCCGAGGTCGATGCCGTTCCCGACCGTCTGCTTCCCCCTGGCCGTGCCGAGCCCCCGAGCCTCGAGCAGCACCTCTGCCCCCGCGCCGAACTCCCCCGCGCCACGCTCCCCCTGACCGGGCACCCCCTCGCCACGCGTCCCTTCGCCGAGCGGGCGGAATGCCGCGGTCGCCCCGTCCGACGCCCCGGGCATTTCGCCCGCTCGGCGCCGCGCACGCCGCTGCCGGGCCGAACCGCGCTCCGGCTCGACTCCGGGCACCCACACCCCGGCGGCCGTCAGCGCCTCGCCGTGGTCCGCCAGCACCTGGGCCGGCGGACCGTCCGCGACCACGCCGCCGGCTGGTTCGAGCAGCACGAGCCGGTCGACCAGGTCCAGCCAGGTGCCGATCCGGTGCTCCACCACGAGCAGCGTCGCCCCGGTCTCGTCGAGCAGTGCCCGGACGGCATCGTGCACCTGCGCCACGCCGTCCGGGTCGAGGTTCGCGCAGGGTTCGTCGAGCACGAGCGCACCCGGCCGCATCGCGAGCACGCCCGCGAGCGCCAACCGCTGCCGCTGCCCTCCGGACAGCTGCGCGGTGGAGCGGTCGAGCGGCAGGTCGAGGCGGACGACGTCGAGCGCCGTCCCCACCCGGTCCCAGGTCTCGTCCCGGGGGACGCCGGCGTTCTCGCAGCCGAAGGCCACGTCGTCGCCGACGCGGGACATCACGGTGTGGGCCTCGGGGTCCTGCATGACGAGACCGACACGCCCGCGGACCGCGCGGGGGTCGGCCTCGTCGACCAGGAGCGTTCCCTGCACCGAAGCAGCCGTGTCGTCGGTGGCGTCGGGTTCGTCGGGCAGCACGCCGGCGACGGCTCGCAGGAGCGTCGACTTGCCGGCACCGGACGGCCCGACGACGGCGACCCGCTCCCCCGGCTCGACGGTCAGGTCGACGTCGCGGACAGCCCAGGCGTCCCGCTCCGGGTACCGCCATCCCCAGCCGCGGAACACGATGCGTGCCCCGCGGACGCCGACACCTGCGCCGGCGTCGCCGCCGGCGGAAGGGGACGTCACCGACGGAGCGGGCACGGTCACACCAGGGCGCGGGGTTCGCGACGGCTGTGCTCGCGGCCGGCCGCGAAGGACGACAGCACCCCGGTGCGGGCGAGTGCCCGGACGATGAGCCACGAACCCGCCCCCGCGATCACGGAGCCGGAGATCACCGCACAGATCACGTAGACGACCTTGAAGGCGACGTCGAGCCCCGGGTACCAGAGGACGGTGTCGTTGATGCCGAGCGCGAGTCCGGCCGCGGCACCGGCGAGCACGACGACCGGCAGGCGGTAGACGCGGTACAGGAAGAGCGCGAGGACGATCTCCGCGCCGAGGCCCTGGACGAGCCCGGCCTCGAGCGTGAGCCATCCCCACTGGGTGCCGAACAACGCCTCGACCGAGGCGGCGACCATCTCGCCGTAGAGCGCGGCGCCGGGCTTGCGGACGACGATCGCGACGATCGGGCCGGCGAGCAGCCAGACCCCGCCGAACAGGGCCTTGGTGCCGGGGAGCACGAGGTCCATGACGGCGCTGATGGGTTCGTAGCCGAACTCCCAGAGCCGGAAGACGACTCCGAGGGCCACCGCGAGGACACTCGCGACGACGATGTCGACGACCCGCCAACGCAGCGATCGCCGCGGAGCGGTGGTGACGGTTGTGGACGTGCCTGAAGGCATGCTGCTGACTCCTCCCTGCGCCGGCATGATCCGGATCAGGTTCGACGGTCGGAGCGCCGATCGCTCCCTCTCAGCCCGGCGGTCCCGGACTCCCGTGTGTGTGCCAGCAGTCTAGACGCGGTCGCGACCGCGTGACGGACGGGAGGCCCGTGGCGGCGTCGCCACGGGCCTCCCGTCCGTCAGGGGGTCACTTCTTGAGCGCGCGCACCAGCTTGCGGAGGACACGCCCGGCCACCCACACGAACGGGATGCCGACGACGATCAACGAGATCGGGTTCGGCTCGAACGCGAGGTCCTTGCCCGGGCGGCGGACGTAGGCGCCGACGGGGGCCGACAGGCCGCCGCCACCGCCGCCACCGTTCTCGTCGTCCCCGCCGCCTCCGAAGCCGAACCAGCTGACGGACACGGGGATGAGGGTCTGGTCGCCGACCTCGACGGGTTCTCCGTAGTTCGTGGAGACCCCGAGCGGGCGGACCTGGTCTGCGATCTTCGAGACGATGTTGGCCATGCGCGCGACGCTACTCGTCCCTTCCTCCACAGGCCGCGGGGCGCAGTGGGCATCCACAGCTGGGGCTTGTCTGCGGACGCGGACGAGCGCCGCCGATATGTTGGCCGCACCCACACCTGGAGGACCGTTTGCACACCTGGCCCGGAAACCGGTACCCGCTCGGGGCGACCTACGACGGGAGCGGCACGAACTTCGCGCTGTTCTCCGAGGTCGCCGAGCGCGTCGAACTCTGTCTGTTCGATTCCGACGGCAACGAAGAATGCGTCCGCCTGCTCGAGGTCGACGCCTACGTCTGGCACGCGTACCTCCCCAACATCGGCCCCGGGCAGGAGTACGGCTTCCGCGTGCACGGCCCGTACGACCCCGAGAACGGCGCGCGCTGCAACCCGTCGAAGCTCCTGCTCGACCCGTACGCCAAGGCGACGAGCGGCGAGATCGACTGGGATCAGTCCCTCTTCTCGTACACGTTCGGCGACCCGGACTCGACCAACGACGAGGACTCCGCGTCGCACATGATGAAGGGCGTCGTGATCAACCCCTTCTTCGACTGGCAGGGGGATCGTCCGCCGCGCACGCCGTACGGCGAGACCGTCATCTACGAAGCGCACGTCAAGGGGCTCACCGAGACGCACCCGGACGTGCCGGAAGAGCAGCGCGGCACCTACGCCGGCGTCGCCCACCCCGCCGTCATCGAGCACCTGCAGCGCCTCGGCGTCACCACGCTCGAGCTCATGCCGGTGCACCAGTTCGTGAACGACTCGACCCTGCAGGACAAGGGGCTGTCGAACTACTGGGGCTACAACACCATCGGCTTCTTCGCGCCGCACTCGGCGTACTCGTCGTCGGGCGACCAGGGCCAGCAGGTCCAGGAGTTCAAGACGATGGTGCGCGAGCTGCACCGCGCCGGTATCGAGGTCGTCCTCGACGTCGTCTACAACCACACCGCCGAGGGCAACCACCTCGGCCCGACGCTGTCGTTCCGCGGCATCGACAACGCGGCCTACTACCGCCTGGTCGACGACGACAAGAAGTTCTACATGGACTACACGGGCACGGGGAACTCGCTCAACGTCGGGCACCCGCACTCGCTGCAGCTCATCCTCGACTCGCTCCGCTACTGGGTGACCGAGATGCACGTCGACGGGTTCCGCTTCGACCTCGCCTCGGCGCTCGCCCGGGAGTTCTACGAGGTGGACCGACTGTCGGCGTTCTTCGAACTGGTGCAGCAGGACCCGATCGTGTCGCAGGTCAAGCTCATCGCCGAGCCGTGGGACGTCGGCCCCGGCGGCTACCAGGTCGGCAACTTCCCGCCCCAGTGGTCCGAGTGGAACGGCAAGTACCGCGACACCGTCCGTGACTTCTGGCGCGGTGAATCGTCGACGCTCGGCGAGTTCGCCTCCCGCATCTCCGGCTCGGCCGACCTCTACGAGCACGACGGCCGCACGCCCAAGGCGAGCATCAACTTCATCACCGCGCACGACGGCTTCACGCTGTACGACCTGGTGGCCTACAACGAGAAGCACAACGAGGCCAACGGCGAGGACAACAACGACGGCGAGAGCCACAACCGGTCGTGGAACTCCGGGGCCGAGGGCCCGACCGACGACGAGGCCGTGAACGCCCTGCGGCTGCAGCGTCGCCGGAACTTCCTGGCGACCCTGCTCCTGAGCCAGGGTGTGCCGATGATCGCGCACGGCGACGAGCTGGGCCGGTCGCAGTCCGGCAACAACAACGTCTACGCGCAGGACTCCGAGCTCAGCTGGATCGACTGGGACAGCGCGGACGAGGACCTCATCCAGTTCACCGCCGACGTGGTGAAGCTGCGGCACGACCACCCCACGTTCCGCCGGACCCGGTACTTCAACGGCCGTCCGGTCCGACGTGGCGAGGGCGAGCCGCTGCCCGACGTGGTGTGGCTGACCCCCTCGGGCGACGCGATGGACCCCGAGGACTGGGACTCCGGCTTCGGCAAGAGCGTCGGCATGTACCTGAACGGCGAGGGCATCCGCGGACGCGACGCCCGTGGTGAGCGCGTCACCGACGTCGGCTTCATCACGTACTTCAACGCCCACGACGACGTCGTGACCTTCACACTCCCACCCGAGGAGTACTCCCCCGGCTGGACCGTCCGGATCGACACCGCCGACCCCGGCGCCCGCGACGAGGTGCTCGATGCGGGCACCCCGCTCGACGTCCCCGCGCGCTCGATGATCGTGCTGCGTGCCGAGCCCGACCACGAGGTCACGGTCACCCCGGTCGACGCCGAGCAGGACGGCGCTCCCGCACCGTCCGCCCCGCAGGACGCCGTGACCCCGGCCAACCCGGCCGGGTCCACCGCACCGAGCGGAGCCGCACGATGACCGCCGGAACGCCCGGCGCAGCGCACCGCGTCCCCGCCTCGACCTACCGCCTGCAGGTCTCCGCCGACTTCGACCTCGACGCCGCGCGCGACCTGGTCGACTACGTGCACGACCTCGGCGCCGACTGGCTGTACCTGTCGCCGGTGCTGCAGGCCGAGTCCGGGTCGAACCACGGCTACGACGTGGTCGACCACACGCGGGTCGACACCGACCGCGGTGGCGACCAGGCCATGCGTGCGTTGGCCGAGGCCGCGCACGCCGTCGGTCTCGGGGTCATCGTCGACGTGGTGCCGAACCACGTCGGCGTCGCGACCCCCGAGTCGAACCCGTGGTGGTGGTCCCTGCTCGAACTCGGGCAGGGCTCGCCCGTGGCCTGGGCGTTCGACGTGGACTGGGAAGCCGGCGACGGCAAGCTCCGGGTCCCCGTGCTCGACGACCGGCTGCTCGACGCGGTCACGCTCGACACCTCCGACGGCGAGCGTCCGGTGCTCCGCGTCGGCGAGACCGCCTACCCCACCGCCCCCGGAACGGTGCACGACGGCGACACCGTCGAGACCGTGCACGGCCGCCAGCACTACGCGTTCGTGCACTGGAAGCGCGCCGACCACGACCTGAACTACCGCCGGTTCTTCGCGGTGAACACCCTCGCGGCGATCCGCGTCGAGGAGCCCGAGGTCTTCGCGGCCTCGCACGGGGTCATCGGCGGCTGGTTCCGCGACGGACTCGTCGACGGCCTGCGCATCGACCACCCGGACGGGCTGTACGACCCGGCGGGCTACCTGCAGGACCTGGCGGAGCTGACCGGCGGGGCCTACACCCTCGTCGAGAAGATCCTCGAGCCTGGTGAGCAGCTGCCGAGCTCGTGGCCGGTCGACGGCACCACCGGGTACGACGCCCTCGGAGTGCTCGACCGCGTGTTCGTCGACCCCGCGGGCGAGCAGGCGCTGACCGCGGCGTCGGGCGCCGAACCGACCGACTGGCAGGAGCTCACGCACGACACCCGACGGGGCATCGCGGACGGCATCCTCGGCAGCGAGGTCGAGCGGCTCGCACGCCTGCTCGCACCGAGCGCCGTGACGGAGACGATCACGCACGAGCGGATCGTCGACGCCGTTGCCGAGATCGTGGCGTCGTTCGACGTGTACCGCACGTACCTGCCCGAGGGTGCCCACCACCTCATCACCGCGCTCGAGCGCGCCGCCGAAGCCCGCCCGGACCTCGACGACGTGATCGACCGGATCGCACCGGCACTCGTCGACCCGACGAACGCCGCGGCGGTCCGACTGCAGCAGACCAGCGGCATGGTGATGGCGAAGGGCGTCGAGGACACGGCGTTCTACCGCACCTCGCGCCTGTCGTCCCTGAGCGAGGTCGGCGGCGACCCGAGCGTCTTCGCGGTCTCGGTGGCGGACTTCCACCGGGCCCAGCGCGAACGGCTCGGCAGCTGGCCGCACACCATGACGACGCTCACCACGCACGACACGAAGCGCAGCGAGGACACCCGCGCCCGCATCGCGGTGCTGGCCGAGCTCGGTGACGAGTGGGCCGCCACGCTCGAGCGTCTGCAGTCGCTCGTACCGTTGCAGGACCGCGTGTTCGCCGACCTGCTCTGGCAGGCGATCGTCGGCGCCCGGCCAGCCAGCCGTGAGCGTCTGCACGCGTACGCCGAGAAGGCCTCTCGCGAAGCCGGTGACAGCACCACCTGGACAGAGCCCGACGAGGCGTTCGAGCAGCAGATGCACGCGATCGTCGACGCCGCGTTCGACAACCCGGACGTGGTCGCCGTGCTCGACGCGATCGATGCGCAGATCGACGCAGCCGGCTGGTCGAACGGTCTGGCCCAGAAGCTCGTCCAGCTCACCGCACCCGGCGTCCCCGACGTCTACCAGGGCACGGAGTTCTGGGACCGATCGCTCGTCGACCCCGACAACCGCCGCCCCGTCGACTACGCCGAGCGCCGCCACGTGCTCGCTGAACTCGACGGCCCCGACGACGACGGCCCCGAGGACCTTCCTGCGATCGGCATCGACGGTGCCGCGAAACTCCTGGTCACGGCCCGTGCACTGCGGATCCGTCGGGACCACCCGGAGCTGTTCACCCGGTACCTCGAGCTCGAGGCCACGGGCAGCGCGGCGGACCACGTCATCGCGTTCGACCGCGGGGGTGCGGTGACGATCGCGACGCGTCTGCCGGTCGGCCTCGGCCGGGTCGGCGGTTGGGGCGACACGCTGGTGCACGCCGTCCCCGTCGACCGCGTCGACCTGCTCACCGGTCGACGCATCCCGGCCAGCCGCGGGATCGCGCTGGCCGACCTGCTCACCACCTACCCGGTCGCGCTGCTCGTGCCCGCCGACGCGGTCGGTGCAGCCGGCCACGCCGACGCGGTCACCGCCGTGTCCGACGCGAGCGGTGCCTCCCGGCCCGCCGCCGACAGCACGACGGACGCCAACGGGTCCGACGCGCAGGCCGAGATCGACATCCTGGAGGGTCACGCATGACCGCACCCGACCGTTACGCCGTCTGGGCGCCCGAGCCGGACAGCGTCCGGCTCGTCGTCGACGACGTCGAGTACCCGCTCGCCAAGGGCGACGACGACTGGTGGTCCACCGACGCCGTGATGCCGGTCGTCGGCGCCCGGTACGGGTTCCGCATCGGCGACGACGACGCGGTCCGACCGGACCCGCGCAGCCGGTACCAGCCCGAGGGCGTGCACGGCCCGTCCGAAGTCGTCGACCCCGCGCGGTTCGCGTGGACCGACGAGTCGTGGACCGGTCGCCCCGCCCGCGGTGCCGTGATCTACGAGATGCACATCGGGACCTACACGCCCGAGGGCACGCTCGACGCCGCCGCCCAGAAGCTGGACCACCTGGTCGAGCTCGGGGTCGAGTTCGTCGAGCTGCTCCCCGTCAACGCCGTGAACGGCGAGTGGAACTGGGGCTACGACGGGGTCGGCTGGTTCTCCGTGCACGCTCCGTACGGCGGCCCGGACGCCTACGACCGGTTCGTCGACACCGCGCACGCGCTGGGGCTCGGGGTCATCCAGGACGTCGTCTACAACCACCTCGGACCGAGCGGCAACTACCTGCCGCTGTACGGCCCGTACCTGCTGGCCGGACTCGGCAACACCTGGGGCGACTCGGTGAACGTCGAGCACCCCGAGGTCCGTCGGTACGTCCTCGACAACGTGCGCATGTGGTTCCGCGACCACCACGTCGACGGGCTCCGGCTCGACGCCGTGCACGCGATCCGCGACACCACACGGCCGCACGTGCTGGCATCGATGGCCGACGAGACCGACGCCTACTCGTCGTTCATCGGTCGTCCGCTGTCGCTCATCGCGGAGTCCGACCTCAACGACCCGGTGATGTTCCGGCCGCGTGAAGCCGCCGGGTACGGCCTCGCCGGGCAGTGGTCGGACGACTTCCACCACGCCGTGCACGTGGCGCTCACCGGCGAGACGAACGGCTACTACGCCGACTTCGCCCCGCTGTCGGCGCTCGCGAAGGTGCTCGAGGACGGCTTCTTCCACGACGGCACCTGGTCGTCGTTCCGCGGCAAGCGCCACGGACGGCCGATCGACCGCGGGACCTCCCCCGCGACGGCCCTGGTCGTCGCGAACCAGAACCACGACCAGATCGGCAACCGCGCTGCCGGCGACCGGCTGGCCGCGACGCTCGACGACGAAGGGCTCGTGATCGCCGCGGCCCTGACGCTGCTCGGACCGTTCACGCCGATGCTGTTCATGGGCGAGGAGTTCGCGGCCTCGACGCCGTGGCAGTTCTTCACCTCGCACCCGGAGCCCGAGCTCGGCAAGGCCACCGCCGAAGGGCGCATCGCCGAGTTCGCCGAGCACGGGTGGGACGAGTCCGCCGTGCCGGACCCGCAGGACCCGACGACGTTCACCAACTCCAAGCTCGACTGGGCCGACGTCAGCTCGGAGCGCGGGGCTGCGATCCTTCGTGCCTACCGGGTGCTCATCGCCCTGCGACGCACCGACCAGGCGTTCGTCGACCACCGCTACGAGGCGAACGCCGTCCGCTTCAGCGAGGACCGCCGTTGGCTGGTGCTCACCCGCGGTCTGCTCGGCCCCGACGTGGCGCCGGTCCACGTCGTGGTGAACTTCGCCGACGACGCGGCCGAGGTCCCCGTGCCCGACGCCGTCGGCGAAGAGCTCTACGGCTTCGGCGCGACCGAGGTCGATGCCGGCGTCGTCCGCTTCCGCGGCCGCGGCGTGGTCGTGCTGCGCTGACCAAAGGGCCTCGCGCTGCGCTGGCCGGAGACCCCTCGCACAGGAGCGGCGACGAACCCCCTGGGTCCGTCGCCGTTCGTGCGCTCGTGCTCAGGCAGCGTGGTCGGGAACCGCGTGCGCGTTCTTCCGCACGGAGGGCAGCTTGCGGTGGTCCTTCACGAGCGAACGGGTCTCGCGGATGCGGCGGTCGATGCCCCACTTCGTCACGAGCGCCAGGCTCTCGCGCACGATGTTCCCGCTCATCTTCGAGACGCCGAACTCCCGCTCGGTGAACGTGATCGGGGTCTCCACGACCCGCAGGCCCGCCTCGAGCGCACGCCAGCACAGGTCCACCTGGAAGCAGTACCCCTTCGACGCCACACCCGCCAGGTCGATCCGCTCGAACGCCTTCGAGGTGAACACCCGGAACCCGCCGGTGGCGTCCCGCACCGCGATGCCCAGGGCGAGCCGCGTGTACAGGTTCCCGCCACGGGAGAGCAGGAGGCGGTACCAGGGCCAGTTCTCGACCTTGCCGCCCTTGATCCACCGGGAGCCGAGCACCAGGTCGTTCGAGTCGGCGAGCTCGAGCATCCAGGGCAGGTACTCGGGGTGGTGGGAGCCGTCGGCGTCCATCTCGACGAGCTTGGCGTAGCCGTGCTCCAGGCCCCACGCGAAGCCGGACAGGTACGCCCCGCCCAGGCCGTCCTTCACGGTGCGGTGCATGACGTGCACCCGGTCGGTCTCGCGGGCGATGGTGTCGGCGATGTCGCCGGTGCCGTCGGGTGAGTCGTCGTCGACGACGAGCACGTGCACGGTGTCGTCGGTCGCGGCCAACGTGCGCTCGACGATGGGCCGGACGTTCTCGGCTTCGTCGTAGGTCGGGATGATGACCAGGGTCTCGCTCATGGTGCTCCTCGTGCTCCAGGTCGAATGTATCGCTGGCATGGTGGGTCAATCCGACGAGAGGTCTGCGAACACGATCAGATTGTCCGTGTAGTGCCCGGTGGCGGTGTCGAACGTGCCGTCGCAGGTGATGAGTCGGAGTTGGGGCGTGGGGGTGGGCCCGTAGACGTCGCTCGTCGGGAACGCCGCCTTCGCGGCCCGTTCGGAGCGGTCGACGGTGAAGGTGCGGGTGCTGCCGTCGGACATCCGGACACGGACCTCGTCGCCGGCGACCAGTTCGTCGAGCCGGAAGAAGACCGCGGCGCTCGTGGGGCTGTCGACGTGACCGGCGATGACGGCGGGGCCGACCTCGCCGGGGACGATGCCGTCGCTGAACCAGCCCGCGCTGTCCCAGTCGACGGGCGGGTCGAGTTCCCCGGCCGCGCCGCGGTGCAGGTCCTCGAGTGAGGACCGCACCCCGATGGCCGGGATCGACACGCTGACCGGGGTGGCCGTCGAGCGGGCCTCCGGTGCGGCCGGATCCTGGAACCCCTCGGTTCCCGTACCCGAGGACGACGAAGAAGAACGAGACGAAGACGACGACGAAGACGACGACGAGGACTGCGGCGCGGACGGCGCCGATGACGCGCCACCGCCGACGCTCGACGCGACCGCCACTCCGGCCACACCCCCGACCACCACGACTGCGGCGACCACGGCACCGATCACCACGCCTCGGCGCCGGATGGCCGAGACGCGCCCGGCGCTCCGACGGCCGCTCACGAGCCGCCTCCCACGTCGTCGGCACAACCCCCGAGCACGTCGGAGGTCAGCATGGTCGAGCCGATGGCCAGCCAGGCGTCCCCGTAGTACGTCGGCGTGGTCGCCGCCGTCCGGTCGGCCCGCTCGAGGTCGGCGGCAGCCGCACCGGAGGATCCGGCGGCCTGCTCGGCCGCGGCCCGCGCGGTGTAGGCCAGCGCGTTCGTGTCCCGCGTCACCGGGGCACCACCGAGGTCGAGCTGCGAGGCGAGCTGGGTCGTCCGTCCGAGTGTGGGCGCGAGTGCCGCCGCGAGCTCCCGGTCCGGCGCCGAACACGCCTCGGCGTAGCGGAGCGGGGTCCGCATCGCGTCGTACCCGTAGAGCACGCGCCCGTCCGCACCGACCGCCGGCATCGGGTCCACCGATCCGTCGGCGTGCACCTGGGACCAGTCGCTGGGCAGGTCGGAGGCGTCCAGTACGGCCGCGGTCACGGCGCGCGAACCCCGGTTCAGCGCGTTCCAGCGGTCGTCCCCGGTGGCGTCCGCCAGCACCGAGAAGGCCGCGGGCGAGGCGTACGAGGCGTTGTACCGGTAGGGCTCCTGATCCGCCCACGGTCCGGGCAGCAGGATGGTGCCGAGGTCGGTCCGGGCCGTCTCGTGCTGGAGGATCGCCGCTGCGATGCGCTTGCCCGCGGCGGTGTACCGGTCGTCGTCCCAGGCCTTCCCCGCGAGCACCAGGGCCCGGGCTGCGTCGAGGTCGGCGTCGCTCGCGGACTGCTCGTCGGCGACGCCCTCACCGGACGTCCACCGCCACGCCAACAGGTCGTCGTCGGTGAGCAGGTGCGCTTCCGTCCACTCCCAGATCGCGTCGAAGCGCGCACGGTCGTCGTTCGCGTAGGCGATGAGCAAGCCGTACGCCTGCCCCTCGCTGACGGTGTCACCGCCCTGGTCGGTCCGGACGACGCGCCCGCCCTCGACGTAGCGGTCGAGGAACGCCGACCGCAGCTGCTGCGGCGAGCGCGCCGCGTCGGGCGCGGTGGTCGAGGTCGGGGTCGCCGTGCCGCGGTCGGCGGTCACCGTGTTCGACGACCAGGGGCGGACCGCGACGATCGCGACCACGACGGCGACGATGACCGCCGCCGCGGCGGCGACCGGTATCCAGGTCCTGCGGGTCATGCTGGCCTGCCTCTCCGGGGATGGTGGTGGGGGTCGAAGGGGAGGCGCGGATCACGTGGGCCGTGCGGCGCACGTGATCCGCGCCTCCAGTCCGGGGCGTCAGCGGAACAGCGAGCGGAGCATCGCGACGGCCGCGTGGACCGCCTCGGTCACCGGTCGGTCAGCGGCTGCGCCGCCACCGCCGGTCTGCACGCCGCCGGACGGGGTGGCTGCGGTCGCCGCGGCGTCCGTCACGGGCACGACGGTCAGGTTGCCGTCGCTGTCGTCGAGGACGAACAGGGTCGAGACGGTGTTGCCGGCGAGGTCCACCTTCGCGGTGCCCCGCTGGCCGCTGCCGGAGACGTCGAGCGACCACTTGCCGGCGTCGACCGTGGCGTACTTCGTGGCGGTGCCGAAGGTGGCGTCCTCGGCGATCGGGGTCCCCTCGGAGGTCTGCACGTCGACACGCTTCGCGGTGGTGGCGGCCTGCACGAGCCGGAGCTTCGCCTTGCCGTCGCCGGGCTGCTGCAGGTCGTCGGTGAACGCGGTCGTCTTCAGACCGTCGTTCTTGCCGTAGGCGACGACGGTGCTGGCGTCGCCCTCCTGCACGGTGACGTCGGTGGAGATGACCGGGGTGGAGTCGGGGGCGTCGGCGGCGCGCATCGACAGGACGTAGGTGCCGACCGGCAGCTTCTCGTACGGACTGACCTGGCCGTACGTGACGTCGTCGAGCTCGAAGACGGTCTTGCCCCCGGCGAGGCTGGACAGCTCGACGTCGACGCCCTTGGTGTCCGGCGACAGGTGCCCGACACGGAGCCAGCCCTGGTCAGCGGTCGCGGCGGAGGCGGTCTGTGGGGCGGCGAGACCGACCGTCGAGGCGATGAGTGCGGCGGCGAGCGCTCCGACGACGACGGTTCGGCGGCGGTTCGTGGTGCGTGCGGTCATGATGGTGCTCCTTCGGGTCGAGGTGCGGTTGGCGTGCAGTTGTCGTGTCGAGGTGCGGTTCGTGTGGGCCGTGCGGGTCGTGTGGTTCGTGCGGGTCGTGCGGGTCGTGTGGCCGCCGGGCCTGCGGAGACCGCCGGGTGAGCGGGCGGAATACCGGGGTCAGCGCCGGAGCCCTCCGGGCATTTCGCCCGCTCGCGGAGCAGGCGTTCCGCCCCGACTCGTTCGCGGTGAACAGTTCCGCGGCCGATCCGGCGAGCGGGCGGAATACCGGGGTCAGCGCCGGAGCTCTCCGGGCATTTCGCCCGCTCGCGGAACGCCCGCTCGCCCAACGCCCGCTCGCCCAACGCCCGCTCGCCCAACGCCAGCTCGGCCAGCTCGGCCGAGCGATCGGGGGTCACGAGGCGCCCGTCGCGGTCGTCGTCGGGTCGGCCGGGGCGTACGTCACCGTGAGCCGTGCTCCCTCGCGCTCGACCGTGTCCGGTCGGAACGCCGGGGACATCGCGTCGAAGGTCCGAGCGACCCGGGTGGCCGAGGCGTCGTCGCTCGTGTGCAGGACGACGGTGCGGAACGGCTGGCCGGCCTCCCCGGTGCGCGGGGTGAACCGGTCGACCCGCACGTCCTGGTCGGCGAGCACCTGTCCGAGCGCGATCATCGCCCGCGAGTCGACCTGTCCGGCGCGGAACTGCGACTTCGTGCCGTCGTCCGCACGCAGGGCCGGGTTCGAGGCGAGCTCGGTCCCCAGGGTCTTCCGTATGTCGGTGGCCCGGGTGATCGCGGTCTCGGCGGCACTGGCTCCCTCGGCGTGGATCCGGCGGACCTCGACCTGCTGGTCACCGGTGCCGAAGGTCGCGACGGCCGTGGAGTTCTCGATCGCCTGCCGCACGTCGGTGGACGAGTTGCCGCCGGTGCGCATGGAGTCCGTCGTGATGACGTAGTCCGAGTCCTTCCAGCCGTTCGGGGACTGCCGTTCCACCGCTCCGTCGGTGTCGAGCTTGTAGTACCAGACGACGTTGTTCCGGGCGAAGCCGTCGTCCACGAGGTCGACCCACATGGCGTCGTCGACCAGCAGACGCGAGGACTTCGGCACGTTGTCGCCCACCCACTGCTCGGCCTGCTGCATGGGCAGGTCGAGGTTGCCGAGCAGGAACCCGCGCAGCTGCGTCCCCCACAGCGGCACCGCGACGACGAGCGCCGCAGCCGTGACGACGGCCCAGGTGATGCCGAGGCCGCGGCGGGTCCTCGGGCCGAACCGGCCCCGGGTGTGGACCCGACCGGCGATCGTCAGGACGGCACGCTCGACGGTGTACGCGACGAGGAGCGCTGCGAACGGGATGAGCATGATGACGTAGGGCACCGGCAGGTACCCGTTCGGCCGGAACATCACCGCGAGCAGGAACACGAGCATCGCGGCGATCGGTCGGACCCGTCGCAGGAACAGCCCGACGAGGGCTGCGACCGAACCGAGCACGATGAACACCGGATCGAGTGCCCACCACTGCGCGGCGGCCTCGTTCGCCAAGCTGCCCCCGTCGAACACCGATCCGGAAGCGGTCCGCGACCCGAGCTGGTAGGTGACGCCCTCCCACAGACTGACTCGCCCGGCGCCCGGCGCGAGTTCGCCCTTCACCGCGGCGAGCAGCAGGTACCCGCCGCCGATCAGCACGAGCACGGCCCCGGCGACGCTGAGCGTGTACCGGCGGGTGCTCTTGTCGGCGCGACGCACGGCCATCCAGATGAGGAACGGCAGCGCGAGCAGGTAGGTCTCCTTGGACAACACCGCGATGCCGAGACAGGCAGCGGCACCGGCGAACCCGGCGAGTTGCTGGCGACGGCTCAGCACGAGGACGAACGCGGCGAGCAGCCACGGCGTCGCGACGTTGTCGATGTACACCGTGCGGTGGTACTGCAGCGCGAGCGGTGACAGCGCGAAGACGAGTCCGGCCGCGGCCGCCGTGATCCGTCCGGCGCCGAGACGTCGGGCCAGGACGAACAGCAGGATGCTCGAGACGGCGGAGAAGAAGACCATGGCCTCGCGCCCGGCCTCCACCGCGAAGGGGTACCGCGCGAACGCCCCGGTCAGCCCCGTGTACCCGGCGATCTGGATCCATCCGAGCGGCGGGTGGTCGTACCAGTACGTGTAGTGGGTGAGCTCGCCGAGGTTCGTGATCGCCCACGCCTGTGCGGTGTAGGTCCCCTCGTCGTCGATGCGCTGCGGTGTGCCCGACATGTTCCAGGCCTGGACGAGCACGGTCACCGCGACGACAGGCAGCAACCACGTCAGGCTGGCTGCGTGCCGGCGGAACCACGCCCCGACACCGGCGCGGTGTGCGGTGGTGCCACCACGGATCGGGATGCCCGTGGTGTCGGTGATGCTGGCGGTCATCGGGTGCCTCCCGTGGTGGTGCCGGCGAGCTCACGGTCGGACGACGCTGCGCCTGATCCGTCCAGGTCCGAGGCGAAGCCGATCACCTGTCCGCTGCGGTGCTGGCCGGTGTGCTCGGTCTTCTCCCACCCGTTCTGGCCCTTGGCGTGCCGGACGACTGCCCGGACCGCCGCGGCGGCGAGGAACACCTGGTACGGCACCAGGCCGAGCACGAGCCGCACGTAGTCGCGGAGCCGGACCTTCTCGCCGTACAGGCGGCCGAACTCGTTCAGCCCGACGATCTCCACGGCGAGCAGCATCAGCGTCGGCGCCACCGGCACGAACGACACGAGGGCGATCGCCGTCGGCACCTTGACGAACAGGATCATCAGGACGCTCAGCGGGATGAGCAACCCGGTCGCGGCCTGGATGAAGGGCATCGTGAGCATGTAGCGGGCGAAGAACCGCTGCCGGAAGGACGGCAGCTTCTTCCACTCCCCCTTGCCGAGCACCTGGAGGAAGCCCTGGTTCCACCGCGTGCGCTGCTTGAGCAGCGAGGCGAAGGTCGGCGGGGTCTCCTCGCGGGTGACGGCCTCGGGACTGTAGGCCACGACCACCTTCGCGCCGTCGGCGGAGAGCCGCACCCCGAGTTCACAGTCCTCCGCGAGGCAGTGCGCGTCCCAGCCGTTCGACCACTCCAGGCGCGAGCGCGTGACGAAGACGGTGTTGCCGCCGAGCGGGATGAACTTCGACCCCGCGTGGAAGTGCAGGCGCGAGCGGAACCAGAAGTAGTACTCCAGGACGTTCCGGAGCGACCACCAGCTCGACTTGAAGTTCATCAGCTGGACACCGCCCTGCACCACGTCGGCGTCGGTCTCCTGGAACCGCGAGTCGACGAGCGAGAGCAGCCTCGGGTAGACCTCGTCCTCGGCGTCGAACACCCCGACGATGTCGCCGGTCGCGTGCTGGAGCGCCAGGTTCATCGCCTTCGGTTTGTTCTTCGGCAGGGTGTCGTCCACGACGACCTTGATCAACGAGGGGTGTCGGGCCGCCGCAGCGCGCACGACGGCGTCGGTCTCCGGGTCGTCCTCCCCGACGATCGCGATGATCTCGAAGTCGGGGTGGTCCTGCGTCGCGAGCATGTCGAGCGTCTGCCCCATCACGTCCTGCTCGTGCCGCCCGGGGACCAGGAGCGTGAACCGGTGCGCCGCCGGGCGCGGGGTCTGGCTGAAGCTGGTGGACTTCAGCGCGTCCCGGGAGCGCCACGCGTGCAGCATCCACCAGAGCGTGGTCAACGCGATGATCGTGAGCAGCACGGACAGCGCGATGAGGGTCGAGTAGCCGAGCCACTCGCCCAGCGACCAGGGGGCCTGCGGGAGCTGCCCCGATCCTCCCGTCGGCACGTCCGTGGTCCCGCGGTTCGGGACGTCCCCTGTGGTGCCGGGGCGTTCGTCGGGTCGGAGCAGCGGCCCTGCGGCCGTCAGCAGCACGGCTGAGATGGTCATTCGGGGAACCCCTTCGGACGTGCGTCGGTGGGACGGAAGACGAAGGCCTTGTACGCGGCGAACCGGAACGCGGTACCGAGGACGAGGCCGACGCCGTTGCCGGCGACGTTGTCGGCGAGGGTGGAAGTGAAGCCGAGGACGTAGTGCGAGACGAACAGGCACGCGGCGGCGATGCCGAGGCCGAGGAAGTTCGTGGCAGCGAAGAGCAGGCCCTCGCGGACGGTCTCGCGGCGGCCGGTCTGGCGCTGGGCACGGAAGGTGATGAAGCGGTTGCCGATCCACGCGACCGAGGTCGCAACGACGGCCGACACGATCTTCGCGGCGATGGGACCGTCCGGCATGACGGTGGCGCGGAGCAGGTTGTAGACGCCCAGGTCGATGACGAAGCAGACGGCACCGATGGTGCCGAACGACGCGAGTTGCCTCGCGGTGGCGAGCAGGCGCGGGATCGTGCCGGGGCGCACGGTCCGCACCGCACCGGTGTCGGGTGACACCAGAACGGGGGTATCGGTTCGGGTCATGCCCCCGATTCGGGGGGCTTCCCGCGGTGGTTTGGGTGGGGTACGCACTTTGCCAGGCGCCTGCCAGAGGCGCGACACATGCCGTTCATGTTGACCATCCGTCAGCTGCGGTGGCCAGAGGCGCGGGGACGACGGACGGGAGGCCCGGTACCAGCTGGTACCGGGCCTCCCGTTCGTCGATCGGTTGCGTCTACGCGGGGCGCGACGACGGGGACACGTTCTTGGACGCGTCGCGTTCCGGGATGTCGCCGAGTGCCTCGTCGATCGCCGCGAGGGCGTCCGTGTCGAGCTTCACGCCGGCAGCCTTGACGTTGTCGGTGACCTGCTGCGGACGCGAGGCGCCGACGATCGCCGAGGCGACGTTCTCGTTCTGCAGGGTCCACGCGATCGCGAGCTGCGCGAGCGTGAGGCCGGCCTGGTCGGCGACCGGCTGCAGGCGCTGGACGGCTTCGAGGACCTCGTCGCGCATGAACCGCTTGATCATGTCCGCGCCGCCCTTCTCGTCCGTGGCACGCGAGCCCTCGGGCAGGGGCTGACCCGGCTTGTACTTGCCGGTGAGCACGCCCTGCGCGATGGGCGACCAGACGATCTGCGACAGGCCGAGCTGCTTCGAGGCGGGGACGACCTCGCCCTCGATGACACGCCACAGCATCGAGTACTGCGGCTGGTTCGAGATGAGCTGGAAGCCGAGCTCCTTGGCGAGTGCGGCACCGGCGCGGATCTGCTCGGCGGACCACTCGCTGACGCCGATGTAGAGCGCCTTGCCCTGGCGCACGACGTCGGCGAAGGCCTGCATCGTCTCTTCGAGCGGGGTCTCGTAGTCGTAGCGGTGCGCCTGGTAGAGGTCGACGTAGTCGGTCTGCAGTCGCTGGAGCGAGCCGTCGATCGACTCCATGATGTGCTTGCGGCTGAGGCCGACGTCGTTGTGCCCCATCGGTCCGGTCGGCCAGTAGACCTTGGTGAAGACCTCGAGGGACTGGCGACGCTCGCCCTTCAGCGCCTCGCCGAGGACGGTCTCGGCGGCGGTGTTGGCGTACGTGTCCGCGGTGTCGAACGTGGTGATGCCGGCGTCGAGCGCTGCCCGTACGCACTGGGTGGCGACGTCGTTCTCGACCTGCGAGCCGTGCGTCAGCCAGTTGCCGTAGGTGATCTCGGAGATCTTGAGTCCGGAGTTGCCCAGGTACCTGAATTCCATGGTCCCGACGCTACTGGAGTGAGCGCGCACGTGAGGGGTCCCGCGAGTGCCTGTCGGCGCGGCGCGGGTACGGCGCGGGTGTGTACGAGCGCCGGGTGCGGGGGTCCGGGGTCCGCGTGCTGGGTTCGGCGCCGGGTCCGAGAGCGGCGTGCTGGGTTCGGGAGCGGCGTGCTGGGTTCGGCGCCGGGTCCGGGTGCGACGTGCGGGTCCGGGGATCCGCGAGCGGGCGAAATGTCAGGGTGTGTCGACGCCACACCCGGACATCTCGCCCACTCGCCCGCCCGCCTCGGAGTCCACCCTGGACTGCGGTCTCCGAGCTGCTTGCGTTCGAGCCCCGCGAACGGGCGAAACACCGCCGTGCGGCCAAGCGGCAGGCACGGTGTTTCGCCCGCTCGAGGATGCCGAAGTCCCTCCACAGCGGCGCAAGCGCGGCCATCGTCCACAAACGAGGCACGATTCCCGTTCGCAACGTCGGCTCGCCGTCACGCTGTTGAGATGACCGCAAGACGCCGACTCCCGATGGCACTCCGCGACGCTTCGTTCCGGGTCCGGGATGCGCTGCACCGAGGCGTGTCGCGTGGCCGACTCGACGCTCGCGATCTCGTCCGCCCGTTCCACGGCATCCGATCAGCGTTCCCACCGGAGTCCGTGGACGAACGCGCAAGGGCGCTCGCTCCTCGACTCCGCCCCGATCAGGTGTTCAGTCACGTCACCGCAGCAGCGATCATCGGCGTCCCACTCCCCCGCCGTCTCGAACGTGATCGGCGGTTGCACGTCACGACGATCGGGACCGATCAGGCCCTCCGGGTTCGGGGCACGGTCGGCCATCGGGCCCGCTACGGGTCGGCCAGCGCGACGGTCGCACGAGGAGTGCCGCTGACCACTCCGGCCGACACGTTCGTCGCACTCGGCTCGATGTTGACGCTCGACGAACTCATCGTCGCCGGGGACGCGCTCGTGGGGTGGCTCGGCTGGGCCACCCTCGACGAACTCGCCCAGGCTGTCCGACGACGACGCGGTATCCGCGGCATCGTGAAGCTCCGCCTCGCGCTCGACGAGATCCGGAGGGGATCACGGTCTCCCGGAGAGACCCGGACTCGGCTCGCACTCGTCCGCCGCGGACTCCAGGAACCGGCGCTCAACCACGATGTCGTCGTCGACGGGCGCTGGATCGCATGTGTGGACCTCGCATACCCCCATGCCAGGGTCGCGATCGAGTACGAGAGCGATCTGCACCGCTCCGATCCAGCCAGCTTCCGGAAGGACCTCACGCGCGGCGAGCACCTCAAGGACGTCGACTGGTGGCTCGTCAGAGCAACAGCAGACGACCTCGATCACGGGGTCGAGCGTTTCGTGCACCGCATCCGTCGCCTGCTCGAAGTCGGCACCAGAGGAGCCCACGACACGCGGTTTGCGACACTCGGGTGAACAATGGTTGACGCTTTAACCAAAACGGTGCACACTGTCGTAGTATCAACTCGATGCAGGCGCATGGAACGCGTCGCACCGCAGGCTCTCGTTCGGAAGAAGGACCACCATGACGCTCACCGCTGACACCGTTCCCGGCTACAAGACCGGTACCTGGAAGATCGACCCGACCCACTCCGAGGTCACCTTCTCGGTCCGCCACCTCGCCATCAGCAAGGTCAAGGGCAAGTTCGAGACGTTCGATGCCACCGTCGTCACCGCCGAGAACCCGCTCGAGTCGACCGTCGAGGCCAACATCGACGTCGCGTCGATCAACACCGGCCAGGAGCAGCGCGACCAGCACCTCAAGACGAGCGACTTCTTCCTCACTGAAGAGCACCCGCAGCTGACCTTCCGTTCCACGAGCATCGAGGCGAAGGGCGACGACCTGCACATCGCGGGCGACTTGACCCTGCGCGGCGTCACCAAGCCGGTTGTCCTCAAGGCAGAGCTCGGAGGCTTCACGACCGACGGCTACGGCCAGGTCAAGTTCGGCGCCGAGGCGACCACGAAGATCGACCGCACCGAGTTCGGTGTGAACTGGAACGCGGCGCTCGAGGCCGGCGGCTTCACGCTCGGCAACGACGTCACGATCAACCTCGACGTCCAGTTCGTCCTCCAGGCGGCCTGAGCCACCTCTGGCTCAACGCCTGACTGAGGGCATCGAGCGGCACTCCCCCGAACCCGAGAAGAACGCCCCGACTCCGCACGGAGTCGGGGCGTTCTTCGTTGCCCGCGCCGGTCCCCCGACCACGAGCGGGCGAAACAGCCCGGAGCTTCGTCCTGGCTCGTCAGGCATTCCGCCCGCTCGCCGATGCCGGCACCGAAGTCGACGCGGATCCCCGCGATCACGCCGACGCCCAGGCCCACGCCGACACCACAGGCCCAGGCCCAGGCCCAGGCCCACGTTCACGCCGACGAGCGGGCGAAACACCACGCCGATCCCCGTGGCACGCCGGACATTTCGCCCGCTCGTGCAAGGACTCGAGCGGAGGGTGTGAGCGACCCCGGCCGAGATCGGAAGCGTGGTCGAGCGGGCGGAATGCCCGGGAAACGGCGGGGACAAAGTGCGGAATTTCGCCCGCTCGCGCAACGAGGCGCAACGAGCGCAACGAGCCGCAACGAGGCGCACGCACGCGGCGCACGGGGCGCACCGGGCGCACGGGGGCGCACCGGGCGCACGGAGGCACACGGGGGGGGTGGCGCAAGGAGCAGCGCGAAGGCGAGGCACGGAATGGGAGACAGCGGGAACGAGCGGACGAGCGACGGCCACGCGCCTCCCCCGCGTAACGTTGGCATGTACGACGGCAGCGAGGGGAATCCCCACTCCGCACCCCGAGTTGCACGACAAGCACCAAGCACCAAGCACCACGCACCACGCACCACGCACCAAGAGCACACGCCCGCACGACGAACAGGAGCACCACCATGGCCACCGACTGGATCGCGATGCAGGCCCTCGCGGCAGCCGAGTTCGGCCGCCGCGTCGCCGCCGTCGCCGACTGGGACGCCCCCACCCCCGACTCCGAGTGGACCACCCGCGACCTCGTCGCCCACGTCGTCGACGAGCAGCGCTGGATCCCGAAGCTCCTGACCGGGTGCGACTACGCCCAGGCCCAGGCCGACCTCGAGCCGATCGGCGACGACTTGGTGGCCGAGTGGCACCGGTTCGCCACCGCCGCGACCGACGCCTGGCGGAACGCCCCGCAGGACACCCCCGTGCACCTCAGCACCGACGTCGTGCCCGCCGCGCAGTACCTCACCGAGCAGACGAGCGACATCACGATCCACACGTGGGACCTCGCTCGGGCGACCGGCACCGAGGAGTCCCTGCCCGACGAACTCGTCCGCGCCGTGTGGGAGTACTTCGAGCCGCAGATCGAGGACCTCGCGGCCACCGGCCTCTACGCGCCCCCGGTCGACGTCACCGAGGACTCCCCGCTCCAGGTCCGCCTGCTCGCCGTCACAGGCCGTGATGCCAGAGTGACTGCATGACCACCGACACGAAGCGCCTCGGCAACTCGGGGCTCGAGATCAGCAGCGTCGTCCTCGGCATGATGTCGTACGGCGACCCGGACCGGGGTTCGCACGCCTGGAGCGTCGGCATCGACGAGGCCCGCCCGTTCGTCCGCCGCGCTTTCGAGGCCGGCATCACGACCTTCGACACCGCGAACGTCTACTCGGACGGCAGCAGCGAGGAGATCACCGGCACGCTCCTCGCCGAGCTGGCTCCGCGCGAGGACGTCCAGGTCTTCACGAAGGTCTTCAACCGGATGCGTCCCGGCCGGAACGGCGCCGGGCTGTCCCGCGCGGCGATCATGCACGAGATCGACGCCTCCCTGACCCGGCTGGGCACGGACTACGTCGACCTGTACCAGATCCACCGCTTCGACCCGGTGACGCCGATCGAGGAGACCATGGAGGCCCTGCACGACGTCGTGAAGGCCGGCAAAGCGCGCTACATCGGCGCGAGCAGCATGTGGGCGTGGCAGTTCGCCGAGATGCAGCACACCGCGGAACGCCACGGCTGGACGAAGTTCGTCAGCATGCAGGACCAGTACAACCTGCTCGAACGCGAGGAGGAGCGCGAGATGCTCCCCTTCTGCGAGCACACCGGCGTCGGCATGATCCCGTGGAGTCCCCTCGCCCGCGGCCGCGTCACCCGCCCCTGGGACGCCTCCGGGTCGGGTTCCCGTGCGCAGACCGACGAGTTCGGCAAGACGCTCTACAAGCAGGACGAGGACGCGAACCGTGCGATCGTCGACGCGGTCGAGGCCGTCGCCACCGAACGCGGCGTCCCGATGGCGCAGGTCGCCCTGGCCTGGGTCGCCGGCAAGTCCGCGGTCTCCGCGCCCATCGTCGGCGCGACGAAGGAGCACCACATCGACGACGCGGTGGCGGCCGCGTCGCTGACGCTCACCGACGACGAGGTCACGCGACTCGAGTCCGCCTACACGCCCCGGGTGCCGTCGGGTTTCTGACGCCCCCACATGACGGACGGGAGGCACGGTGTCAGCTGGCACCGTGCCTCCCGTCCGTCATCTGGTCGCGGTGACCGCCGTGGTCAGGCGACCGCGCTGCCGTCAGCGCGCTGCAGGCGCGCGATGCGCCGCCGCGCGGCCCGTTCGGAACCGGTCTGGTCGTCGAGCACCGCGCCGATCCCGTCGAGCACGAGCCTCGTGGTCCGCACGACCGGCAGCTCCACCGGGCCGACGACCGGCGCTCGGAGTCCGAGCAGCGACCGGTGCCGCGGGTCGAGCGTGGACACCGCGCCCTGGAACACCGCCCGGTAGCCGGGTCGCAGCAGGCGGGACAGCGGCGGGTCCTTGATGAACCGGACGACGTCACGGGTGCGCGAGTCCACCAGGAGTTCGCCGCGGTCGAGGTACCCGTTCATCTGGGCACGGAGCTCCGCCTCGGACTCGGGCGGGTCGACGATGCGCATGAGCCGCCCGGCCTCGGCCCACTCGCGGACGTAGGCGTCGGCGCCCCCGGGGATCGGGCCTCCCCAGCGCTGGGCGGCGCGGAGGAACGCGTCGGTGAAGGCGAGGTGCACCCAGCGCGCCAGGTCCGGGTCGTTCGCCGCGTAGGGGCGGGTCGCGCCGTGCGCGTCGACGTACTGCCCACGGACCCGCTCGTGCAGACGGAGCACCCAGTCGCTGCCGCTGCGGGCGGTCTGCCGGTCGCCGTACGTGACCGTGGCGATCCACCGGCTGGTCCCCGCCAGGCGTCCGAACGGGTCCTCGCGGTAGCGGGAGTGGTCGGCGACGCCGGCGAGCGCGCCCGGGTGCAGTGCCTGGACGAGCAGCGCCCGCACGCCGGCGACGATGCCGTGGCTGCCGCCGTGCACCGCCCACGTGGCCGAACCCGGGCCGAAGAAGCCCGCGTCGGTGCCGTGTTCCAGGTCCTCCATCCAGGCTTCCGTCCCGGTCGAACCGCCCGTGAACGTCTGGTTGAGGCGGGACCGGAAGACGTCGGAGACAGCGGACATGTCGTCATGGTCCGTCCGTCGCCTGAGTACGAGGTGACATCGCGCAAAGTGGCCCTCCCAGCACGCACGGGGGTCGCCCACTAGGTTGGGTCGGGTGAGCATCGACACGCCTCGTCCCTGGCTTGCCTCGTACGCCCCGGGGGTCCCGCACGACATCGAGGAACAGAGTGGTTCCCTGTACGACCTGGTCGAGCAGTCGGCCCGGAAGTTCCCCAGGCAGGTCGCCCTCGAGTTCTTCAAGCGCACCACGAGCTACGCCGACCTCGAGGAGCAGATCCTCCGTGCGGCGAACGGCCTGCGGAAGCTCGGCGTGGGCGCGGGTGACCGCGTCGCCATCGTCCTGCCGAACTGCCCGCAGCACATCGTGGCGTTCTACGCGGTGCTGCGGCTCGGCGCGATCGTGGTCGAGCACAACCCGCTGTACACGCCGCGCGAGCTCCGTCACCAGTTCGAGGACCACGGGGCCAAGGTCGCCATCGCGTGGGACAAGTCCGTCGCGACGCTGCAGGACTTCCCGGCCGACGTGCACCTCGACGCGATCGTCTCGGTGGACATCACCCGCGCCATGCCCCGGAGCACCCGGCTCGCCCTGGCCCTGCCGGTCGCGAAGGCCCGCGAGTCCCGCGCGAAGCTGACGGCGAAGGTGCGTGGCACGGTCAAGTGGGACGACCTCGCCGACACCCGCAAGCTGTCGAAGCGTCACCCGCGCCCGGCCACCGACGACATCGCGCTGATCCAGTACACGTCCGGCACCACCGGGACGCCCAAGGGTGCGGTCCTGAGCCACCGGAACCTGCTGGCGAACGCCGCCCAGGCTCGCGCGTGGGTGCCGCAGATCCGCCGCGGCGACAACGTCGTGTACGCGGTGCTGCCGATGTTCCACGCCTACGGTCTGACGCTCTGCCTGACCTTCGCGATGAGCATGGCCTCGCGGCTCGTGCTCTTCCCCGCGTTCGACCCGGCCCTCGTCCTGACCGCCATCAAGCGCCACCCGCCGACGTTCCTGCCGGCCGTGCCGCCGATCTACGCCCGGCTGCAGCACGCGGCCGACTCGGCGAAGGTGTCGCTCAAGGGCATCGAGATCGGCATCTCCGGCGCCATGCCGCTGTCGCAGGACATCGTCGAGCCGTGGGAGGCCCGGACCGACGGCTACCTGGTCGAGGGGTACGGCCTGTCCGAGTGCTCCCCGGTCCTGATGGCCAACCCGGTCTCCCCCGAGCGTCGACTCGGGTCGATCGGCCTGCCGCTGTCCTCCACCGAGGCACGCGTGGTCGACCCCGACGACGACACGAAGGTGCTCGGCATCGACGAGCCCGGCGAACTGCAGGTCCGTGGTCCGCAGGTGTTCCGCGGGTACTGGGGCAAGGCCGAGGCCACCGACGAGGTCTTCACGCCCGACGGCTGGTTCCGCACCGGCGACATCGTGGCCATCGGTGCCGACGGGTACGTCCGGATCGTCGACCGCCTCAAGGAACTCATCATCACCGGCGGCTTCAACGTGTCGCCGTCCGAGGTCGAGGACACGCTGCTGAAGCACCCCAGCGTCAAGGAGGTCGCGGTCGTCGGCATCACGCAGGGCGGCAACGAGCAGGTCGTCGCCGCGGTCGTGCCCAAGGACCCCGCGACGTTCGACGGGGCGGCGCTCCGGGCCTGGTCGCGCGAGCACCTGGCGGCGTACAAGGTGCCGCGCCGGGTCGTCGTGGTCGAGGACCTGCCGCGTTCGATGATCGGCAAGGTGCTGCGGCGGAAGGTGCGGGACCAGATCCTGGACGGCTGACGAGCGGCGCCGCTCCGGTGCCGGTCCGGCGCCGGTCCGCCTGACGTGGGGCCCCGCTCAGCGACCGCGGCGAGCGGGCAGCGCCAGCACGGACAGCCCGACCACCACCAGCACGATGCCGGCCCACCCACCGAGCCCGAGGCGTTCCCCCACCACGAGGACGGCCAGCACCGCCGCGACGACGGGCTCGAGCAGGGACAGCAGCGTCGCGACCGATGCCGTGACCGTCCGGAGCCCGGCTGCGTACAGCGAGTGGCCGATCACCGTCGGCACCAGCGCCAGGTACAGGAACACCGGCCAGTTGCCGGGATCGGCCAGGTACGGGCTGCCGGCCACCACGGCGAGCACGACGAGCGGAACCGCGGCCAGCCCGAACACCGCGCCGACGAGTCCTCGTTCGTTCGGCCCACGGGCAGCCCGAGCGGCTGCCACCCCGACGTCCCCGCCGACGCGCATGCCGTCGGTCTCCGCGCGACCGACGGCGATCGGCATCCGGCTCGTCGCGGCGTGCATCCCCCGCGCCACCGCCCACGAGTACAGCGCGTACGTCAGACCGGCGACCAGGGAGCTGCCGACGCCGACCGCGAGTGACCGCCCGCCGCCGTCGTGCTCGGAACGCGCGAGGGTGACGACGACCATGCCGACCACGCTCACCAGGGTGGCGACGACCCACCGGCGTGTGACGCGCCTTCGGTCGGCGAGCCACTCGACCAGTCCGGCGAAGACGGGCGACGACCCGATGGCCAGGGTCGTGCCGAGCGCGACCCCGGCATCGGCCAGGGCCGCGTAGAACGCGACCGCGTAGACCACGAGCGACGCGGCGCCGAGCAGGGCCCAGCCGCGGGTCCGGCGCTGGGCGACGGCACGCAGGGTGCCCCGGCCAGCGGTCACGGCGAGCACGAGGCCGCCGAGTCCGAACGTGACCGCACCGAACACGAACGCCGGCACGCCGGGTGCGAAGTGCGTCGCGGTCCCGGTGGTGCCCCACACCGCCGCGGCGACCGCGATCGCCGCCAGGCCGCCGACGGGCCTGGAGGCACGCCCCGCCTCCGGTGTGCGGCTCACGAGACGTGGACGCTCGGCCGTCGGTTGACCTCGGGTTCCGCTTCGCGCAGGACCTCGCGCGTCACGGGGGCGACGTCGCCGGCGCCGGTGAACACGAAGCGCAGGGCGTTCCGGATCGGACTGCCCTCGTTCCACTCGAAGTAGATGCTCGGCACCACCCCGGCGAGGTCGCGGATGGCGAGGAGCGTCGACGCGATGGTGTTCGGGACGTTGCCGGAACGGACCTTGAGCACGCGGAACCCGTGGATGACGTGGCCTTCGACCACCAGGTCCTCTTCGAAGTCGGAGGAGTCGGCTGGCAGGACCTCGAGGAACATCGTCGGCACGCGGGCCGGGATGCCGGAGTCGCGGCGTTCCTCGCGCCCCTTCGCCCGGTACGCCTCGGCCGTGCCGGCACCGGGCTCGTTCGCGATGATGCAGACCGAGCTGAACTGGTCGGCATCGGCCTCGACGAACTGCCGGGCGGTCGCGTCGAGCTCGATCGACGACGCCCGGAGTTCGAACGACCGGCGCACGCGCGAGACGAGCGACACCACGACGATCGCGATGATGAAGATCGCGGCGATCCGGACGCCGTCGGGCCGCTCGATGACGTTGGCGACCGTGGTGTAGACGAACACGACCGAGATCACACCGAAGGCGACGGTGCGCTTGCGCTGCTGCTTGCGGCGCGCGGACAGCGTCACCGCGACGGCGGCACTCGTGATGAGCACCAGCACGCCGGTGGCGTAGGCGCCGCCCTGGGCGTCGACGTCAGCCTGGAAGATGATCGTGATCACGAACGCGATGAGCGTGAAGATGATCACGAGGGGACGCACCGCGCGCGCCCACTGGGGTGCCATGCCGTAGCGGGGCAGGAACCGCGGCACCAGGTTGAGGAGCCCGGCCATCGCGCTCGCACCGGCGAACCACAGGATGGCGACCGTCGAGAAATCGTAGACCGACCCGAACACCCCGCCCATGTACTCGTGCGCCAGGTACGCCAGGGCGCGCCCGTTCGCACCGCCGCCCGGCTGGAACTCGTGCTGCGGGATGAGGAACGTCGTCACGATCGACGAGGTGATGAGGAACGAGCTCATGATGAGCGCCGCGACGGTGAGCAGCCGCTTGGTTCCGCGGATCCGGCCTTCGGGTCGGTCGCTGGTGTCGTCGGCGGCGTCACCGTGGACCTGCGGCATCACCGCGACGCCGGTCTCGAAGCCGGAGAGCCCGAGCGCGAGCTTCGGGAAGACGATCAGGGCGATGCCGACCATCACGAGCGGGTTGCTGTGCTGTGCCGTCAGCCCGGACCACCAGTCGCTCGCCACCATCGGGTTCTCGAACACGTGCCAGAGCGAGACGATGATGACGACCGCGTTCAGGGCGAGGAACACGGCGACGAGCCCGACCGCGATGCCGATGGCTTCCTTGAACCCGCGCAGGAACACGAGGCCGAGCAGGAGCAGCAGCGCCAGGGTGAGCGGCACCGGGATCTCGGTGAACCAGTGCGGCGTGTACGGGTTCTCGGCGATGTGCGCCGTGGCGTCGGCCGCCGAAAGGGTCATCGTGATCATGAAGTCCGTCACGGCGAACCCGAGCAGCACTAGCACCAGGAGCTTGCCCGCCCACCACGGCAGGAGCTTCTCGAGCATCATGATCGATCCGGCGCCCCGGAAGCTGTCGTGGGCGATCCGGCGGTAGACCGGCAGCGCCCCGAACAGCGTGACGAGCACGAGGACGATCGTCGCGATCGGCGACAGCAGGCCCGCGGCGAGCGCGGCGATGGCGGGCTGGTACCCGAGGGTGGAGAAGTAGTCGACGCCGGTCAGGCACATGACCCGCCACCACGGGTGGGTCTTCTCGACCTCGACCTGGTGCGGGCCCTGGTGGGAGGCACCCTGGTCGGCACCGTGCAGCATCCACCGGCGCAGGCGGGTGCTGCGGTCGAGGGGCTGCTCGGTGGCGTCGCGCTGGGCGGCCCGCTCGGCGTCTGTCGCGGTCACGTGGATGATGCTAAGCCGTCCGGGTGCCCCCCGTGCACACCCGGACAGCCCTGTGGACGGGGCGGTCCGACTAGCGCCGTGTGCGGGACAGGGCCGCCACGATCCCCGCCACGACCAGCAGCACTCCTGCTGCGATGCAGGCCGCCAACAGCAAGGTTGTGGTGTCCACTGAGAACATCGGCAGCGCACTCACGGCCATCGCTCCGGCGAAGACCAGGAGCAGGACGCCCCAGAGGATCGTGCCGAACCGCGCGCCACCGCGTCGGGGCCGACAGGCGCGACCCTCCGGAGCAGCCGGCGAGGTCACCGGCGCAGTCGTGTCGTCGTTCGTCGTGTCGTCGTTCGTCGTGCCGTCGTTCGTCATCGTCCCGTTCCTCACTCGCCGACCGTGATCGCCCGCGGCACCTCGACGCCACCGCCGAGGATCCACAGGTGCACCGTCGTCGTCTCGTCCGCGTCGGCCGTGCGTGCCGCGCGGTTCTCGAGCGTGGTGGTCCGGAGCACCCCACCGGTGCCGTCGTCGTCGCCCCCGCCGGTGTCGATCCCGTAGCCGACACCGCTCACCTCGACCCGCACAGGCAGGTCGGTCGGCAGCAGCACCTCGGCCCCGCCGGCGCCCAGCCACAGGTGCACGTCACCCCCGACCGCCGACGACTCGAGTCCGCGGAGGTCCAGGGTGGGGCCGCCGGCGAGCATCGCGAAGTCCCGTTCGGTCCCCGAGGCGGCGCGTTCGACCTGCCACGTGGTGCCGCCGATGAGCGAGACCTGGGTGCCGGCGGGCAGGACCCCGGTGACCACGAGGGCCACCGCGGCGACCGTCGAGAACAGTCCGAGCACGTCGTCGTCACGGCCGCGGACCCCGGCGACGATCGTGGCGATGGCCAGCACCGCGAGCGCGGCAGCGATCCCGAGGACCGGGACGGACCACCCGGCCTGCTGCGCCCAGAACGCGACCCCGGCTCCGGCGACGAGCGCGAGTCCGAGGGACACGGCGACGTACGCCGCCCCGGGGCGCCGCTCGGCCCGCTCCGCCCGCCGTTCGGCGGTCCGCTCGCGTTCCGCGCGCAGCCGCTCCTCGTGCTGCCGTCGCCGGTCCTCGGGACTCACGGGTGCACCCCACTGCCAGGAGGCCCGACCGGCGTCCGGCGCGCCGGTCGCCTCCGCGGTCCACGCGTTCCGGGCCGGGCGCGGCTGGTCGGGGCTGGTCCAGAAGTCGCCCCGCGGTGCGGCGGTCGGGTCGGTGCCGGTGCCCGTACCCGAGCCCGCTGTCCGATCACCGTCCACCCCGCGGCGGGCCAGGACCACGATGAGCCACACGATCCCGCCGACGAGCACGATGCTCCAAGCCGTGGCCAGGGTCACCTCGAGCCACCCGGGCATCCCCCAGGCGTCCGGGACCCCCTGCCACCAGAGACCCCGGGCCGCGGGCACGAAGGTCAGTGCCACGAGCGCGCCGATCGCGATGAGCGCCGGGTCGAGGACCCCGCGGATCATCCGTTCGACGTGGATGCGCCCGGCGGTGTCGGGCAGCAGCGCCCAGCCGACGGCGTAGGCGATGAAGACCGGCCCGCCCAGCAGCGCGACGACGATCGTCACGCCGCGGACCACGAGGGGGTCGAGCCCGGTGCGGCGGGCGACGGCACCGCACACGCCGGCGAGCCAGCGGTCGTCGGTGCGCGCGATGCCGAGGCCGCGGACCCAGTCGAAGAACCGGGTCGTCGAGTCGGCGCTGCCGGCGGCGGTGCCGGGAGCGGAGTCGTGCTGGTGATCGGTCATGGCCACCAGCATCCCGGCAGTGCTGCGCCGACACCATCGGGGTTCCCCCTGACCGGTCCCTGATCCCGGCCCCGGACCCTGCTGCGACCGCCGTCCGGGTGCCAGGATTGCCCCATGGCCACCGCGACGATGACGCGCCCGACCCCCAGGGTCGTCGGCGGGGTCTGCAGCGGGTTCGCGGCGCGCACGGGTCTGCCGGTCGGGGCCGTCCGGTTCGCCACCGCCGTCCTCGTGGTCTGCGGCGGCGCGGGGCTGCTGCTCTACGCCTGGCTCTGGGCGACCGTCCCGAGCGCGGCCGCCGGGGCAGCCGCCGGGAGCACGCCGCTCAAGTCCGTGCTGACTCCCGCCGCCGACGTCGGCCAGGACGAGGACCCCGTGTCCTCCCGACGCGCCCCGGTCGTCGAGATCCTGCTCGGCGTGGCCCTGCTCGCGGCCGCCGGCGCCGTCGTCGCGGCACGGATGGGCGCGGCGGTCCCCCTCGAGATCGTCGTGCCCGGTGTCGTGGTCGTCACCGGCACCGCACTCGCCTGGCGGCAGTTCGATGCGCTCCGCAACGTCCGCACCGCCGGTTCCTCCGCCCTGGTCGTCCGGGCGCTCGGAGCCCTGGTGCTCGTCGTGCTGGGCATCCTGCTGTTCTTCACGACGAGCAGTCGCCCGAACGTCTGGACCGTCCTCACCGCCGCGGTGGCCGTCCTGGTCGGGGTCGCCGTCGTCGTCGCCCCGTGGGTGGTCCGGCTCGTCCGCGACCTCGCCGAGGAACGCGCCGCCCGCGTCCGCGACCTCGAGCGGGCCGAGTTCGCGGCGCACCTGCACGACTCGGTGCTGCAGACCCTCGCCCTCATCCAGCAGAAGGCCGAGCCGGGTTCGGACGCGGCGCGGCTGGCGCGGGCGCAGGAACGCGAGCTGCGGTCCTGGCTCTTCGCAGAGCAAGCGGATCCGGCGCGCGACCTGGGCGTGCAGCTGCGGGACGCCGCCGTCGACATCGAGTCCGAGTACCCCGCCCGCATCGAGGTCATCGCGGTCGGACCCGCCCGTACCGACCTGCCGGACGGGCTCGTCGCCGCCGCTCGCGAGGCGATGCTCAACGCCGCCCGGCACGCCGGTGGGACCGTGAGCGTGTACGCCGAGACCGCCGTGGACCGGGTCGAGCTCAGCATCCGCGACCGCGGCCCGGGGTTCGACGTCGACACGGTGCCCGAGGGCCGGTACGGCGTCCGCGAGTCGATCATCGGCCGGATGCAGCGCCTCGGCGGCCAGGCGACCATCGCGCCGGGGCCGGGCCGCACCGGCACCGAGGTCCGACTGACCCTGCCGCTCGCACCCGACAGCCACGACGAGGAGCACGCATGACCGAGCCCGACCCGTTGACGGTCGCGATCGTCGACGACCACTCCATCTTCCGAGCCGGCGTGCGCGCCGGGCTGCCACCGGGCCTCCAGGTCGTGGGTGAGGCGGCGACCGTCGACGAGGCCGTGACGCTCGTCGCCGCCACGCGCCCGCGCGTCGTCCTGCTCGACGTGCACCTGCCGGGCGGCACCGGCGGCGGCGGGGCCGAGGTGATCACGCGGTCCGGACCCGGCAACCCGGACACCCGGTTCCTCGCGTTGAGCGTGTCGGACGCCGCCGACGACGTCGTGCGGGTCATCCGGGCCGGGGCCCGCGGCTACATCACGAAGAGCTCGTCGAGCGCCGAGGTCGCCGAGGCCGTGGCGCGTGTGGCGGACGGGGACGCGGTGTTCTCGCCGCGCCTCGCCGGTTTCGTGCTCGACGCGTTCGGGGCGGTCAGCGGCGAGACGGCCCAGCACGACGCGGAGCTGGACCGCCTGTCCGCCCGCGAGCAGGAGGTCATGCGACTCATCGCACGCGGGTACGCCTACAAGGAGGTCGCGACGGAGCTGTTCATCTCGGTGAAGACCGTCGAGACGCACGTGTCGAAGGTCCTGCGGAAGCTCCAGCTGTCGAACCGGCACGAGCTGACCGCCTGGGCGCTGCAGCGCAAGCTGCTCTGAGCGCCCACATGGATCCGGTCTGTCTCACTTCGCGCTGATGCGGGTGTACTTGTTCACCGCCCACGGCACGAACACCACGAGCATCACGGCGATCCCGATCAGCACCGTCAGCACGGGGTGCTGCATCGTCCAGATGTCCGGCACCGGCGCGGACCCGACGTTGCCGAACAGCTCGCGCGCGGCCTGCACGAGCGACGACACCGGGTTCCACTCCGCGAACACGCGCAGCACCAGCGGCAGGGTGTCGCTCGGCACGAACGCGTTCGAGATGAACGTCAGCGGGAACAGGATCATGAACGACGCGTTGTTGATGACCTCGGGTGTCTTGACGCTCATGCCGAGCAACGCCATCACCCAGCTGAACGCGTAGCTGAACAGCAGCAGCAGGGCGATGCCGGCCAGGAACTCGAGTGGTGACGAGTTCACCCGCCACCCGACCGCCAGGCCGGTGAGCATCATGATCGCCATCGAGATCGAGTTCAGGACGAGGTCGGAGTTGGTGCGTCCGACGAGCACCGCGGACGCCGACATCGGCAGCGTGCGGAAGCGGTCGATGAGCCCTTCCTTCAGGTCCTGCGCCATCGCCGATCCGGAGAACGTCGCCCCGAATACCACGGTCTGCGCGAAGATCCCCGCCATCAGGAACTGCGTGTAGTCGGTCCCCTGCACCTGGATGGCACCGCCGTAGACCTGGCTGAACAGCAGCACGAACATGATCGGCTGCAGCACCGCGAAGACGAGCATGTCCGGGGACCGCTTGAGCTTGATGAGGTTCCGTTTGGTGACGGTCCAGCCGTCCTCGACCCAGACGGCGAGCGGCGAGGTGACGACGACGGGCAGCTGGCGGCCCGGTGCCAGGGTCGTGGCGGTCATCGTGCCGTCTCCTTCTGCTTGGTGGCCGCGGGTTCGTCGGCATCGTCGTCCGTGGCGGCGTGCCCGGTCAGGCGGAGGAAGACGTCGTCGAGGGTCGGGCGGCGCATGCCGGCGTCGTGGAGTTCGATGCCGGCCTCGCCGAGGTCGGCGAGGACGCGCTGCAGGGCTGCCGGACCGGCCTCCACCGCGATGGCACGGGTGCGGCCGTCGCCCGAGGTCTCGACCTCGCCCACCCCGTAGCGGCGCAGCACCGTGGTCGCCGCGTCGCCGTCGGCCTCGTCGACCAGGGTCACGACCACCCGGTGCCCGCCGACCTGCGCCTTGAGCTGGTCCGCGGTTCCCTCGGCGATGACCGCCCCGTCGTCGATGACCGCGATGTCGTCGGCGAGTCGGTCGGCCTCTTCCAGGTACTGGGTGGTGAGCAGGACCGTCGCGCCCTCGGCCACGAGGTCCTCGATGATGCCCCAGAGCGCCAGCCGGCTGCGGGGGTCGAGGCCCGTCGTCGGCTCGTCGAGGAACAGCACGCGCGGGTTCATCACCAGTGCCCCGGCGAGGTCGATGCGCCGCCGCATGCCGCCGGAGAACCCCTTCACCGGACGGTCCCCCGCCTCGGACAGGTCGAAGACGTCGATGAGCTCCCGGGCACGATCACGCGCTGTCCTGCGGCCCAGGTGGTAGAGCCGCCCGATCATCTCGAGGTTCTCGAACCCGGTCAGGTTCTCGTCGACCGCCGCGTACTGCCCGGACACCCCGATGGACCGCCGGGTGGCCTGCGGGTCGGCGATCACGTCGATGCCGTCGATCGTCGCGGTGCCGGAGTCGGGGGTGATGAGGGTGGTCAACACCTTCACCACCGTGGTCTTGCCCGCACCGTTCGGCCCGAGCAGCGCCTTCACGGTGCCCTGCGGCACCGACAGGTCGAGTCCGGCCAGTGCGTGCACCGGCCCGGACTTCGACTTGTAGGTCTTGGTCAGCCCGGAGGCTTCGATGATGGCCATGTCGCTCCTTTGTCGACCACGGAGAATATCAGTAGGTCGGTGGAGGGACGGCCGTCACTCAGACGTCGAAGTCACCACCACCGAAGTCGCTGAAGCCACCGCCGAAGTCGGATCCGCTGTCGCCCCAGCCCGCACTGTCGAACCCGCCGCCGTCGGATGCGCCACCGTCGGACGCACCGGCATCACCGGAATCAGCACCAGTGTCCTCCGAACCACCGTCACCCGCAGCGTCGGTACCGCCATCGAACGATCCGGGGTCGGGCAGGAAGGCGCTCATGATCGCCGAACCGATGACGTAGCCGGCCACCGTCCCGAGGATCGAGGCGCCGATCATGCTGCCGAACGACGGCCCACCGCGCTGACCGCCGAAGCGTCCGCCGCCACCACCGACACCGCCGAGCGAGCGCTCCATGAAGCCCGGCTGCCGGATCTCGGAGCGGGTCGCCGACTGGGCGAGCGAGCGTGGGTCGTCACCCCGGGGCGCCTCACCGGGAGGCGCCGTCCGGGTGAACTCGTCGTAGACCATCCGGCGCTGCTCGTCGGTCAGCTTCGCGAAGGCCTCGGCGTGTACCTCTTCGATGCGCTCCGGGGGTGCCGTGCGGAGCAGGTAGCGGTAGCGCTCGACCGCACGCTCGTCGTCGGTCGTCGCACCCTGCTGCTGCGTCGGTGCACCGCCCCACCGGGGGACGCCGTACTGGCCGCCCTGCGGTGCGGACGGTGCCGGCTGCTGGTAGGACTGCTGGCCGTACCGGTAGCCCTGCTGCTGCGGCGGCTGCCCCCACTGGTTCTGCTGTGCGTCAGCGGATCGGTCACGCTCCGGACGTCCGAGCAGGCGGTCGAGGAATCCCATGGTCGATGCTCCTTCGGGTGCACGGTGGGTCCGGTCGGACCCGTCGTGGACTGCAACACTACGAACCCCCGGCGTCGGATGACTGAGCGCCCGCTCAGAGTCGGCCGGGAGGCGCGTGCCGGGCTGGCACCGCGCCTCCCGTCCGCACCGTGCGCACCTGCACACCCCGTGCGCGGTTTACAGCCCCGTGCGCACTTGCAGCATCACACCCGGCAGCCAGACCCGCACGGAATCGCAGACCCCGCACCGTGCGCGCCACCCACCGGCCGGGAGGCGCGTGCCGGCCTGGCACCGTGCCTCCAGTCCGCACCGTGCGCACCTGCGCACCCCGTGCACGGTTCCCAGCCCCGTGCGCGCTTGCAACACCGCACGCGGCAGCCAACCCCGCACCGGATCGCAGACCCCGCACCGTGCACGCCACCCACCGCACCGTGCTCACCCCGCGGCGAGCGCCGCCGTCCACACCGCCTGCAGCTCGTCCGCGGCCCCCGGGTGCGCCACGAGGAACGGCTCCCCCACGGGCGGGAAGCCCTCGACGGGGCCGGACCGCGTCAGCACGACGCCGCCGGCTTCGTGCACGAGCAGCACCGCGGCACCGTGGTCGACCGGGTTGAACGCCGAGACGCAGCCGCCGATCCCCCGTCCGGCCGCGACCTGGGCGATCGTCAACGTGCCCGATCCCTGCACCCGGAGCGTGCACGACCGGTCGGCCAGGGCGTCGAGGAACGCCCCGAACCCCGGCCACGGGCGGTGTCCGTCGAGCTCGGTGCCGACGACGGCACCGGCGAGCGGCCGGGGTGTGTCGTCGAGCCGGAGCTGGCGGTCGCGCAGGGTGGCGCCGCGGCCACGTCGGGCCTCGAGCACCTCGCCGCGCCAGGGGTCCGCGACGACCCCGACGAGCGGCCGACCGCCACGGGTCAGGCAGAGCGACATCGAGGTCCAGGGCACGCCGTTGGCCAGGTTGGTGGTGCCGTCGACGGGGTCGAGGAACCAGCGGTGCCGGTCGCCGGGGGCCTCGCCGTACTCCTCGCCGGTGAACCCGTGCGTCGGGAACACCATCCGCACACGGGAGCGGACGTGCTGCTCCACCAGGCGGTCGACGTCGGTGACCAGGTCGGCGGGGTTCGCCTTGGTGTGGACCTCGCTGACCGGGTGTTCGCGCGTGTAGGCGATGACCTCGTGGGCGATCCGGTGCGCCAGGGCCTGGGCGCGCGAGGCGACCTCGGTCTCGGTGGGCTCGCGGTCGCGCTCGGGCCAGCCGTCGCGCTCGGCCGCCGACAGGGCTGCCCCGATGGACCCGACGTCGTTCGTGGTGATCGAGTCGACACCGAGCCGGGCTGCCCAAATGGCGGGCTCGACGTCGTCGATGGTCCAGACGGCGACGCGCAGGCCCAGGGCGTGCGCGACCTCGACGGTGCGCGGGGTGAGGAACGCGACGTCGAGGTTGAGCGTCGACGGCTCGAGCGCCTCGAGGTCCGCGGCGACGGGCTGATCGAGCGACTCCCACGCCAGCCAGACGTCGGCATCGGGCAGCACGGAGCGGACGGCCGCCATCGCCGCCGGCGCCCCGCACCAGGCCACCGCGGTGGAGCCGGTGAAGCCCGCGACGGTGCGGGCGGCGACCAGGGCGTCCTCGGCCTCGGTCAGGTCGACGAGCAGGGTCGATCGGCAGCCGTCGAGCCGTTCGAGCACACCATCGAGCCGCGGGATCCGGTCGAGGCCGTTGCCGAGCCGGGCGACGTCGCACCAGTCGACGTCGGACACCCGGCGGGCGTCGCCCCACATCCGGCCGAGGGTCTCGTCGTGCAGCAGGACGGCGACGCCGTCGGCGGTGCGACGGACGTCGACCTCGATCACCTCGGCGCCGAGCGCCTCGGCGACCGCGATGGCGGGCAGGGTGTTCTCACGCCGGACGCGCGGCGCACCGCGGTGGGCGACGAGGCGTGGCGGACGCACGCCGGGCCTGGCGTCCGCGCTGGTCGAGACCACACGGTCGACCGCAGCCGCAGCGGAGACCGTCGACGTCGGGACCCCGGCGCTCATCGGGCGACCTCGAGCAGCACGCCGTCGCGGTGGACGAGCACCTCGCCCAGGCGCACCCCGGTCTCGGTGCCGACCGCCGGTGGTGGCCCGGTGACGTAGGCGCGGAGCTCCGCGCCGTCGGTGCTGAGCACGACCTCGGCGAAGTGCCCGCGCATGAGCACCCGCGCGACCGTCGCGCGGATCGGCGAGTCGTCGGTGAGCGCGACCTGCTCGGGGCGGACCAGCACCGTGTCGGCCGCCGTCGGGCTGACCGAGGTGCCGGCGAGGAACCGGCCGGTGACGACGCTCGTCGACCCGATGAACGACGCGACGAAGCTCGTGGCGGGGCGGGCGTAGAGCTCGGTCGGGGTCGCGATCTGCTCGATGCGGCCGTCGTGCATCACGGCGATCCGGTCGGAGATGCTGAGCGCTTCGTCCTGGTCGTGGGTCACGATCACGGTCGTGATGCCGAGCCGCTGCTGGATGCGGCGGATCTCGTCGCGGACGCTCACGCGGAGCTTCGCGTCGAGGTTCGACAGCGGCTCGTCGAGGAGCAGGACGTCCGGCTCCTGCACGATGGCGCGGGCCAGGGCCACGCGCTGCTGCTCACCGCCCGAGATCGCGGTCGGCTTCGAGCCGGCGTGGTGGCTGAGGCCGACGAGCTCGAGCGCGTCGCGCACCCGCTCGGCGACCCGCTGCTTCGGCACCCGTCGGGTCCGCAGCGGGAACGCGACGTTCTGCGTCACCGTCATGTGCGGCCAGAGCGCGTAGTTCTGGAACACCATCGCGCTCGGCCGGCGCTCCGGGCCGAGCGACGTGACGTCGCGGTCCCCCATGGTCACGACGCCGCCGTCGGCGGGCAGGAACCCCGCCACCATGCGGAGCGTCGTGGTCTTGCCGCAGCCGGACGGCCCCAGGAGCGAGACGAGCTCGCCCTTCGCGACGTCGAGGTCGATGCCGGCGACGACGTCGCGCCCGCCGAGCGTCTTGCGCAGTCCGCGGATGGTGAGGCCGCCGGATCGGGTCCGGTCCGTCGTGCTGCCGTCGGCCTGGAGGCCCGGTGCGCGTTCCGCGACGAGCGCCTTGTCCGTCATCTGGTCGCCTTTCGTGCTGGTGTGGGTCATCGGTGTCGGCCCGGGTGTCGGTCCGGGTGTCGGTCCGGGTGTCGGCCCGGTCGGTGGCAGCCGGGTCATCGGATCTGGAAGCCGTCCGCCAGGCGGCCGCCCATGATGTGCTTCCGGGCGAGCAGCAGCAGGACCACGGACGGGATGCTCAGCGCGATCGCGAACACCGCCGAGACCTGGCGTGGGGAGTTCAGGACGAGCGAGTACATCGCCGTCGGCATCGTCATGTACGTCGGGGCGCCGACCAGGTACGTGCCCTGCGCCTCGTCGAAGGACGCCAGGAACGACATCACCATCGCGACGAGGATCCCGGGCCAGGCGATCGGGAACGTCACCTTCCAGAAAGTGCGCCAGCGGCTGGCCCCGGCGTCGCGGGCGGCTTCCTCGAGGGACCGCGGCACGGCCGAGAAGGCAGCGGCGGGCAGCCACGTCATGAACACGACGCAGCCCAGGACGTGGACGATCAGGATGCCGGTGACCGTGTTCATGAGGTTCAGCGCGGTGAACATCGCCGACATCGTGACGAAGAGGCCCATCTTCGGGAACGCGTTCGTGGCGAACAGTCCGACGAGCACGAGCCGCCGCCCCGGGAACTCGATGCGGCTGATCGCCCACGCGGCGGGCAAGCAGACCACCGCGGCGATGAGGACCGTGAGCGGGGCGAGGACGAGCGAGTTCTGCACCGCGACGGCCAGGCTGCGGTCCTCGAACACGGTGCCCCACCACTGCAGGGTCCAGCCGTCGGGCAGCAGGTTCGGGTAGGTCCACGTCGTGGCGAAGGCCCGGGCCGCCAGCCAGACGAGCGGCCCGAGGATGAACACGGCCAGCACGATCGCCGTCGCCCAGACGAGGGCGTTGCCGGTCAGACGCTTGATCACTGCTGCTCCTGACGCTTCTCGTCGAGCTCGCCCGCGTTCGAGCGGACCGTCGAGCGGAGGTAGAAGACGCTCGCGGCCGCAGCGAACGCGAACACGATGAACGCCATCGCCGTCGACTGCTGCGGACGGTTGTAGGCCTGGAAGTACTTCGAGATGTCGACGCCGAGCATCGTCGGCGCGTTCGGACCGGTGAAGTACGGCACGGTGAACGAACCGAGCACCCCGATCACGGTGAACGTCGTCGCGATGACGAGCGGGGTCGCGGCCATCGGCAGGAGCACCTGCCAGACGACGCGCCAGGTGCTCGCCCCGGCGTCCTTCGCGGCCTCGACCAGGGCGTCCGGGGTGCCCTGCAGCGCCCCGGCGATCATGAGCACCGCGAACGGCAGGCTGGTCCAGACGCTGCCGAACACCACGGCGACGAGGGTGTAGCCCCACACCGGGACGTCGAGGCCGAACTGCGCACCGAGGCTGCGGAGGAACCCCTGCGCGTCGGTGAAGGTCAGGATCGACCAGCTCGCGATGACCACCGGCACGAAGATCGGCACCACGGCGAGGACGCTGAGGGTCTTGCCGAGAAAGCCTCCGCGGAGCCGCAGGATCACCGCGACGACGACGGCGAGCCCCACCGTCAGGCCGGTCGACAGTGCAGTCACCCCGAGCGTCGCGACCAGGTCGCGCAGGAACGTGGGGTTGCCGAGCAGGGTCGCGTAGACCGCGAACGAGAAGCCGCGCACGGTGTCGCCGCCGATGTCGGCGAGCGCCTGGTTCAGGCCGCCCGTGAACCCGAGGCTGAACAGGGCGGCGTTCACCACCGGGACGCCGACGAACAGGACGACGACCAGCACCGGGGCGGCGACGAGGGCGAGGCCCTGCCACCGCCGGCGGCGGGCCAGCCGCTCCTGCACCGTGCGCCCGCTGGCGGGGTGCGCCGGGCCCTGGGCGTGGGGCGGGACGGGCGGGAGGCCCGTGGCGGAGTCGCCACGGGCCTCCCGGCCGGTTGCCGGGCCGTCCTGGACGGTCTGGGTCACTGCGGGACCTTCGCGTCCCACGCCGCGTTCATGTCGGCGGCGAAGTCGCTCTGGAACCCGAGGCGGAGCTGCGAGGGGTTCGCGTCGGCGAACTGCTCGGCGACCGACGCCGGCAGGCTGTCGAGCGGGATCACCGGGTAGCCGGAGACGGCGCTCGCGACGAGCTGCTGCCCCTTCGAGCTCAGCACGAAGTCGGCGAGCTTCTCGGCTGCCGCCTTCTTGGCCTTCGGCTCGGTCTTGGGGATGCCGAGGAAGCTCGCGCTGCCGGTGAACGACGGGTCGTCGATCTGCACGGCCTTGACGGTCTTCGGGATGATGCCGGTCTTCTGCGAGGTGATGAACTGGTCGCTCCAGACCGGGGCCATCGCGATCTGGCCACTGCCGAGCAGCTGCACGACCTGGTCGTTGCCGTTCGGGTAGACGCCCTTCTGGTACGTCGACGGGCCGAGGTCCTTCAGGGCCGCGAAGCCCTTGTCCCACTTCGACTCGAGGGACTTGTCGTACTTCGTCTGCATCGTCTCCTGCTCGGCGGGCGTCAGGTACTTCGCGAGCACCGTGGCCACGAACGAGCCACCCGAACCGCCGGACGACGGGGAGTTGTAGGCGAACTCGCCCGGGTTGGCCTTGATCCAGGCGAGCAGGTCGTCGAGGGTCTTCGGCGGGTCCGTGACCTTCTTCGCGTCGTACGCCAGCAGCACGCTCGAGGCGCGGTACGGGATGGCGCTGTCGCCGCCCTGCTGCTTCGTGGCGTCCGGGACGTCCTTCAGGTTCGGGATCGTGCTGTCGCTGACCGGTGCCATCAGCCCGGCCTTGCCGGCGGTGGTGACGAAGCCGGCGTCGACGAGGTCGTACGCGACGGACTTGCCGGCCTTGACCGCGGTGGCGAGGTTTGCCTGGGTCTGGGCGTCGTGCTCGCCGTGCAGGTCGATGCTCGTGCTGACGTGGATCTTCGGGTTCGCCTTCTCGAAGGCGGGGATGAGCGACTTGTCCCAGAGGTCCTGGACGTTGGTGTCGCCGCTGATGAACACGGTGAGGTCGGTGGTGCCGTCGGTGTCGGAGGCGTTCGAGGCGTTGGCGCTCTGGACGCAGCCGGAGAGTGCGACGGTCGCGGCTGCCGCGATGGCGAGGCCGGCGAGGACTCGGGTCTTCACGTGGGTTCTCCCTGTTCCGTGGTGCGTGGGGTGGTGGCTTGCGGGGTCGTGCACGCTTGCGGGCGTGCGGACGTCGTGCGGACGGGCCGTGTGGGAACGTTCCCGCGTCGGGGTCGAGTGTGGCGCTGCCGGGTGAACTCCGGGTGCCTCCGGCGTCGCCGCCGGGTGAACTCCGGGTGCGATGCGATGCGGTGCGCGGGCGGCGTGCGCGGGCGCTGGCGCGGTGCTGCGCGTCTGATGCAGTGACGGCGCACGGTGCGAGTTCCGCCGACCCGTGCGAGGTTGACGGCTTCGTGTCCGGCTACAACCCTGCACCGAGCGGGCCGCTCGCCCCCGACCGGCGAAGGATGCACGGTGCGCGTCACCGTTCGCTGCCGACGACCCCGCACCGAGCAGCCGGGTCCGCGCTGGGCGACGAACCGCGCACCGTGCGCATTGGCAAGAGGCCGAACAATCTCGCACGGTGCACTACTGATACCTCTCAGCGCGACATGCGGACTCCGGCCTGGCGGAGCTTCGCGCGGAGGACCCACTCGTTGCGCAGGTCCGACCAGGTGAGCCGCACCACGGTTCGCACCTCGGGGAACGCGCGGAGCCGGTCTTCCCGGATCTTCTCGTCGAACAGCGCTTCCTCCGGCGTCCGTCCCCGCAGGTACGCACTGCTCCGGTACTTCACGGCTCCGTCGAACTCGACCACGACCCCGGCATCCGGGAACCAGAAGTCCACGACGATGTCCGGCTCGCCGAGCGCTCGGAAGCGGTGCTGGAGGACCGGTGGTGGTGTCCCGAACTGCTCGAACCGCGCTCGTGCGTACGACTCCCCCGGTGAGTCCGATGCGGCATCGGCGAACCGGATCGCCCGGAGGGCGCGACGTCGTCCTTTCTGCCCGCGCCGCTCGATCGCCGACCGGACGTCTTCGCGCTCGACCTCGCGACGGAGGAGCGCATCGAGGGACACGACTGCGTCGGTGAACGGCAGTGTGAGTGCGAGGTCGGTCGCCAGCCGATCGAGTCCGCACAACAGCAACCCGTCGGGCGTGGCGACCGGACGCTCGTTCCGTTGAGCGTCGAGGTCGGCGTGCACCACGAAGGTCGCGTTCGTGGTGCGCCGGTCGGCACCGCGTGAGGTCACGTGGATCCGTGTCGGGGGTGGGGTGAGCAGGGGCACACCGAAGACGACGGCGGCAGAGACGTGTGAGATCAGGTCTCCGGCCCGGACCCGGTCGGCGAACGAGCGCAGCCGGACGTTGTGCTGCTCAGTGGGGCGGAGTGCGGCCCATCCCGCAGACTCCGCGTACAGTCCGCGTGCTACCCGTGTGAGCTCCCCCGCTGCGGCCCGACGTCTGATGACGTCGGACTCGTCGGGGCGCTGGGCGGAGGTTCGGAACGTGAGGACTTCGGGGACCGGTGCGAGCTTGAGGTTCATCGACATACTCGCGATGCTCCGGATCCTCCGCCTTCGAAGCAGCACCGCGTGGGAGTGCTGTGGAGGACCAGCCGCGCCGAGCACCTTGTGGAGGAATGAGCGAGCAGCCCGGAGCCTGCGAGAATGAGCGGGTGAACGCACGCACCTGGGGTTGGCTCGCAGCCGTCATCGACGTCGTCCTCATCGTCGTCTTCGCGCTCATCGGGCGCTCGTCGCACGGTGAGGCCAACACGGCCCTGGCGCTCTGGACCACCGCGTACCCGTTCCTGGCCGGTTGGGCGATCGGGTACGTGACGAGCGGCGCCTGGGCTCGACCGCTGCGCTTCTGGCCGACCGGCGTCGTGGTCTGGGTCCTCACGGTCTTCGTCGGTCTGGCCATCCGCGTCGCCACCGGCCAGGGTGACGTCGACGGCAACCCGCTGCCGATCTCGTTCGTCATCGTCGCGACGATCGTGCTCGGGGTGTTCCTGCTCGGCTGGCGCGCGATCGCCCGCGGGGTGATCCGGTTCACCGGGGCGCGGTCGCGGCAGGACGCCGCAGCGTCCGACGCGTGAACGGCAGCCGCGGTTCCCAGCCGACGATCCTCGACGTCGCCGCACGTGCGGGGGTCTCGAAGTCGGCGGTGAGCCGTGTGCTCTCCGGGACCGGACGGTTCTCGGACGAGACCCGCGAGCGCGTCGAACGAGCGGCAGCCGAGCTCGGGTACGTCGCGAACGCGATGGCTCGCGGGCTGGTCAGCGGGCGCACGAACACGATCGGGATGCTCGTCCGTGATGCATCGTCGATGGTCTACACCGCACTGCACGCCGTGATGGAGCGCCGCGCATCGGAGCTCGGCTACCGCGTCGTCACCACGACGGGCGTGGGCCGGGTCGAGGACGAGAAGTCCGCCCTCGCCGCGCTCGTGTCGATGCGCGTCGACGGGCTCGTCGTGTGCAGTGGCCTGATGCCGTCCGCCGACATCGCCGAGTTCGCGCCCCGCATCGCCACCGTCGTCGCCGGTCGGCCGGAGCTGCACCCGGCGCTCTCGAGCGTCTACTGCGACGAGGCAGACGGCGGCGCTTCCATCGCGGACGCCGTCGCCGATGCCGGCCACACCACCGCCGTTGTCCTCACCGTCCCGCTCGACAACGCGATCACGCAGCACGCGCGATCGTCGGCGATGCTCGAGCGGCTCCGAGCACGTGGCGTCCGGGTGATCGACATCGACGCGAGCTTCGTGCGGCCACCCGACGACCTCGCCGCCGACCTGGTGGACGCCGTGCAGGAGTCGGGCGTGACCGCGGTGATGTGTCCGACCGACCGGCTGATGCTCGACGTGTGCGAGGCGCTGGCCCGCCGCGGTGTGGAGGTCCCGCGCGACCTCTCCGTCACCGGGTTCGACGGCGTCTACCCGCTGGCGAGCGACTGGATCGGCTTCACGACGCTCGAGCAACCGATCGAACGCATCGGCCGCGAGGCGATCGACCTCGTCATCGGCCGCATCGACGACCCCACGCGCCCGGTCGAGCACCGCTCACTGCGCGGCACCGTGATCCCCGGCCGCACCCTGCTCCGCCACTGAGGACGTCCAGCTGACCTCGCACGGTGCGAGTCGACTCAACCCGTGCAGGCTCCGGGCCTCGCGCACGGTGCGAGGTCGCTCAGACCGCGCACGATTCGAGGTGCGGTGCGAGGCTCGAGAAGCACGCACGGTGCGAGGTTCGTCAAGCGGTGCCACCCTGGCGGCTCTGTGCGGCGCTACAAGCGTGCACCGAGCGGACAACCTCGCACGGGCCGGCACAGACAGCACCGTGCGGCTTCGACCCACGGCAGCCGCGCCCGCGCACCGCACCCGCGCACCGCCCGCGCCTAGAACAACCCGCTGCGCGGGCCTTCGTCCGGCCCGTCGAACCCGCGGAACATGTCCGACACCAGCGCCTCGATCTGCGGCTCCACGAGCCGTTCGACGGCCTCGGCGATCCGCGGCCGGTGGTCGATGAGGGCCAGGCACACCGCGGTACCGGTCGACCGCGCACACTCGTCGGACAGCGCGATCTCGTGCCGGAGCGCAGCCTTCGCCTCGTCGGACAACGGCTCGCGCGGCGTCTGCTCCCCCGCGCCGGTGCCGGCCAGCTCGCCGAGCGTGAACAGGAACGGCGACCCCGGCGACGGCTCGGGGTCCACGTCGAGGCCCTGGAACTCCGGCGACAACCCCTCGGCCGGCTGGTACCCCGCGTGCCGCTTCCGGGCCGCCGCCCGCTCGAGCTCACGCTGCAGCAGCGGCAGGTTCTTCGCCGTGTAGTCGTCGACGGCGTCCTCGACGATGGTCGAGATCCGCCCGATCAGCGCGTGCTGGACGGCGTGCGGCACATCCGGTCCGAACTCCGCGGCCGCGGCGATCGGGGACCCGGTGCACTTCCGGCAGATCCGCGTGCGCGGGCGGGCGGTCCCGATCTGCCAGCGCGGCAGCCAGCGCAGCCACAGGTCGACCGCGCCCCGCACGCGACCGTCGATGCCGTCCATCCCTCAACAGTAGGCCTGGAGGCGCGGATCACCCCCGGCACACCGCGCCGGTCCGGTAATCCGCCGGTTCTCAGGCCTGTGGTTCCGTCACGAAGTCGATCAGCTCCTCGACACGGCCGAGCAGCTCCGGCTCGAGGTCGGCGAACGTGCGCACCTGCCCGAGGATCCGCTGCCACGCCCGGGCGATGTCGGCCTGCTCGGCGTGCGGCCAGCCGAGTGCCTGGCAGATGCCCGCCTTCCACTCGATCGAGCGCGGGATCGTCGGCCACGCCTGCAGCCCGACGCGCGCCGGCTTGACCGACTGCCAGACGTCGACGAACGGGTGCCCGACGACGAGTACGTGCGCTCCCCACTTGCCACGCATCACGGCGTCGGCGAAGCGGGACTCCTTCGACCCGGGCACCAGGTGGTCGACGAGCACCCCGACCCGGCGCTCCCGCGTCGGCTGGAACTCGTCGAGCACCGCAGCCAGGTTGTCGACGCCGGAGAGTTCCTCGACCACGACGCCCTCGACGCGCAGGTCGGCGCCCCAGACCTTCTCGACGAGTTCCGCGTCGTGCTTGCCCTCGACCATGATGCGGCTGGGGAGCGCGACCCGAGCACGCTGCGACTCGACGGCGAACGATCCGGACGCGGTGCGGAGGCGACCACCGTCGGACGCCTGCCGCACGGCGGGCGCACCCCCGGGCCTCCAGCCAGCGTGCACGGCACCGACGGAACCAGCAGCGCCAGCACGGCCAGCGGAACCAGCAGCACCAGCCCCAGCAGCGCCCCCGGCCGACCGCCCGACCGGCGCCGACGGCCGCCCCAGCGTCACCAGCTCACCCTCGAGCAGGAACTGCCCGGTGAAGGGGAAGGAGCGCGTGCGGCCCTTCCAGTCCTCGAGCGCGATGTTGCCCGCCTCGAGCCCCACCACGGCACCGGCCCACCCGGAGTCCGGGTCCTCGAGCACCATGTCGCGTTCGAGCGGCACCTGCCGCACCTTCTTCACCCCGCGCGAGCGCCAGTCCCCCGAGAGCACATCGCCGCCGTACCGGTCGTCGTCCACCCGCACGAGGGTACTGTCGACGACGGCCCGGACGACGTCGACCGCGCCGGTTCCCCATCATCTCGACGGAAGGCCCCGCCCGTGCGCGCAGCGATCATCCACGCCCCGAACGACATCCGCGTCGAGGAGCGCGACCGTCCCGGACTCGTCTCCGGCAAGGACGTCGTCGTCAAGGTCCTCGCGGCCTGTGTGTGCGGGTCGGACCTCTGGCCCTACCGCGGTGTGACCGAGACGAAGCAGCCGCGGCCGATCGGCCACGAGCTCGTCGGCGAGGTCGTCGCCGTCGGTGACGACGTCACCGGCCTGCACGAGGGTGACTTCGTCATCTCCCCCTTCACCATGAACGACGGCACCTGCCAGGCCTGCCGCAACGGCATGACCACCGGCTGCGACCACCTGTCCGGCTTCGGCAGCACGGACGCCTACGGCGACCCCGTCGGCGGTGCACAGGCCGAGTACGTCCGGATCCCGGACGCCGACGCCACGCTCGTCGCGGTGCCCGGCCCGGTCGACCCGGCCCTGGTGCCGTCGCTGCTCACCCTGTCCGACGTCTTCTCGACCGGGCACCACGCCGCCGTGTCGGCAGCGGTCGGCCCAGGCAAGACCGTGGTCGTGGTGGGCGACGGCGCGGTCGGCCTGTCCGCCGTGCTCGCCTCGAAGCGGCTCGGCGCGGACCGCATCATCGCGATGAGCCGGCACGCCGACCGCCAGGCGCTCGCCCGCGAGTTCGGCGCGACCGACATCGTGGCCGCCCGTGGCGCCGAGGGCGTCGCCGCCGTACGGGAGCTCATGGACGGTGACCTGGCCGACTGCGCCGTCGAGGCCGTCGGCACCGAGGAGAGCATGGACCAGGCGCTGCACTCCGTCCGCCCCGGCGGCAACGTCGGCTTCGTCGGGGTCCCGCACGGGGTGCCGACGATCGGCACCCGCTACCTGTTCGACACGAACATCGCGATCGCGGGCGGCATGGCCCCGGCCCGGAAGTACATCCCCGAGCTGCTGCCCGACGTGCTGTCCGGCGCGATCGACCCCGGTCGCGTCTTCGACCTGGAGCTGCCGCTTGACCAGGCCGCCGAGGCCTACCGCGCGATGGACGAGCGTCGGGCCATCAAGGTGCTGCTGCGCCCGTAGCGGCGCGCGTCGTGGACGCACCGACAGACGGACGGGAGGCCCGTGGCGGCGTCGCCACGGGCCTCCCGTCCGTCGTCTGGTCGTGTCGGTCAGCCGTCGCCCGCTCAGGCGTCGTGGATCGCCAGCACGCGGTGCGGCGCAGCCGCCTCGGCCCGCCACCCGTCGGGCAGCACGTCGCGGAGCTCCGGCACGGTGAAGCTCCGGCGGATCGACCGCAGACCGTCGACGCGGATGAACGTCCCCGGTGCCACCAGCGGTGACGCCGCCGCGTACGCCCGGTAGGCCGCCGGCGACCGCCGGATGTCGGAGTGCAGGCTGCGTCCGCTCGCGAGCTGCTCCGAGTCGGCCAGGAACCCCCGCCGCTCGTCGTCGCCGAGGTGGTGGAGCACGTGGTTCGACACGACGACGTCGAACCGCTCGCCCGCCGAGACCAGATCACCGCTCGACTGCTGCCGGAACGTCACGCCCGCCGGGGACGATCGCCGTGCCGCGGAGATGGCGCGCTCGTCGGGGTCGACCCCGACGACCTCGAGGTCGAAGCCGTCGCCCGCCGCCCACCGCACCAGCGAGCGGGCCAGGTCGCCTCCGCCGCATCCCAGGTCCAGCACCCGGCCGCGGCCGTTCGCGGGCAACGCGGGCACGACGTGCGAGCGCCAGGCTGCACGCCAGCCGCTCACGAGCGCGTTCACGACCGCGAAACGCCGGAACGTGCGGGCGAGCGCGCGCGGGTCGCAGTCCGGGTCGTCCATCAGTTCGGTCAGGTCGAGCGCGCGGGTGCGCAGGTCGACGGCCGGGAGGCCCGGGTCGTCTCCCGTGCGACGGCTCACGCCACGCCCGTGGTCGCGACCGGCACGCGCGCGGGTTCGACGGCCGGCGACGCCTCGGTCCGGACGGCGGTGAGCCGGGCGCTCTCCACCGTGAGGCCGGGGCCGAAGGCCAGCGCGACGACGGGGCTGCCGTCCTCGAGGCCGGCGTCGACGGCGTCGCGGAGCACGAAGAGCACGGTGGCGCTCGACATGTTGCCGTGTTCGCGCAGCACCCGCCGGCTCGACTCCATCGCGCTGTCGGGCAGGCCGAGCGACTCCTGCGTGCGGTCGAGGATGGCCCGGCCGCCCGGGTGCACCGCCCACACCGGCACGTCCGAGGCTGCGCCGCCCGCCAGCAGCGGTTGCACGGCGCTCGGGACGTGCAGCCCGACGAGCTTCGGCACGGCGGTCGACAGGACCATCTCGAAGCCCTCGTCCCCGATGTTCCACGCCATCTCGGACGCACCCTCGGGCACCACGGCAGTCGTGAAGTCGTCGAAGCGCAGACCGGCTCCGTCACGGGCGACGACCGCGGCGGCCGCACCGTCGCCGAACACGCTGTTCGCGACGATCTGGTCGGGGTCGTTCGAGGCGCGGACGTGCAGGGTGCAGAGTTCGCCGCAGACCACGAGCACGACGGCGTCCGGGTCCTGGTCGACGAACGCCGCGGCGATCCGGAGCGCGGGGAACGCGGCGCAGCACCCCATGAAGCCGATGTGGTGCCGGAAGACGCCACCGGGGAGTCCGAGCTGCTCGACGACGTCGATGTCGGGTCCGGGCTGCGTGAACCCGGTGCACGACACGGTCACCAGGTGCGTGACGGCGCTGGGTTCGAGGCCGGCACGTTCGACGGCGTCGCGGGCGGCGGCGACGAACAGCGGCGGGGCGAGTTCGCGGTACCGGTCGTTGCGCGAGCCGGTGGACGGCGAGCGCAGGGTGCCGTCGTCGTCGCGGAATGCTCCGCCCCCGCGCGAGGAGTCGAGTTCCTCGAGGACGGTGTGCCGCTGGTCGACCGCCGACCCGTCGAACGCGGCGGGGACGAGTCGTTTGCCGAGCCGCCCGAGGTCGGGCTGGGCGGAGAAGAGGTCACGCACCCGGGGCTGGTCGAGGGTCGTCTCGGGGACGGCGGTTCCGATGGCGCGGATCGTTGCGGACACGACTCATCCTGTCACCCGATCGCTGACGCGTCCCCAGGATGCACACGGCGACCGGGACGCACGGAGGGCGCGGCACCGACCGGTGACGTGCCCTCCGTGGTGGGACTGCCTACGACTGCTGCGCGCGCTCCAGCACGAGTTCCCGCACGCGGGCGGCGTCAGCCTGGCCCTTCATGGCCTTCATGACCGCACCGATGATGGCGCCGGCCGCCTGGACCTTGCCGTCCTGGATCTTGGCGAGCACGTCGGGCTGCGCCGCGAGTGCTTCGTCGACCGCGGCGGTGAGGGCGGAGTCGTCCGAGACGACCTTGAGCCCGCGGGCCTCGACGACCTGTGCCGGCGACCCCTCGCCCGCGATGACGCCCTCGAGCACCTGGCGCGCCAGGCGGTCGGTCAGGTCGCCGGACTCGACGAGCGCGATGACCTCGGCGACGTGCTTCGGCGACACCAGGTCGCCGGGGGCGGCGTCCTGCGCGTTGGCGACGCGGCTGATCTCACCGGTCCACCACTTGCGGGCGGCCTGCGGTGCGGCGCCGGCGGCGACGGTGCCCTCGACCTCGTCGAGGAGCCCGCCGTTGACGACGTCCTGGAACTCGAGGTCGGCGAAACCCCAGTCACCCTTGAGCCGACGGCGACGTGCGACCGGAGCCTCGGGCAGCGAGGCACGGAGCTCCGCGACGACGGCCGGGTCGGGCACGACGGGCAGCAGGTCGGGCTCGGGGAAGTACCGGTAGTCGTCGGCGTCCGACTTCGGGCGACCGGCCGAGGTGCGGCCGGTGTCCTCGTGCCAGTGGCGGGTCTCCTGCGTGATCGTGCCACCGGCGGCGAGGATGGCAGCCTGGCGCTGGATCTCGTAGCGGATCGCACGCTCGACGGCGCGGAACGAGTTGACGTTCTTCGTCTCGGTGCGGGTGCCCAGCTTCTCCTGCCCGCGGGGGCGCAGCGAGATGTTCGCGTCGCACCGAAGGTTGCCGCGCTCCATGCGGGCCTCGGAGACGCCGAGCGCTCGGACGAGGTCGCGGATGACCTGCACGTAGGCGGCACCGAGCTCCGGGGCACGGTGTTCGGCGCCGAAGATCGGCTTCGTGACGATCTCGACCAGGGGCACACCGGCACGGTTGTAGTCGACGAGCGAGTACTCCGCGCCCTGGATGCGGCCGGTGGCACCACCGACGTGCGTCAGCTTGCCGGCGTCCTCTTCCATGTGGGCGCGCTCGATCGGGATGTTGTAGATCGTGCCGTCAGCGAGCTCGACCTCGACCTCACCCTCGTAGGCGATGGGCTCGTCGTACTGCGAGACCTGGTAGTTCTTCGGGTTGTCCGGGTAGAAGTAGTTCTTCCGGGCGAACCGCGAGGACTTGGCGATCGAGCAGCCGAGCGCGAGCCCGAGCTGGATCGAGTACCGAACGGCCTGCGCGTTCACGACCGGCAGCGACCCGGGCAGGCCGAGGTCGACCGGGGTGACGTTCGTGTTGGGTTCGCCGCCGAAGAAGTTCGGGGCGTCCGAGAACATCTTGGTCTTCGTCGCGAGTTCGACGTGGACCTCGAAGCCGAGCACCGGCTCGTAGCGCTCGAGCGCCTCGTCGAAGTCCATCAGCGCGTCCTTCTGCGCCATCAGATCACACCTTCCTGCGCAGCGGACTGCTGACTCTGGTCGAGGTCCGGGACGGACGCGATGAGCGGCGCGCCCCACTGCTGTTCGAGCAGACGCTCGAGGGCGGCGCCGTAGCGGTAGAGCCGGGCGTCCTCACGCTGGGGCGCCATCAGCTGCACGCCGACGGGCAGACCGTCCTCTGGGGCCAGGCCGTTCGGGATGCTCATGCCGGGGACGCCGGCGAGGTTCGCCGGGATCGTCGTGAGGTCGTTGAGGTACATGGCCAGCGGGTCGTCGATGCGCTCACCGATCGGGAACGCGGTCGTCGGCGCCGACGGGCTGACGAGCAGGTCGACCTGCTCGAACGCGGCCTGGAAGTCCCGCTGCACGAGCGTGCGGACCTTCTGCGCCGAGCCGTAGTAGGCGTCGTAGTACCCGGCGCTCAGGGCGTAGGTGCCGAGGATGATGCGCCGCTTCACCTCGGGACCGAAGCCGGCTTCACGCGTCGCGGCCATGACGTCCTCGACCGTGGCACCGTTCTCGGGCGTGACCCGGAGGCCGAAGCGCACCGAGTCGAACTTGGCGAGGTTCGACGACGCCTCGGCCGGGAGGATCAGGTAGTACGCGCTGATCGCGTACGCGAACGACGGGGCGTCGATCTCGACGACGACCGCACCGGCCGACTCGAGCAGCGCGACCGTCTCCTGGAAGCGCTGGGTGACCCCGGCCTGGAACCCGTCGCCACCGGCGAGTTCCTTGACCACGCCGACGCGCAGGCCGCGGAGGGTGTCCGCCTGCAGCCCTTCGCGTGCGGCGGCGGCCATCGAGGGCCAGGCGTCCGGGATCGACGTCGAGTCCTTCGGGTCGTGCCCGCCGATGACGTCGTGCAGGAGCGCGGCATCGAGGACGGTGCGGGACACCGGACCGATCTGGTCGAGGCTGGAGGCCAGGGCGATGGCGCCGTAGCGGCTCACCCCGCCGTACGTCGGCTTCACACCGACCGTGCCCGTCACGGCACCCGGCTGGCGGATGGAGCCGCCCGTGTCCGAACCGAGGGCGAACGGCGCTTCGTGCGCGGCGACCGCAGCGGCCGAGCCACCACCGGACCCGCCGGGGATCCGGTCGAGGTCCCACGGGTTGCGGGTCGGGCCGTAGGCCGAGAACTCGGTGGTCGAGCCCATCGCGAACTCGTCCATGTTGGTCTTGCCGAGCGGCACGAGGCCGGCGGCGCGGAGCTTCGCGACGGGGGTGGCGTCGTACGGCGGCACCCAGCCTTCGAGGATCCTGGACCCGGCGGTGGTGGGCATGTCCTGCGTGCACAGGACGTCCTTGACGGCGATCGGCACACCGGCGAGCGGCCCGAGGTCGTCACCCGCGGCGCGGCGGGAGTCGATCGACTTCGCCACGGCCAGGGCGTTCTGGTTGACGTGCAGGAACGCGTGCACGTCGCCGTCGACGGCGGCGATCCGGTCGAGGTGGGCCTGGGTGGCCTCGACGCTCGAGACGTCGCGCGCCACGAGGGCGTCGGCGAGCGCCGCGGCGCTCAGCTTCGTGATGTCGTCAGTCACTGTTCTTCGCCCTACTGTTCTTCGCCGAGGATGGCGGTCACGCGGAACCGTTCGCCGTCGGAGTCGGGCGCCCCGGAGAGCGCCTGCTCCTGCGTCAACGTCGTGCCGACCACGTCGGGTCGGGTGACGTTGCCGAGCGGCACGGGGTGGCTCGTCGCCGGGACGTCGTCGGTCGCGACCTCGGCGACCTTGGCGACGCTCTCGACGATGTGCGACAGCTCCCCGGTCAGCTTCTCGATCTCGTCGGGCGTGAGTGCGATACGTGCGAGGTTCGCCAGGTGCGCGACCTGCTCGCTCGTGATGTCAGGCATGGTGCTCCGTCGATCGGTTCGTGGAATGCCCCACAGTCTATTGGCTGCGTCGGGCGCGCAGGCGCGGCTGTGGACAACGCCGTGGAGGCCCGGTGCCGGTCCGCCGGACCGGCACCGGGCCTCCAGGCGGTCACTTCCCGTTCTGGTCCCCCGCTGCCGGAGCAGCCGGCACCGCAGGAGCCACCGTCGCGGCGGGCGCGGGCGCAGCCGGAGCAGCCGGAGCAGCGGGCGCAGCCGTCGGCGACGTCTGGTCGTCCTGCGCGGTCCCCGGCCCGGACGAGGACCCCGATGACGACGACGAAGACGAAGACGAAGACGACTTGCTCGCCTGCCCGATCATCGCCTGGCTCGGCGTCGGCAGCGCTCCCCCGCCGACGGTCTGGTCCAGGTACGCCATCATCGACTTCCCGACCCCGAACTTCGCGCTGTACCCGGTGGTGCCCTGCAGGAACGGCCAGTTCGCCAGGCTCACGCTCCCCTGCACGTTGCCGACCCAGGTGGCGTTCGTGTACTTCGTCGACGACGCGACCAGCCAGTTCTGCACGTCGCCGTCGGTGGTGCCGGTCTTGGCGAACTTCGGCACGCTGTCCCCGGGGTTCGCGCTCGCGGCCGTCCCCGACCCGGACAGGACGCCCTGCAGTGCGTAGTCGACCGTGCCCGCGACGTCCGCCGAGACGCCCTGTGTGCAGGACGCCGGCGTCGGGGTGATCTTCGTGCCGTCCGCCTCGGTCACCGAGTCGATCGCGGTGGGCGTGCACACGATGCCGCCGTTGGCGAAGCCCGCGTAGGCCTCGGCCAGGTCGATCGGCGACAACTCGTTCACGCCGAGGATCGACGACGGCGTCTGCGTCAGGTCACCGCCGTCGGCGCGGTGGATGCCCATCGACTGCGCGAGCTGGGCGATCTTGCACAGGTCGAGCTGCTTCCCCATCTGGGCGTACGCGGTGTTGATCGACTCGACCGTCGCCGCCTCGACCGACATCGACGACGGCACACTCTCGGCGTTGGCGACGTTCCAGGTGCCGCCCGCGACGTTCTGGCAGGTGTTGGTGAACTCGGCGTTCTCGAACTGGTGCTCCGAGGTGGTGGCCGAGTCGGACAGGGTGTGCCCGCTGGCGAGCCACTCGGCCAGGGTGAACACCTTGTACGTCGAGCCGGTCTGGAACCCGCCCGAGTTGCCGTACCCGGAGTCGGCGCTGTAGTTCACCGCCGTGGCCCCGGCGGCGGCGTTGTCCCCCTGCGTGTACGTGGTGTTCTGGACCATCGAGATGATCCGGCCGGTTCCCGGTTCCACGGTGACGTTCGAGCCGCCGACGTCCACGCCGGCCATCGTGGCCGGCACGTAGGTGGACAGGGCGGACTGCGCCTGGCCCTGCAGGTCGAGGTCGAGCGAGGTGTGGATCTGCAGGCCCTTGGTGTCGAGCGTGGCGATGCGTGCTGCCGCGGTCTCGCCGAACGCGGGGTCCTGCAGCACCTGGTCGCGGACGTAGTCGCAGAAGTAGCCGGCGTCGTGGTTCGTCGCGGCGGTCGAGCACCCGTTGGCGGTCTCGGTGATCTTCGGCGTGACCGGCGTCGCGATCGCCTTCGTCATCTGCGCCTTCGTGATCGACCCGTGCGCCTGCATCCGGCGGAGCACGTAGTCGCGGCGGTCCTTCGTCAGCTCGTACCCGTTGGCCTTGCCGTTGTCCTTGTCGCTCGGCACGTCGATGCGCAGGTTCGACGGGTTGTTGAGGATCGCGACGAGCGTGGCCGACTGCACGAGCGACAGGTCCTCCGCGTGCACGCCGAAGTAGTGCTCGGCCCCGGCCTCGGCCCCGTAGACCCGCCCGCCGAGCCCGACGATGTTGAGGTACCCGGTCAGGATCTCGTCCTTCGAGTACTTCTTGTTCACCGCGATGGCGTACCGCATCTCCTGCAGCTTGCGCTGGGGCGTGACGCCGGCCGCGTCCTCGTAACAGGCCGCGACCTTCTTCTCGGTGGCGGCCTGGTCCGTGCCGGTGAGCTCCTCGCACTGCTGCACCAGGACGTTCTTGACGTACTGCTGGGTGATGCTCGAGCCGCCCTGCACGTCACCGCCGACGACGGTCGCGGCGACGCCGCGGAGCGTCCCGAGCACGTCGATGCCGCCCTCGTCGTAGTAGCGCGGGTCCTCGGTGTCGATCGCCGCCTGCTTGAGCGAGTCCGCCATCTGGTCGGCCGTCACGTTCGTGCGGTTCTCGGCGTAGAACGATGCGATCTTGACCTGCTTCCCGCCCTGCTCCGCGTACACGGACGACACCTGCTGCGGGGTCTGCACGTCGAGGTAGGTCGGCAGGTCCTCGAAGAACGACACCGCCCCGGACGTCCCCTCACCCGCGACGGCGACCGCCGGGGTCACCGCGACGGCGACGAGCATGCCGGCGAGCACGGACATCACCACGAACATCAGGAGAGCACCAGGCCATCGCACCACACGCATGACGGCACCGTAGGCAGCAGGGCTGTACCGGTTCTGCCCTGGAACGAGTGCAGGCTGCGGTCGCGTTCAGGTTGCCACCCAGGCGGTTCCGAGGCGGCGTCGCGATCCGTGCGTCCGCGCGGATCCAGCCGGGAGGCCCGGATCGGCTCCGGCACGTCGGCCGCCGGTCACGATCGGGTCACGCCCACCGCGTCGCCACGCCCGGCGGGCCCGCCCGGTCGGTCACGGCCGGTCGCTCACGGCCGGTCAGTCACGGGGCTGCAGGTCCTGCGGGCGCACGAGGTACATGTCCGGCGAGGCACCCACGATGCCGTCGCCACCCGACTTGCCGCGTCGGACCTGCTCGCGCACCAGGTCCCCGCGGCCGATGCCGATCAGGGCGACGTCGTGCAGCGATGCCGTGCCGGGCTTGAGGTAGTCGTTGTGGCCCACGGGTCGCCGGAACACGTCGCCGGCCGACAGTGCGTCGGCTCCCCCCGCCAGGTCCAGCACGGTCGACCCGAACGACGCGCCGCCCGGGTCGGTGCCGAAGTACCCCGAGCCCGCGATGGGGTCGCTGTGCGCCCCGCCGACGAAGACCTGTCCGGTGGCGACGGCGAGGTCGGCCGCCGTCCGGACGTCGCTGCCCGGCGACCCGAGCACGGTCAGGGTGTCCGCCGTCATCCGACCCGAGGCCAGGGCCATCATCGCCGTGGTCGACCCGTACGAGTGCGCGACGATGTTCACCCGCGGTTGGTCGCCCGCGCGGATCTCGCGTAGCCCGTCGACCGTGCGTTCGAGCCGCTCCGCCCCGGTCCGTGCGAGCCCGAGCGACATGATGTTGGACAGGTCCGGCGTGCGGTACCCCATCCAGGCGACGACGGCCACGCCCGAACCGTTGCCCGCCGCGGCGAGGGGCGCGAGGGTGGCCTGCTCGCTGGACAGATCGCTGGCGATGTTCGTGAAGTCGGCCATCTGCCCGGTGACGGTGAAGAACATGCCCGGCACCACGACGGTGACGTCGGCCGCGGTGTCGAGGTCGCCGATGCTGATCGCCGCACGTCCGGAGCCCCGGGTGTCGAGCGCCACCAGGAAGCGTCGCGGGTCGCCCGGTTCGTGCACCAGCGAGTCCCGGACCTGCCCGAGCATCGCGGCCCGGGCGGCACCGGCGTCGGAGTCCGCGAGGCCGGACGTGAGCGTCGCGCGGTTGGCCTGGTCGCGGACGGCGTACGGCACGCCCTCGAGGTTCCCGACCAGGGCCGGTGCGTGCACGCGGAGCCGGTCCTGCTCCTCGGTGGGCAGGTGGGACCACCACTGCGCGACGGTCTGTGCGGGCGGGGGGTCGTCCTGCACCGTCGCCACGACGCGGCGGTCGACGGCCGCGTGACGGAGGTCTGCGGGGCCGAGTGCACCGAGGTCGTCGACGAACGCGCGGCCGTGGGCGACAGCGAGGTCCTCGAGCCCGACCCGTGTCACCGACGCCGACGGGGCGACGACGGCGAGGTCGTCGACCGGGACGATGCGGGTCGAGGCGGAACTGACGACGGTGACCGGGTGCGTCGGAGGCACGCCTGGGGCCTCGATCACTCCGAGCGAGTGCATCGAGGCGGTGAGCAGAGCCGCAGCGATGAGCAGCAATCGGGTCTCCCCCGGGAAGGCCGTCCCGACGTCCCCCTGCAGACGACGGGTGATGCTCGGTCGAGTCTATGGAGATGTGCGCGGATCATCCATGCGCGATGCAACTTGTCCCCCGAACTGGGCACGCTCGACGGCGCGCCGCGTTCAGCGGATGCGACCGGGCGCGCGCTGCGCCCTGCTCAGTCCTCGGTCGTGGGTGCGTCCGGTTCGGCGAGCGCCTCCGGTCCCTCGGTCACGAGCAGGTGGAACTGCTCGGCGTCGATGATCCGGACGCCCAGCTGTTCGGCCTTCGTGAGCTTCGAACCGGCACCCGGACCGGCGGCCACGAAGTCGGTCTTCTTGCTCACGCTCGAGGCCGCCTTGCCGCCGGCGCTGATGATCGCCTCTTGTGCACCTTCTCGCGTGTAGCCCTCGAGGGACCCCGTCGCGACCACGGTGACGCCGCTCAGCACGCCGCCCTCGACGTCGGCGCTGCCGGGGCCGGGGTGGCCGGGCGTGGTGAACTGCACGCCGGCCGCGGTCCAGCGGTCGATGATCTCGCGGTGCCAGTCGACCTCGAACCAGGCGAGCAGGGCGTCGGCGATGATGCCGCCCACCCCGTCGACGGCGGCCAGGTCTTCGCGCGATGCCGATCGGATCGCGTCGAGGGAGCCGAAGTGGTTCGCCAGGGCACGGGCGGCGACCGGTCCGACGTGGCGGATGCTCAGGCCGACCAGGATCCGCCACAGGGGCTTCGTCTTCGCGGCGTCGATGTTCGCGAGCATCTCGAACGCGTTCTTCGACGGGTAGCGGCTCGGCTCACCGGTGTAGTCGGCGCCCCGCGCCTCGGGGTCGAACGGCGGATCGGTCTTCTTGCGCGCCCGGCTGAACGGCGTGACGCGCTTCGGGGTGCCGTCGTCGTCGACCTTCTCCATGCCGGTCTCGGCGTCGCGGACGATGACCTCGATCGGGACGATGTCCTGCATCGTCAGGTCGAACAGTCCGGCCTCGGTCACGAGCGGCGGGGTCTCCGGGCGGAGCGGCTGCGTGAGTGCCGCGGCCGCGACCTCGCCGAGTCCCTCGATGTCGAGCGACCCGCGCGAGGCGATGTGCTCGACCCGACCGCGCACCTGCGCCGGGCAGCTCTTCGCGTTCGGGCAGCGCAGGTCGATGTCGCCTTCCTTCGCGGGGGCGAGCTCCGTGCCGCACTCGGGGCAGTGGGTCGGCATCACGAACTCGCGCTCCGAGCCGTCGCGGAGCTCGACCACCGGACCGAGCACCTCGGGGATGACGTCGCCGGCCTTCCGCAGCACGACGGCGTCACCGATCAGCACGCCCTTGGCCTTGACGACCTGCTGGTTGTGCAGTGTGGCCTGGCGGACGACGGACCCGGCGACCTCGGCCGGTGCCATCACCGCGAACGGGGTGGCACGGCCGGTGCGCCCGACGCTGACCACGATGTCGGTGAGGGTCGTGTGCACTTCTTCCGGCGGGTACTTGTACGCGATTGCCCACCGCGGCGCCCGCGACGTCGACCCGAGCTCCTCGTGCAGGGCGAGGTCGTCGACCTTCACGACGACGCCGTCGATCTGGTGCTCGACGGCCGAGCGGCGCTCCCCCGTGGTCCGGACGAAGCCGTTGACCTCGTCGATGGTGTCGAACACCCGGTAGTGGCTGCTCGTCGGGAGTCCCCAGGTCTGCAGGAGCTCGTACACCTCGGACTGACTGCGGACGTCGGTGCCCTGCTCGAGTTCACGGACGGGCCACGCCCCGATGCCGTGCACGAGCATCCGCAGACGCCGCAGCCGCTCGACCATCAGTGCCCGCTTCGCCTCGGACTTGCCCTCTTCCTTCTGGCGGAGCGACCCGGCGGCGGCGTTGCGCGGGTTGGCGAACACGCGCTCCCCCGCCTCGCGCTGGTTGGCGTTGAGCTCGTCGAACTCGGCGACCGGGAAGAAGATCTCGCCCCGGACCTCGACCAGGGGCGGGTGGCCGGTGCCCGTCAGACGGTCCGGGATCGTGCCCATCGTGCGGACGTTGCCGGTGACGTCCTCGCCGACCACGCCGTCGCCGCGGGTGGCGGCCGAGACGAGCCGACCGTGCTCGTACCGCAGGTTGATCGCCAGGCCGTCGATCTTCAGCTCGGTCAGGAACCGCACCCGCTCGGCACCGGCGTCCCGCTGCACCTTGACGGCCCACTCGGTGAGCTCGTCGGGGCTGAAGACGTTGTCGAGCGAGAGCATGCGCTCGGCGTGCTCGACCGGCGCGAACTGCGTCGTCTGCGCCTGCCCGCCCACGGTCTGCGTCGGGCTGTCGGGCGTCAGGAGTTCCGGGAACCGCCGTTCGATCGCGTCGAGGCGGTGCACCAGGGCGTCGTAGTCGGCGTCCGACAGGGGCGAGGCGTTGCCCTCGTAGTAGGCGTGGCGCAGCTCGTTGACGCGGGCGCGCAACCGGTCGGTCTCTCGCGCGGCCTGGGCGGCGTCGAGCCCGTCGGGGTCGATGGTCTCGAACGTCGCGTCGGTCTCGCTCATGGCATCAGTTCTACCGTGCACCACCGACGCGGCGTGCAGCGAGCGTGTGCCCCGGGAGCGGCGGGGTCAGGCGTCGACGGGGACGGCGCTGACCGTGCTGTCGATCGTGCACTGGCCGAGCACCCGCGTGCCGACGTAGACCACGGCGGTCTGCCCGGGAGCGACGCCGTGCAGCGGCTCGTCGACGTCGATCACGAGCACGTCGTCCTGCACCCGTGCCGTCGCGGGCACCGGGTCGGCGTGCGCGCGGATCTGCACGTCGCAGGCGAACGGTGTCGCGGGGTCTGCCGGAGCCGTGCCCGCCCAGGTGAACCGTGAGCCGGACATCGACGTGACGGCGAGGGCCTCCTTCGGGCCGACGACGACCGTGTTGTCCTTCGGACGGATCTCGAGCACGAACCGGGGCTTGCCGTCCGGCGCCGGGCGGCCGAGGGCCAGGCCGCGGCGCTGACCGACGGTGTAACCGGTGGCACCCTCGTGCGAGCCGACGACCGTGCCGTCGCGCTCGACGACGTCACCGGGGGCGGTGCCGACGCGGTCCGCCAGCCAGCCGCGGGTGTCGCCGTCCGGGATGAAGCAGATGTCGTAGGAGTCCGGCTTCTGCGCGACCGTCAGCCCGCGCTCGGCGGCCTCGGCCCGGACCTCGTCCTTCGACGGGGTGGCTCCGAGCGGGAACATCGCGTGCTGCAGCTGCTCGGCGGTCAGGACCCCGAGCACGTACGACTGGTCCTTCGCCCACGCGGCCGACCGGTGCAGTTCACGCGAGCCGTCCGGTCCGGTGACGATCGAGGCGTAGTGGCCGGTCGCGACGGCGTCGAACCCCAGGGCGAGTGCCTTCTCGAGCAGCGCCGCGAACTTGATCCGCTCGTTGCAGCGCATGCAGGGGTTCGGGGTGCGGCCTGCCTGGTACTCGGCCACGAAGTCATCGACGACGTCCTCCTTGAACCGGGCCGAGAAGTCCCACACGTAGTACGGGATCCCGAGGGCCGACGCGGCGCGCTGGGCGTCCATCGAGTCCTCGATGGTGCAGCACCCGCGACTGCCGGTGCGCAGGGTGCCGGGCATCCGGCTCAGGGCCAGGTGCACGCCCACCACGTCGTGGCCCGCGTCCACCGCCCGGGCTGCGGCCACCGCCGAGTCGACACCACCGCTCATCGCCGCCAGAACACGCATGCCTCCAGGGTAACCCGCCGACGAAGCGGTACCGCTGGCGTACCGTTGGTCGCGCGATGGCCACGACGGGGAACGACTCATTCGACTTCCGGTCCGTCCTGCTGTCCGGGTTCCTGCCCGCCGCGCTCTTCGCGATCGGCGAGGGTGCGATCATCCCGATCATCCCGATCGCGGCGGACTCCCTCGGCGCGAGCCTGGCGTTCGCGGGCTTCGTCGCCTCGCTCATCCTCGTCGGCGAGCTCATCGGCGACGTGCCGTCCGGCATCGTCGTCGCCCGCATCGGCGAGCGGAACGCGATGATCGGCGCCGCGCTGGTGTCGGTGGTCGGGCTCGTCGTCGCCACGACGGCCGCGAACGCCTGGGTCCTGGCGCTCGGAGTGTTCCTGGTCGGCGTCTCCACCGCGGTGTTCGCACTCGCCCGGCACGCCTACATGACCACCGCGATCCCCCTGCGGATCCGGGCCCGGGCGCTGTCGAGCCTGGGCGGCGTCTTCCGCTTCGGCTACTTCGTCGGCCCGTTCATCGCCGCCGGCGTCATCCACCTGACCGGCACCACCCGCAGCGCCTTCTGGATCCACGTCGTCTGCTGCCTGGCGGCGGCGACCGTGCTCCTGGTGCTGCGCGACCCGGCGACGGGCGCGCGTGGCCTGCGGTTGCCGCCACGGGCCTCCAGGCTGTCGGCCGACCACGCGCCGGACGCGAGCGACCACGCGACCGAACCGCCCGCCGACACCGGCGCGCAGTTCGTCCAGCAGGAGGCGCAGGGCCTGTTCCGCACCATCCGCGCCAACCGGGCGGTCCTGCTGCGGCTCGGCAGCGGCGCCGGGCTGATCGGCGCGATGCGCGCCGGACGGCAGGTGATCCTGCCGCTGTGGGCGGTGAGCGTCGGCCTCGACGACTCCACCGCGGCGCTCGTGATCGGCATCGCCGGAGCCGTCGACTTCGCGCTGTTCTACACGAGCGGACAGATCATGGACCGGTGGGGACGGCTCGCGAGTGCCCTGCCCTGCATGCTCGGCCTGAGCATCAGCTACTTCCTGCTCGCCTGGAGCGGCCACCTGGACGCCCGGGTCGGCTGGTTCGTCGCGATCGCGATGGGCATGTCCCTGGCGAACGGCGTCGGCTCCGGCATCCTCATGACGCTCGGCGCCGACCTCGCTCCGCGCGACGCCCCGGCACCGTTCCTCGGGGCCTGGCGCTTCACGGGCGACTTCGGGTCGGCGGCGGCGCCCCTCGTCATCTCCGGCGTGACCGCCGTCGCGTCCATCGCGGTCGCCAGCGGCGTGATGGGCGTGCTCGGCCTGGTCGGCGCGGGCATCCTGCTCCGGTACGTCCCCCGGTACCTGCCGCGGCCGTTGCGCTGACGCGCGGCAGCGCCTGCGGATCGCGCACGGTGCACACCACGGTCTGGAGGCCCGGCGCACGTCCGCCCCGCACCCCGCGCTCGGTAGACTGCCGCTGCTCGCGGGAGTGGTGGAATCGGTAGACACGCAGGATTTAGGTTCCTGTGCCCCAGGCGTGAGGGTTCGAGTCCCTCCTTCCGCACCGAGTCCCTCCTGCCGCACCGTTGCGGTCATCCGCACGCCTCGAGCGGGTCAACCCTGCGAGGGATGGCCCGGTCACTTGCGGGCGGTACCCTCATCCCGCGGGAGTCCTCCCCGTGACTCCCGCCTCCACGACCGGAAGAACCATGCACTCCGTCGCACTCGCCCTGATCCCGTGGCTCGATCCGCAGTACATCCTCGACCACTTCGGGGCCATCGCCGTGCTCGTGGTCTGCGCGATCGTGTTCGCCGAGACCGGTCTGCTCATCGGCTTCATCTTCCCGGGCGACAGCCTGCTGGTCATCACCGGCCTGTTCGCCTTCGACCGCGGGGGCGAGATCGGCGGCATCCCGGTCTGGGTCGCGGCGCTGATGATCGGCGCCGCTGCGTTCCTCGGCGGCGAGCTCGGCTACTACATCGGCAAGAAGGCCGGGCCCCCGATCTTCGAGCGGAAGGACAGCGGCTTGTTCTCGAAGGAGAACGTCGACCGCACCAACGCCTTCTTCCACCGCTTCGGACCCGCCGCGGTCATCCTCGCCCGCTTCGTGCCGGTCGTCCGCACCTTCGCCCCGATCGCCGCGGGCGTCGGCCGGATGGACTACAAGAAGTACTCGCTCTACAACGCGATCGGCGCCGTGGTCTGGGGCGTCGGCGTGACGTTCCTCGGGTACTTCATCGGGCACATCCCCTTCGTGGCGCACATCGTCCGCGAGTACATCGACATCATCCTGCTCGCCGCGGTCGTCGTGACCGTGGTGCCGATGGCGCTGACCTACCTGCGCAACGCCCGCAAGGCGAAGCACGCGAACGAGGCCGAGGCCACCACGGCCCCGACGGTGGACCCGACGCTCTAGTCGCAGCACGGGCTGTACCGGCGCGCCGGCACACAACCGGAAGTCGCCCCGAACCACGTGATCACGTGGTTCGGGGCGACTTCGTTCGTGCGGAACGAAGAGCGCGCTGGCGCTCAGACGCCGAAGTGCTCCCGAACGATCGGCGCGATCCCCCGGAACGCCTTGCTGCGGTGCGAGAGCGCGTTCTTCTCGTCACGGGTGAGCTCGGCGGACGAGCGATCGGCGTCGTCCGGCCGGAACACCGGGTCGTAGCCGTGGCCGCCGTCCCCGACGGGCTGGGTCAGGACCTCGCCGTTCCAGACCGCCTCGACCACGTGCTCCTGGCCGTCCGGTGTCACGAAGGCAGCCGCACACACGAAGGCGGCGGTGCGCTCGACGACGCCCTGCAAGTTGGCGAGCAGCAGTGCGATGTTGTCGGCGTCGGAACGCGTGCCGGCATACCGGGCCGAGTGGATGCCCGGGGCGCCACCGAGGGCGTCGACCGCGATGCCGGAGTCGTCGGCGAGTGCCGGCAGCCCCGTGTGGGCGACGGCGGCGCGCGCCTTGATCAGGGCGTTCGCGGCGTAGCTGTCGCCGTCCTCGACCGGCTCCGGACCGTCGTAGCCGACGAGCTCGACACCTTCGCCCAACGCCGACCCGAGGATCTCGCGGAGCTCGACGACCTTGCCCTGGTTGTGCGTGGCCAGGACGACGGTGCTGCTCACGCGATCCCCAGCACGGTCTTCTGGATCGCGGCGAGCGACTGGTTGCCGGCCAGGCCCAGGTCGAGCAGGACGTTCAGCTCGTCGCGGTCGAACGGCGCATGCTCGGCGGTTCCCTGCACCTCGATGAACTTGCCCGACCCCGTCGTGACGATGTTCATGTCGGTGTCGGCTGCGGAGTCCTCGGTGTAGGCGAGGTCGAGCATCGGCTCGCCCTTGACGATGCCGACCGAGATCGCCTGCACGCTGTCGGTGAGCGGGGTGGCCTTCTTCGCGATGAAGCTCTTGGCGCGGCCCCACTCGATCGCGTCGGCCATCGCCACGTACGCACCGGTGATCGACGCCGTCCGGGTGCCGCCGTCGGCCTGCAGCACGTCGCAGTCGATGACCAGGGTGTTCTCGCCGAGCGCCTTGGTGTCGACGACGGCCCGGAGCGACCGGCCGATCAGGCGGGAGATCTCGTGGGTGCGGCCGCCGACCTTGCCCTTGATGGACTCGCGCTGCATGCGCTCGTTGGTCGACCGCGGCAGCATCGAGTACTCGGCGGTGACCCAGCCGGTGCCCTTGCCGGCGAGCCAGCGCGGGACACCGTTGGTGAACGATGCGGTGCAGAGCACCTTGGTGTCGCCGAAGGAGATGAGCGCGCTGCCCTCGGCCTGCGAGCTCCACCCCCGCTCGATCGTGACGGGACGGTGGTCGGTGGCGGTGCGGCCGTCGACGCGGAGTGTGTCGGTCATGGGGTCCTTTCGGTGCGGGGCAGCGTGATGGCCCCCGTCTGGAGGTGGCCGACGCTCGAGACCTCGGGGCCGAGGAAGCGCCGGGCGAGCCGGATGAAGCCGTTCTTGTCGTCGCCCGTCGCCTCGAACGAGTACGTCGGGGCGGTGGTCGTGGTGCGTTCGAGCCCGTGCTCGACGAGCCGGCGGTAGACGTCGTTCGCCGTCTCCTCGGCGCTGGAGACGAGCGTGACCTCCGGGCCCATGACGAACTGGATCGCGGCGGACATGAGCGGGTAGTGGGTGCAGCCGAGCACGAGGGTGTCGACGCCGGCGGCGCGGACCGGGTCGAGGTAGCCGGCCGCGATCTCGCGCAGCGATGGCGACGAGGTGTCCCCGGCCTCGACGAACTCGACGAACCGGGGGCACGCGGCGGTGGTCAGCGTGACGTCGGCGGCGACCGCGAAGGCGTCCTCGTAGGCGCGGGACGCGATCGTACCGACGGTGCCGATGACCCCGATGCGGCCCGTTCGGGTCTGCTTGACGGCAGCGCGGGCCGCGGGCTGGATGACCTCGACCACGGGGATGCCGTAGGCCTGCTCGTAGCGTTCCCGGGCGTCGCGGAGCACGGCGGACGACGCGGTGTTGCACGCGATCACCAGGGCCTTGACGCCCTGCTCGACCAGGTCGTCCATGACCTCGAGCGCGTAGCGGCGGACGTCGGCGATGGGCTTCGGGCCGTAGGGCGAGTGCACGGTGTCGCCGACGTACCGGATGCTCTCGCGCGGGAGCTGGTCGATGATGGCACGGGCCACGGTGAGGCCGCCGACCCCGCTGTCGAAGACTCCGATCGGTGCATCCGTCACGGCACCAGCGTACCGACGCCCGCCGCCCGCCGACGTGCACCGACCCGACCCCGCGCGCCACGTGAGCCGGCCGCCCGAGGCGATCCGGGCCCGCAGAGGATCACGTCACTAGTGTCGGAGACGTGACCAGCGCGCTCCTCACCGACCAGTACGAGCTCACCATGGTGGACGCCGCCCTGAAGGACGGGACCGCCGACCGCCGATGCGTCTTCGAGGTGTTCGCCCGGCGGCTGCCAGACGGCCGCCGCTACGGCGTCGCGGCCGGGCTCGGACGCTTCCTCACCGCCCTCGGCGACTTCCGCTTCGGCGACGAGGAGATCGGGTTCCTGCGCGACCGCGGCGTCATCGACGCCGGCACCGCCGCGTGGCTCGCCGACTACCGGTTCAGCGGGGACGTCCGCGCCTACCGGGAGGGCGAGGTCTACTTCCCGAACTCCCCCATCCTGCAGATCGAGGGCACCTTCGCCGAGGCCGTCGTGCTCGAGACCCTCGCGCTGAGCATCTTCAACGCCGACTCCGCGATCGCCTCGGCCGCCGCCCGCATGGTCTCCGCCGCCGACGGCCGCCCGCTCGCCGAGATGGGCTCCCGCCGCACCGGCGAGTGGAACGCGGTCGCCGCTGCCCGCGCCGCGTACATCGCCGGCTTCGGCGCGACGAGCAACCTCGAGGCCGGCCGCACCTGGGGCATCCCCACGATGGGCACCGCCGCGCACGCCTTCACGCTGCTGCACGACTCCGAGGAGCAGGCGTTCCGTTCGCAGCTCGACGCGCTCGGCAGCGGCACGACCCTGCTCGTCGACACCTACGACATCGAGGCCGCGGTCGAGACGGCCGTCCGGCTCACCGACGGCAAGCTCGGCGGCGTCCGGATCGACAGCGGCGACCTGCCGTCCGTCGTCGCTGCAGTGCGTGCGCAGCTCGACCGGCTCGGCGCGACCGGCACGAAGATCACGGTGACGAACGACCTCGACGAGTACACGATCGCCGCGCTCCGGGCCGCCCCCGTCGACTCGTACGGCGTCGGCACGTCGGTCGTCTCAGGCTCCGGGCACCCGGCCGCCGGCATGGTGTTCAAGCTCGTCGCGCACCGGGACGCGGACGGCGGTGACTGGGTCCCGGTCGCCAAGAAGTCGGCCGACAAGGCGTCGATCGGCGGCCGGAAGGAGGCGGGCCGACGACTCCGCAACGGCGTCGCCACCGCCGAGATCGTGCTCACGGGTGCACAGGTCGGACCCGACGAACGACCGCTGCTCGTCCCCGTCGTCACCGGCGGCGAGGTCGACCAGGCGTTCCTCGGCACGCAGGGCGTCGAGGCCGCACGTGCGCACCACAGGCGGGCGAAGGCGGAGCTGCCCGCGGATGCGTCACGCATCGGGCGCGGCGACCCCGCCATCCCCACCCTGATGATCTAGCGCGCGCGCACGTGCGTCGCGTCGCGTCGCCGCTTCGTGAGCAGAAACGGTCGGGTCTGTGCGACGGACGCGACCATTGCTGCTCACGAATCGGCCGACGAACGGACGGGAGGCCCATGGCGGCGTCGCCACGGGCCTCCCGTCCGTCTGCTGGTCACGTCTACTCGGCCTTCATCTTCTCGTAGATGGCCTTGCAGTCCGGGCAGACCGGGAACTTCTCCGGGTCGCGACCCGGGATCCACTTCTTGCCGCACAGGGCCTTGACCGGCTTGCCGGACAGGGCCGACTGCAGGATCTTGTCCTTCTTGACGTAGTGCGAAAACCGCTCGTGGTCACCGGGTTCGATCGCTTCGTCTTCGAGGAGCTTCTCGAGCTCCCGGTCCATCACGTCGAGGCCGCCGCCTGGTTCCGTCATGCTCATGGGTCCAGGGTACGACGGTCCGCCCTCGGGCGCGCCGCTCGTCCGCGCTGGGCGATCCTGGCGTTGGTCGCTCCGTGTCGCTGGCTGCGCTGTGTCGCTAGTTGCGCTGCGCCGCGGCGAGCAGGTCAGGGCCGCGGCGGTCGAACAGACGCCCGCCGGCGGAGACCCCGATCACGAGCACGACCGCACCGACCCCGATGCCCACCAGCAGCGTCAGGACCGACCAGGGCTCCGGGCCCTGCACGGCGGCGAGCACCGCGAGCCAGGCCGCGGGAACCGTGCAGAGCACGATGCCGATCACCATGGACGCCTGTGCGACCGTGGCGATGACGCCGGCGGCCTGCGGCTGTTGGAACGGGTGGTCACCCGGTCGCACCGTCGGGTAGGGCATGAGCACGGACAGGACGCTCGACAACCCGAGGCCGGACAGCAGCGCGCTCGCACTCACGCCGATGAGCAGTGGGAACGCCGCCCAGTCACCGAACAGCCGCGCGGAGATCGCGGCCCCGGCGACGATCGCGGGTGCCCCCACGACGAGCACGGGCACGACCCGACCGAGCCGGTCGCTCCACCCGGGCGCACCGGAGGCGACGTGCAGCCACACGGCGGTGTTGTCGTACGAGACGTCGTTGTGCGGCAGGAACCCGGCGATCAAGGCCATCAGCGGCAGCGGCACGAGGGCGGTCCACTGCCACGGCACCCCGGCGACACCGAGCGGGATGACGACGATCGGCACGAGCAGGATGATCAGGTACGACGTGCGGTACCGCGGGTCGCGCACCCAGTAGGTGAGCGCGCGGGCGGCGACGGCCGACACCGGCGCCGACCCGAACCGGTCGAACCAGCCCAGGCCCTGGTAGCGGCGGGTGCGGGCACGGTCGTCGACGGTCTCGAGCGCACGGCCGACGAGCGCCCACCACCCCCAGGCGAGGAGCGCGACGACGACGACCGCGACGAGCAGCTTGACGACCCCGGCGCCGACGTGGCCGCTCGCGACATCGGCGGGCACGGCCCATGCCGCACCCCAAGGAGTCCACCCGGCGACGTCCGCGACGCGCTGCATCTCGGCGCCCTGCGGATCGAGCCAGTCGACGCGGACCAGCAGCGCGACCGTCGGGATCGCGAGCGCGACGATGACCAGGGCGACCAGCCACCCGGCGTCGCGGGAGCGGTCCGGGCCGATCAGCCGCGAACCGACGGTGCAGCAGACGCGGATCAGGAGCGCACAGGTCGCGACGCCGAGCACACCGCCGAGCACCGCGAGCAGCCCGAGCCCGGGTTCGCGTGCCCACGCGACGACCTGGCCGACCGCGACGACCACCACCCCGATCACCGGGATGCCGACGAGGCCGGCGACGACGAGGCCGATCGCCAGGCGACGTCGCTCGATGCCGAAGACCGCGAAGCGCCGCGGGTCGAGCTGGTCGCTCCGCCCCACGACGAGCGGCACGACCGTGAACCCGAAGGTGATCAGGGTGCCGACGGGCACGATGACCGCACGCGCGACGTCCGGATCGGTGTCACCGAGGGCGATGGTCTGCGACGCGACGAACACGGCGGCGAGGAGTCCGACGAAGCTGCCGAGCACGACGGCGACGGACCGGCGGGCGGTGCCGCGGACCTCGCCCGCGAGCAGGTCCGCCCTCAGCCGGAGAAGCTGTGCAACCATTCCATGCTCTCTGCGACGACACGACCGCCGGCGAGTTCGACGAACTTGTCCTCGAGGCTCTTGCGGCCCCGGACCTGGGCCATGGTGCCGGACGCCAGGACCTTGCCGCCGACGATGATCGCGACCGAGTCGCAGGTGCGCTGCACGAGCTCCATCGAGTGGCTCGACAGCACGACGGTGCCGCCACCCCGGGTGTACCGGCGGAGGATGTCCGTGATCGTCGCGGCGCTCACCGGGTCGACCGACTCGAACGGTTCGTCGAGCACGAGCACCCGCGGCGAGTGGATGAGGGTCGCGGCCAAGGCGATCTTCTTCGCCATGCCGACGGAGTAGTCGGCGACCTGTCGGCCGAGCGCCTCGCCCAGCCCGAAGGCCTCCGCGAGGTCGGCGCTGCGCTTCCGTGCGGTGGCACCGTCGAGCCCGCGGAGCGTGGCCGAGTAGTACAGGAGCTGCGCCCCGGTCAGCCGGTCGAACAGGCGGAGCCGGTCCGGCAGGACACCGAGGCTGCGCTTCGCCGCCGTGGGGTCGGCCCAGACGTCGTGGTCGAGCACGGTCACCGAGCCGGCGTCGGGACGCAGCAGACCGGTGATCATGGACAGGGTCGTCGTCTTGCCGGCACCGTTCGGGCCGACGACGCCGAAGATCGAGCCCTGTCGGATCTCGAGGTCGACCTCGTCGACCGCCAGGGTCTGCCCGTACCGCTTCACCAGGCCGCTCGCCTCGAGCACGACGGGCTGGAGCTTCTGCGGCTGCTTCGGCGCGGCGGTGCGGGGCGCGCGCTTCTTCGCCGCCGGTGTGGCTGCGGCGCTCGTCCGGTCGGCGTCGTCCGTCGCGTCGTCCGCGTCGGTCGGGACGGGAGGCTGGGCGTCGGTGGGCGCGGCGGCCTTGGTCGGGCGCTTGGTGTGTCCCCTGCCGCTCCGTGCCTTCGCGGGGCGCGGCGCGGTGGCCGTCGCGTCGTCGGTGCGGGTGGCCGTCGTCTCGTCGGTCATCGCGTCATCAGTGGCGGCGTCGTCCGCATCCGTGTCCCCCGTGTCGTCGTCGGCTGCGTCGTCCTCCGCAGCCGCAGCGGTGTCCGCTTCGTCGGCGTCCCCCGCCTCGGTCATCCAGGCAGCGTCGGCCGTGGCGTACACGTCCTCGTTCTCTGCTCGCGCTGGCATCGACCAACCGTACCAACGCTCTCCGACCGGCGGGAACCGACCCGGTCAGGGTCACGAATTGAGTACGAAGCGCGCAGACCCGTACCCCGCGAGGGGGTGTTTCCGTATCATTCACCAGGGCACGAAGGAGTGTTCACCACTTGGAAACCTGCTCCAGCAGGCGATCCCGGCGGCCTCCTCGCAGCGACGTCCACGTCGGCGCGACCGGTTCTCGGGCAACTCGGACGTTGGAAGCGCAGACTCGACGAGGCCCGCCCGTACCCCAGGGTGCGCGGGCGGACACCAGAAGGGACCAGCATGACCACGCAGATCGTGATCCTCGCAGCGGGGATGGGCAGCCGTCTCGGCCGCAGCCTGCCGAAGCCGCTCACCGAGCTCAGTGACGGCCGCACCATCATGCAGCAGCAGTTCGACAACATCCGCGCCGCGTTCGGTTCGGGCGCCCGCGTGACGATCGTGGTCGGCTACAAGTCGGAGCACATCGTCGAGGCGTTCCCCGAAGCGAACTTCGTCTACAACGAGTCGTACGACTCCACCAACACCTCGAAGAGCCTGCTGCGCGCCCTCAAGGCCACCGGCAAGAGCGGTGTCCTCTGGATGAACGGCGACGTGGTCTTCGACCCGATGGCGCTCGTCCGTGCGGCCGACATGATCGACGAGGGTCGTTCCTTCGTCAGCGTCAACACCGACAAGGTCTCCGACGAAGAGGTCAAGTACACCGTCGACGCCGAGGGCTTCATCCACAAGCTCTCCAAGCAGGTCGTCGGGGGTCTCGGCGAAGCCGTCGGGATCAACTACGTCTCCGCTGCCGACAAGCAGGCCCTCATCCGCCAGCTCGGGCGCGTCGACGACCAGGAGTACTTCGAGGGCGGCATCGAGGCTGCCATCGCCGAGGACGGGCTACGCTGGACGCCGATCGACATCTCCGACCTGTACGCGGTCGAGATCGACTTCGCCGAGGACCTCGAGCGCGCGAACAACCTGTTCGCCTGAACCACCGTCAGGACCCCTCGGCGGCTCCGCCCGAAGGGAAACCGTGACCACAGCGAGTGCGCCGACCGCGCCCGTGGCTGCCGCCCCCGCGAATGCCCGGAGCGCCGGTCGGCGCTATCGTCAGGCCCTCTGGCTGCTGACCGTCCGAGACCTCCGGGTCCGCTACTCGACGTCGGCGCTCGGCTACGTCTGGTCGATCCTCGACCCGCTCGTCATGTCGGGGATCTACTGGTTCGTCTTCACGCAGGTCTTCCACCGCGGCTCGGTCGGTGAAGACCCGTACATCGTGTTCCTGCTGTCCGCGCTGCTGCCGTGGATGTGGTTCACCGGTGGCGTCTCGGACTCCACCCGGGCGTTCATCAAGGAATCGAAGCTCATCCGCTCGACCACCATCCCCCGCACCATCTGGGTGGCACGGATCGACGCGTCGAAGGGCATCGAGTTCCTGCTGAGCCTGCCGGTCCTGGCCGCCTTCGCGATCGGGACGGGTGCCCACCTGCACTGGCAGGTCGTGTTCTTCCCGCTGGCGATCGTGCTGCAGTGCGCGCTGGTCTACGGCCTGGGCCTCATCGTCGCGCCGCTCGTGGTCTTCTTCCGTGACCTCGAGCGCGCCACCAAGCTCGTGCTGCGGTTCCTGTTCTACGCGTCCCCGATCGTCTACGGCACGCATGCCCTGCCGTCCGCCCTGCGCGACATCGCCGCGATCAACCCGCTCACCGGCATCTTCGGCATGTACCGCGCGGCCTTCTTCCCCGGCCAGCTCGACTGGCTCGAGGTCGGCGCCTCGGTGGTCGTGACCGGCATCGTCCTGGTGATCGGGTTCGCGGTGTTCCGCCGCAGCGAGCACCGCGTGCTGAAGGAGCTGTGATGACCGCGACCGACCAGACCCGACGCACCGAGACCGTCGCCCCGGTCATCTCGGTGCGCGACGCCGGCATCTGCTTCAAGCGCAACCGTCGGGCGAGCCGGAACTTCAAGGACCTGTTCGCCGGACGCGGGCGACGCAAGCGCGCCGACGAGTTCTGGGCGCTCCGCAACGTGTCGTTCGACGTCCGGCCCGGCGAGGCGATCGGCGTCGTGGGGCGGAACGGACAGGGCAAGTCGACCCTGCTGAAGCTGGTGGCCCAGGTCATGCTGCCCGACGAGGGCCGCGTCGACGTGGGCGCAGGCGTCGCGCCGCTCATCGAGATCACCGGTGGCTTCGTCGGCGACCTCACCGTGCGCGACAACGTGTACCTGACGGCCGGCCTGCACGGCATGTCACGGGCCGAGATCCGCGACGCCTTCGACGAGATCATCGACTTCGCCGAGATCGCCGACTTCGTGGACACCCCCTACAAGCACCTGTCGAGCGGCATGAAGGTCCGAATCGCGTTCGCGGTGATCTCGCGGCTCGACGAGCCGGTCATCCTGGTCGACGAGGTACTGGCCGTGGGCGACAAGGCCTTCCGCGAGAAGTGCTACAAGCGCATCGAGGAGCTCCTGGCCGGTGGCCGCACGCTGTTCTTCGTCTCACACAGCGACAAGGACCTCCGCCGCTTCTGCGACCGTGGGCTCTACCTCGACAAGGGGCGCCTGCAGCTCGACGACACCATCGAAGCCGCGCTGGCCCGGTACGCGGCCGACTACGGCTCCTGACCGACCGGGGTACTCCCCTTGCACCAACACGGGTGTCGTTGGCTCCCTCCACAGCCCCGGCCCTCGTGGCCGCACCCGGGGTCCCGCCGTCGGACCCTCCCCCTAGCGTTCCCCCCATGCACCACCCACCAACCGCGTACGCCGTCCCGTTCGCCGTCGACCGATCGCACGCACCGCGTCGGTACGACCTCGTCAACACCGGCCCCGAGCCGGTCGACGGACTCTCCCTCACCCATCTGGGCAACGGCTACTGCCCGCCGCTCGCGGTTCGCCGTCTCGACCCGGGCCGATCGTTGTCCCTGGCGGTCTTCGGCGCCGACCCCGAGGACACCGGGGTCGTCATCGTCCGGTGGCGCCGACCCGACCGGTCCGAGTACCTCTGGCGGATGTCGCTCGTCGAACCTGGTCTCCAGCCGTGACGCCGTACCGGCGGACGGCACGGAGCACCCGGGGTGACGACGGGCCGTCAGCGCCCGTCGCGTTCGGCGGCGACGGTCCGCCACCGCTCCAGCAGCCACTCCACGGCCGCGTGGAAGCGCTCCGTGGCAGCGCCCGGGGTCGTGTCGCCGAAGTACCGGGCGACCCAGTGCTGCAGGCGCGCGAGCTCCTCGGCGTCGCTCGCGGCCGCGTCGACACGGGCGAGCACCGACGGGGCGTCTCGCGCGGTCAGCCAGTTCGCGGCGCTCAGGTAGCCGCGCTCGTCGACATCGGCCTCCGGCGACACCGGCCGCGTGACGATGAGCGGCTTGCCCACCGCCAGCCGGTCGTAGATCATCGCGCTGATGTCGGTGATCGCCACGTCGGCGTCCGCCAGCTGCCAGCCGAGGTCGCCGCCGTCGTCGTACAGGTGGTGTGCCGCCGGGTCGGCAGCGTTCGCCGCGCTGATCGCCGCGACGATCCGCTCGTGCGCCGCGCGGTACGCCGGGTCGAGGACACCGCTGCGCGGGTGCGGGCGGTACACCAGACGGTGGCGGGGCGACGCGAGCACCTGCTCGGCGATGACCGTGCCGTGCGACGCGATCGACCCGTACGCCGCGGCTCCGCGGTCACCCTCCCACGTCGGTGCGTAGAGCACGACGGTCCGGTCGTCGTCGGGGTACGGAGCCACTCCGGCGAAGTGGTCGGCCTGCGGGCGCCCGATCGCGATGGTCCGGGCGTCCAGGTCGTAGTCCCACAGCGCCTCGGCCAGACGGTCACGTGCGGCGTCGCCCGCGATCAGGGCGTAGTCGTACGCCTTGAACTGGTTCGTGGTCATGTACATCTTGTCGCTCTCGCCGTGGTTGACGAAGACGTGCCACATCCGTCCGTACCGCATCATCTGGAAGTTGCGGGCGTTCTGGTTGACGTACAGCACCACCTTCGGCGCCTGGGAGTCGACGAAGTGCTCGAGGTCGACCACCTGTCGGGCGTAGACCGCGGGCACGGGGGACTCGTCGAGCAGGGTCAGCATGGTGCCCGGGCTCCGCGAGACGATCGCCACCGGGTGCGTCTTCGCGAGCTCGGCCAGCGGCGCGTACCACTGGCGCACCTGGTACATGTTGACCGGGCCGTCGGCGAAGTACACGGCGATCTCGATCGAACCGGGCGTCGGCTCGGGCGCGGACGGCAGTCGCCCTGCGAGCTGCCGACGGTTCCGGCGCGACGTCAGGAGTCGCTCGACGAGCCGCAGTGCGGTCCGCAGGTCGCTGATGATCGACATGGTCCTTCTCCGGGTCTGCTCTGGCGGGACGGGGCGGGCGGGTCAGACGACCGGCGGCCGCCCTGCGATGGTCATCCGTGCGACTGTGAGCCAGCCCATCGGGCGGACCGGACCGCAGTCGGTCGTCCATCCTTCACGGATGCCACCGAACCAGGTGGCGAGCCGGCGGGGGTGACGCCACCAGCGCGCGATCTGGATCGCGGCCCACGACCCCACGTACACCGGCCGCAGCACCGCCGGCAGGTTGCGCCGAGCGAGCCACACCCGGTTCCGGGCGTTCAACCGGTAGTACTCGGTGTGCCGCGCCGGGTCGATCGCGGGGTGGTGCGCGACGAGGTCTCCGGCGTACCAGGTCCGACGGCCGGCATCCCAGACGCGCCAGGCGAGCTCGATGCCCTCGTGGGCGTAGAAGTACTCGCCACCCCATCCGCCGACGGCCCGGTACACGTCCATCGGCAGCACGACGGCGCCTTCCCAGACCGAGAAGACCGGCGACGAGTGGTCCGGCTCGCCCTTCCGGATGCGCGGTACCCACCGGCGGGGGTTCGCGGCGCCCGTGGGGTCGACGACCCTGGGCTGCACGAGGCCGAGCGACGGATCGTGCTGGAACAGCGCGATCGCGTCGCGCAGGAACGTCGGCGACGGCACCGACGCATCGTCGTCGAGGAAGAACACGTAGTCGCCGTCGACGACCTCGGCCCCGGCGTTGCGCCCGGCCGGGATCCCGACGTTCTCGGGCAGGGCCAGCGCCCGCACGCCGTCCGGCAGGCCGGTCGGCGCCCAGCCGTTGCCGACGCAGACGACGTCGAGCTCGACGTCCTGCTGCGCGAGCACGCTGTCGAGGCCGCGGCGAAGGTCGTCTGGCCGGGTGCCCTGCGACAGGCTGACCACGGCGATGCGTGGTCGTCCGCGGTCCACCACCGCGTGGCGGCGCGTGGTGCCGGGCACGGTCGTGTCCTCGGTCACGCCTTGACCCGCTTCGAGGCCATGATCGCCAGGAAGTGCCCGATCGTCGCGAGCACGGCCAGCGGCAGCAGTGCACCGACCAGGATCCGGCTGGCGAGCGGGTCACCGATCACCAGGGCGAGCAGGGCGAAGACGAACGCGAGCATGCTCAGCTCGACCGAGTGGTACAGGCGGTGGAACGGCAGGAACCGTGCCAGGCGGCGGAGCGAGGCGAGCTTGCGGCCGGACGGCGCGGTGGAGGCATCCCGCCGGTCGACGAGCTTGTCGAGCCCGGCGTTCGCGCGGGCCACGTGCACCATGTCGTTGAGGGCCTTGTTCAGCACGATGACCAGGCCGAGCGCGCAACCGATCGTGGTCCACATCCAGTCGGCGCCGTGGATCGGCCAGGTGGCGGCCCGGACACCGAGCGCGACCGGGATCAGCCCCTCGGTCGTGTAGTGCCCCACCTTGTCCAGGAACACCCCGGCGGGCGACTTGGTGCCGCGCCACCGGGCGACCTCGCCGTCGGAGCAGTCGACGAGCATCTGCAGCTGGCCGAGCACCAGCGCCAGCGCAGCGCCCCAGATGCCGGGGATGAGCAGGGCAGCGGCGACGCTCCAGCCGACCAGGATCATCAGGCCGGTGACCTGGTTCGCGCTGACGCGGGTCTTCAGGAGCACCCAGGTCAGGTACGGCGAGACGTCGCGCAGGTACAGCGAGGCCGTCCAGTGCTCGGCGTTGGCGCGGGCACGGACCTCGTCCGGCTGGGCGACGGCCCGGAGCTCGGCGATCGAGGTCGGGCGCGCGGATCCGCGGCCGGTCGTGGGCTGGTCGGTCATTGGGTCACCGTCCCGTGTGGGTGGTCAGCTCGGACGTGCGGGTCAGGAACCCGATGATGAACCCGAGCCCCCAGCCCACGTGGATGCAGGGCAGCACGACGAGCAGCCAGAGGAGCGTCGGCAGCCCGGAGCGGCGCGCCACGGCGATCGACCCCAGGACGACGAAGAGCAGGTAGACGACGGGCACCACGAACCCGAGCAGCGCCCAGGCGAGCGGGGTGCCGAGCACGGCGCCGACGATGCCGACGAGTCCGGCGACGATGCCCAGGGCCATCGCCGCGACCATCGCCGGCGGCACGAAGTAGCGCAGGCCGTTGTTGGCCGGGAACCGACGAGCAAGCTCACCGCGCCAGAGCCCGGTGGCGACGAACTGCCGCACCAGGCGCTTCAGGCTCGGCCGCGGGCGGTACGTGACGACCAGTTCCGGCGTGAACCAGACGGTCCCACCGGTCTGGCGCAGCCGCCGGTTGAGCTCCCAGTCCTGCCCGCGCTTGATGCCCTCGTCGAAGAGTCCGACGTCGAACAGCCGCTCGCGCCGGAACACGCCGAGGTAGGCGGTCTCGGCCGGGCCCGCGGTGCCACCCACGTGGTGCGGCGTGCCACCGAGGCCGACACGACTGCCGTAGGCCAGGGCGACGGCCCGTTCGAAGGGGGTCCGGCCCTCGGCGCGCATGATGCCGCCGACGTTGTCCGCACCGGACTCGAGGAGCGTGTGCACCGCGATGCGCGTGTAGTCGGTCGGCAGGACCGAGTGCGCGTCGACCCGGATGACGACGGGGTGCACGGACGCACGGATCGCGACGTTCAGCCCGGCGGGCGTCGACCCGACGGGGTTGTCGATCGCGCGGATCCGGGGGTCGGCGGCGCTCATCTCGGCGACGAGTTCGTTCGTGCCGTCGATCGACGGCCCGAGCGCGAGGATGACCTCGAACGGCCCCGTGTAGTCCTGGTCGAGCAGACTGCCGACGGCGGCCCGGACCTCGGTGACCTCGTTGAGCACGGGCATCACGTACGAGACGCCCGGCAGGGGCTGTCCGTCTGACTGCATGCGTTCCTCGGGGTGCTGGCTGGCGGCACGGGACGCACCGGGGCGGTGCCGCCCCGCAGAGCGACCATGAGCCTATCAAGAGGCCGAACCCGCCACCTGCGCGGGCGCGCGACGCGCCCCGTGACGGACTGGAGGCCCGGCGCACGTCGTGCCCCGGGCCTCCAGTCCGTCTGGTGGTGGCGTCAGCCCTTGCTGTCGAACGTCCCGAGCTTCACGTCGGCCTGGCGGGTCTGGCCGTCGCGGAGGTAGCTGATCGTCGTCGAGGCGCCACCCGCGAAGTAGCGCACCTGCGCGGTCAGGTCGGTGGCGTCGGAGACCGTCGCCGAACCGATCTTCGTGACGACGTCGCCCTTCTGCAGGCCTGCCTTCGCCGCGGCACCGCCGGACGAGACCGACTTGATGAGGGCGCCCATCTGGGTGGCGCTGGCGTCCTCGGAGGCGTCGCCGACGGTCGCGCCGAGCAAGCCGTGGGTCGCCGAGCCGTTGTCCTTGATCTCGTCCGCGACCCGCTTGACCAGGTTGGACGGGATCGAGAAGCCGACGCCGATGCTGCCGGCGGCCGATTCGGACGACGACGAACTGCCGGCGGACGCGATCGCCACGTTGATGCCGATGAGCTTGCCGTCGGAGTCGAGCAGTGCGCCGCCGGAGTTGCCCGGGTTGATCGACGCATCGGTCTGGATGACCGGGAGCGACACGGTGGTGTTCGCCGACGAGCTGCTGCCGTTGTCCCCGTTGCCCCAGAAGTCGAAGGGCCCGGAGCCGCCGTTGCCGCCCTCGTTCGAGTCGCCGCCCTCGCTGGGCGCGCTCGAGGTGACCTGGATGCTGCGGTTCAGGGTCGAGACGATGCCGTCGGTGACGGTGTTCGACAGGCCCAGGGGCGCACCGATCGCGACGGCGGTGTCCCCGACGTTGAGCTTGGACGAGTCCGCGAACTCCATCGGCTTGAGGTCGTTCGCATCGATCTTGATGACCGCGAGGTCGACCGTCGGGTCGGTGCCGATGAGCTTGCCCGCGTAGATCTTGCCGTTCGAGGTCGTCACCGTGATCCGGCCGTTCGAGCTGTCGCCGTCGAGGGTGACCACGTGGGTGTTCGTGACGATGTAGCCGTCCTTGCTCATCACGACGCCGGAACCGGTGCCGGCCTCGTTGCTCGCCGACACGTTGATCGTGACCACGGAGGGGGTCGCCTGTGCCGCGACCGCGGTGACGACGGTGGCGGAGTCGTAGTCGTTGACGGTCAGGTTGCCGCCCTGCGACGAACCGGAGGACACCACGCTGCCACCGTCGTTCGCCGCCGACGATGCGAGCCATCCAGCACCGCCACCCACGAGCCCGGCCACGACGAGACCGGCGATGATCGGCAGGAGCAGCCTGTTGCGGCCCGAGCGCTCCTTGGTCGTCGTGGTCGCCGCGGCACCCGAGGCGTCGTCGCTGAAGTAGTGGCCGTTGCGCTGGTTCGCGGCGTCGACGTCGCCGAAGGCACTCGTGGCCGACTGCGGGGCCTGCGCGGACGCGTTCGCGTACTCGGAGGACGAGCTCGGAGCGGACGAGGACGTCGGTTGCGCGTACTCGCCGTAGCGGGGGCGTTCGGCACCCGGCTGGCCGTACTGGGACTGCTGGCCGGACGGGTTCTGGCTCTGCTGGCCGTACTGGGAGTGCTGGCCGTACTGGGACTGCTGGCCGTACGGGTTCTGGGCCTGCTGGCCGTACTGGGACTGCTGGCCGTACGGGTTCTGGGCCTGCGGCGCCTGCTGGCCGTACTGCGACTGCTGGCCGTACGGGTTCTGGCTCTGCTGGGACTGCTGGCCGTACGGGTTCTGGGGCTGCGGCGCCTGCTGGCCGTACGGCGACGTCTGCTGGCCGTAGCCGCCCTGCTGCCCGCCCGAGGACTCGCCGGAGACGGCGGGGTACGGCGCGGTGTAACGGTCGGTCGGGTGGTCCGTCGACGACGGGATCACGTCCGTGTGGTCCGGGGTCGTCTCGTCGTTCTGGTTCTGGTTCTGGTTCTGGTTCGGGCGAGGGGTCTCGTCCGGCTGGTCGGCGGAGTCGTTCGGCATCGACGTGTTCCCTCTCGTGGCCGCTGCTGCGGCGTCCTCACTGGCGGCAGGCGGAGCCGCATCGTCCGGACGGCGGTCGTCGCCCTGCCCACTGGGCGTGGTGTCGGTCATGCTGGACGTGCTCCTTTCAAGCTCGTGCAGTCTGTCGCAACCACCTGAGCGGTCCTTCTGGCGAGGCTGCGAGCCACCCCTGGCGATCTTATGCGTGCGCTGGACACGGTGGTCCGGTCCGCCGCGGGACGGACAGCTAGGTTGGGGTCCGTTCAGCGCGACACGTCGTCGCCCGCACGGGAGGGAACCACATGCGCCAGGCAGGACCGTGGCTGCGAGCCGCCGACGGAGCGATGCTGCTCGGACCGGACGGGGTCCCCGCACCGACGGTGTTCGCCGAGATGAGCGCCCTCGCTGCCAGCACCGGCGCGGTCAACCTGGGGCAGGGGTTCCCCGACGAGGACGGTCCGGCCGAGGTGCTCGAGGCCGCGGTGCAGGCGATCCGCGACGGCGTGAACCAGTACCCGCCGGGCCGGGGCACCCCCGACCTGCGGGCGGCGATCGCCGAGCACCAGCAGCGGTGGTACGGGCTCGAGGTGGACCCCGACCGCGAGGTCCTCGTCACCGCCGGCGCCACCGAGGGGCTGGCCGCGACGATCCTCGCGCTGGTCGAACCCGGCGACGAGGTGATCACCTTCGAGCCGTTCTACGACGCCTACGGCGCGCTCATCCGGCTGGCCGGCGGCGTGCACGTCACGGTCCCGCTCACCGCGCCCGACTTCCTGCCCGACGAGCGCACGCTCCGCGCGGCCTTCACCGACCGCACCCGCGCGGTGCTCGTGAACACCCCGCACAACCCGACCGGCCGGGTCCTGCCCACCGAGGTGCTGCAGACGATCGTCGACCTGGCCACCGAGCGCGACGCGGTGATCATCACGGACGAGGTCTACGAACACCTGACGTTCGACGTCCCGCACACGCCCATCGCGACCCTGCCCGGCGCCGCTGAGCGGACGGTGTCGGTGTCGAGCGCGGGCAAGACCTTCAACACGACCGGGTGGAAGGTCGGCTGGCTCACCGCTCCCCCGGCACTCGTCGACGCGATCACGACGGTCAAGCAGTACCTGACCTTCGTGAACGGCGCACCCTTCCAACCGGCCGTCGCCGTGGGACTCCGCCTGCCCGACGCGGTGTTCACCGGCATCGCCGCCGACCTGCGCGCGAAGCACGAACTGCTGGCCGACGGACTGACGGCGGCGGGCTTCGACGTGATGCGACCCGACGGCGGGTACTTCGTGCTCGCCGACGCCGCGCCGCTCGGGTACGACGATGCCCGTGCGTTCTGCCTCGAACTGCCCGCGTTGGCCGGGGTCGCCGGGGTGCCCGTCTCGGCGTTCGTCCGCCCGGACCGCGTCGCCGGCTACCGCTCCCTGGTGCGCTTCGCGTTCTGCAAGCGCCGGAGCGTCCTGGAGGACGCCGCCGCACGCCTGGCGACCCTCGGAGCGCGCCCCCGCGCCTGAGACGCGACCGCGTCGGGGACGCGACCGACGCGTCAGTACTGCCCCGGGCCTCCAGACAGGGTGCGCAGTGCGACGTCGTACCGCCGCAGCGACAGCGACGGGTTCACCCGCCGGACGGCGTCGGTGGCGGTGGTGTCGATCGTGGCGGTGAGCGTGGTCGGCGAGGCGCCGGCCGAGGCGACCGCGACGCCCGACGGGTCGAGGACGACCGAGCCGCCGATCCCGATGGGCGGCGTCTGCCCGACCCCGACGACCCAGACGGTGTTCTCGATCGCGCGGGCGGTCAGCAGCGTGCGCCAGTGGTGCTCCTTGCCGGGGCCGTGCACCCACTCCGCGGGGAGGACGACGACGTCGGCCGCTCCGGTCTCCGGAGCGGCGAGCCGTCGCGTGACCTCGGGGAAGCGCAGGTCGTAACAGGTCTCGAGCCCGATGCGGACTCCGCCGAGCTCGAAGACCGGCAGCTGCTCCGGGTCGCCGGACTCGATACGGTCGGACTCGCGCGAGCCGAAGGCGTCGTAGAGGTGGACCTTCCGGTACGTCGCCGCCAGGTCGCCCGACGGGAGCACCGCGACCAGGGTGTTCCGGAAGCGCGCCGGCGTGTCTGCCGACTCGGCGACCCCGACGACCAGGGCGATGCCGGACTCGCGGGCGACGTCGCGGAGGCCCGAGACGAACGGACCGTCCAGGGGCTGCGCAGCGGCGACGAACCGATCGTCGATGTCGGCGGTGAAGTACGAGGTGTACTCCGGCGTGACGAGGAGGTCCGCGCCCCGGGCCGCCGCGTCGACGGCGGCGGTGCGCACGGTCTCGAGGTTGGCGACGGGGTCGTCCACGGGGGCGAACTGCGCCGCCGCGATCGTGAGGGTGGCCATGCGGTGAGCGTACCCGGGGGTGCGGCGGGCTTGCGGCCGGGTCGGGTCTGCAGCCAGGGACACGAAGAAGGCCCCGGTCTTGTTGGACCGGGGCCTTCATGTGGCGCTTGGTTGCGGGGGCAGGATTTGAACCTACGACCTCTGGGTTATGAGCCCAGCGAGCTACCGAACTGCTCCACCCCGCGGCACGTTTAGAAGCCTACACGGGCCCGTGGCGGGACACAAATCGAGTGCCCCGCCACGGTGTGTCAGCTGCCGCTCTCGGCCGCCGTTGCTGCCTCGATCGCGTCCTGGAGGCGCTGGTCGGCTTCGGCCGCAGCGACCAGGTCGTTGTCGGCGTAGGCCTCCTGGCGATCCTGCAGTGCCGCCTTGGCGTCGTCCAGGGCCTCCTGCAGGGCATCGTTGTCGGCCGCCCCCGAACCCGTCGAGCCGGTCGAGCCGGAGCCGGAGCCCGCGTCCGAGCCGGACCCGCTGGCGGAACCGGAACCAGAACCAGAACCGGAATCGGAACCGCTGCCGCTGCCGCTCGCGCCGGAGTCGCCGGCCGCCGCACCGGAGTCGCCGCCGAACAGCGAGTTCAGAGCCTCGTCGAGGGTGTCCTCGAACGCGATCTTGTCGCCGAAGGCCACGAGGACCTTCTGCAGCAGCGGGTACGAACCACTCGAGGTCGACTGGACGTAGACGGGCTGCACGTAGAGGAACCCACCGCCGACCGGGAGCGTGAGCAGGTTGCCCTGTTTCACGGTCGAGTTGCCGCGCTTCAGGATGTTCAGCTCCTGCGACACCGTCGAGTCACCGTTGAAGAGGCTCTGCACCTGTCCGGGGCCCGGGATGTTGTCGGTCTTCGGCATCGTCAACAGCGTGAGTTTGCCGTAACCCGACGCCTTCTCCCCCTTGCCGGCACCACCCGCATCGGAGTTCACCGCCAGGTAACCGGTCAGGACGTTGCGGTTGTTCGCCCCGGCCGACTGCTGCGGGATGTAGGTCGTGTACAGGGAGTACGCGGTCCCCTGCCCCGGCACCTTCATGGTCAGGTAGTACGGGTCCTGCAGGTTCGCCCTGCTCGCCGTGGTCGTCGTCTGCGCCCCGAGCGCGTTCGTCGACGTCGCCGCGGTGTCGGCATCGCTGTCCGACGTCGCCGTGCTCGTCGGTTCCTGCGGGGTGTTCCACGCGTCATCACCCGAGTAGAACGAGTTGGCGTTGGTCACGTGGTACGTGCCGAGGATCGAGCGCTGCACCTTGAACAGGTCGGTCGGGTACCGCACGTGGTCGAGGAGTTCGGCGCTCATGCTCGACACCGGCTTGGTCGACGTCGGGAAGATCTTCTGCCACGTCTTCAGGACCGGGTCCTTCGTGTCCCACGTGTACAGGGTCACCTTGCCCGTGTAGGCGTCGACCGTGGCCTTCACCGAGTTGCGGATGTAGTTCACCTGGTCGGTGCGGTAGGTCGAGGACTCGGCGCCGGCGATGCTGTCCGACAGGCTCTGGCTCTGCGAGTACGGGTACGCGTCGCTCGTGGTGTAGCCGTCCACGACCCACTGGATGCGGTGGTCGACGATCGCCGGGTAGGTGTCGCTGTCCACCGTCAGGTACGGCGCGACCTTCTGCACGCGCGTGATCGGGTCGCGGTCGTAGAGGATCTGCGAGTCCTTGTTCACCGCGTTCGACAGCAGGATCTGCTCCGACTGGAACTTCGCGGCGTAGACGAGCCGGTTGAAGAAGTTGCCGAGGCTCGGACCGCCGTCACCGGCGTACGTGGTGGTCGCGTTGCCACCGTTGTCGTCGTCGGAACCGGACGGGTAGTCGAGCTCGACGTCCTTCGTGCCCTTCGGTGCGCCGACGATCGAGTAGGGCGGCGAGGTCTCGCCGAAGTACACGCGCTGCTGGAAGTCGCCCAGCGCACCGTTCGACGGGATGCCGGACTCGAGGAACACCGGCTTGCCGTCGCTCGCACGCTGGTTGCCGTACGCCGCGGTGACGCCGTAGCCGTGCGTGTAGACGAACGCACGGTTGTACTGGGTGTTCGCGGCCGAGCTGAGGCCCTCGAGGTCGATGTCGCGGACCGCGATCACGGTGTCCTCGGTCTCGCCCTTGACGTCGTAGCGGTCGACGTCGAGCTCGTCCGGGAACTGGTAGTACTGCCGGTACTGCTGGAGCTGACTGAACGTGTCGGAGACGATCTTCGGGTCGATGAGGCGGATGTTCGCCGTCGTCTGGGCGTCCTGCGCCAGGGCACCCGAGCTCGCCTCGGTCGTGGCGTCGTAGTTCTGTTCCTCGACGCCGGCGACGCCGTACGCGTCACGGGTGGCCTTGATGTTCCGCTCGATGTAAGCGGATTCGAAGGTGCGCTCCGAGGGCTTCACCTGCAGACGCTGCACGATCCACGGGTAGATGCCGCCGATGACGATCGCGGCGACGAGCAGCAGCCCCGTACCGACGATCGAGATGCGCCAGCGACCGATGACCGCCGTGATGATGAAGAGCAGCGCGACGATCGCCGCGATGCCGGCCATGATCTCGCGACCCGGGATCACCGCGTTGACGTCGGTGTACTGCGCGCCGGTGATGAGCGAGTTCGACTTCGTCAGCGCCGCGTACTGGTCGAGCCAGAGGCTGACCGCCTGCAGGGCGATGTAGAGCGCGGCCGTGACGGCGAGCTGGATGCGCGCGGCGCGGGAGATCCGGACCTCACGACCACCGAAGCGGAGCGCACCGTAGAGGTAGCTCGCAGCGAGCGCGGCGAGCCCGGCGATGAGGACGACGGCCGACGAGTACGCCACGATCGAGCGCCAGAACGGCAGCTCGAACACGTAGAACCCGATGTCCAGACCGAACTGCGGGTCCGTCTTGCCGAACGGCGTGCGGTTGAAGTACTCGAGGACCATGCTCCAGCGCCCCGCCGTCGAGAGCCCGGCGAAGATGCCGAGCACCACGGGGATGCCGATCATCACGGCACGCCGCAACGGCTCGATGACCTGCTGGTAGCGGTCGAGCTGCGAGTTGAGCTTCGCGTAGACCGGGCGGAACCGGAACGCGAGCGCGATGCTCACGAAGACCGGGACCGCCATGCCGAGGAAGCCCGCCAGGAACATCAGGGTCCCGGCGATCCACCGGGTCGTGAGGACCTGCTGGAACCCGAGCTGCGCGAACCACGCGTAGTCGGTGTACAGGCTGGCGAAGATGAAGAAGGCGATCACCAGTGCGGCCAGCACGATGATCGTGACCACGATGGGGACCCGCGGCGAACGCCGCCCCGAGGTGGACGAGGTTGTCGTCACTTGATGTGCTCCAGACGTGTCGGACCGGCGGGCCCGGCTCGCGGCGGGCCGTCAGTGACACTGATCCTATGGGACCTGACCGGACGTGAACCTGTACGGGGACTCAGGACCGGGTCAGGAACCGCAGCGGGCGAGCTTCGCGGTGCTCTTGCCGTCGGCGATCGTCTGCAGGTCGGTGACGGCCTGGTCGAGCGTGGAGACGCTGTAGACGTCGAGTCCGTCCGGCACGTGCCCGACGACCTCGTCACAGTTGTCCGCGGGAGCGAGGAACACCGTGGCACCCGCGTCCGCGGCGCCGTAGAGCTTCTGCCGGATCCCGCCGATGGGGCCGACCTCACCGTCCGCCGTGATCGTCCCGGTGCCCGCGACGTGCTTGCCGCCGTTGAGCTTGCCCGGCGTGATCTCGTCGATGATCCCGAGCGCGAACATCATGCCGGCGGACGGACCGCCGACGTCCTGCAGGCGGATCGACACCTTGAAGGGGAACTCGTAGCGCTCGGTGACGCCGACCCCGAGCAGCGCCGTGCCCTGCTCGCTGCGCGGCGTCACCCGGACGTCCTTCGTCGCGCCGTCCCGTTCGACGGTGACGGTCGCGGGGCTCGAGGTGCCGTGCTGCGCGACGGCTTCGCGCAGGCTCACTGCGTCGGCGTTGGTCGTGAGCGACTTGCCGTCGAACGCCGTGATGACGTCGCCCTTCTCGATCGCGCCGTCGGCCGCTGACCCCTCCTGCACGGCGCTGACCTCGAGTTCCGTGGGCAGGTCGTTCCCCTGCTGGATGAGCGCGGCGGCGACGGCCGACTGCTGCGACGCCTGCATGTCGGCGGAGTCCCGCTCGTTCACCTGCTCGGTCGTGGTGCCGCTCGGGTAGATCGCCTCGACCGGGATCACCGCCTGCGACCTGGTGAAGATCGCGCGGATCACGCTGGTCCACGACGGGCGGTTCGTGGCGTCGCCCTGGATCCCGACGGTGAGCATGTCGAGGGCGCCGGCCGTCGGGTACGTCTCGTGGCCGGACACCTGGATGAGCTTGACGTCCTTCGCGTTCTTGCCCGTCCCCTGCTGCTGCGTGCCGATGGTGTTGTAGACCGGCCCGGGGACCTCGATGAGGTACGGGCTGGGCAGCAGGCTCGCCAGCAGGCCCAGCACGACCGCGCCGATCAGGAACGCCCACCCGACGGTCCGGGCACGCGAGCGACGACGGGGCGTGGGGGCGAAGAGGGTCACGCGGGGTCCTTCCGAGGTGGGCACCCGCGCCTGGCGGCAGGGTGGTCGCCCACGTCTCGCGGGCTGTTCGCCCTGGGCGCAGCGCTTCGGGCGTTCCCACGGGGGCATCCCAGGTGCGGCCCCGTGAGCAGCGATTAGCGTAGTCGGCATGCCTGATGAACCACAGCCGGGGCCGGACGACGACTTCCAGGAGATGCTGCGCAAGCTGCTCTCGGGCGAGGGGCAGATCGACCCGTCGCAGCTCGCCGGTGCCGCCGGCCTGCCGAACGACCCGGCCTCCGTGGCGAACCTGATGAGCCAGCTCCAGCGCGCCGCGCAGTCCGGCGGTGACGGCATCGACTTCTCGGCCACGGCGGAACGCGCAGCGGCGATCGCCCGGGACGGCGGCCACCCCGTCGACCCGGCCACGTCGCAGGCGGCCGACCAGGCGTTCCAGGTCGCGGCGCTGTGGCTCGACGAGGTCACGACCGTCGCCGAGCTGACCGCGACCCCGAGCCTCTACACACGTGAGCAGTGGGCCAAGGCGACCACCCCGGTGTGGACGCAGATCGCCGAGCCGGTGGCCTTCAGCATCGCCGATGCCCTGACCGAGGCGATCGACCAGCGCGCTCCCGAGCAGCTCAAGGCGATGCTCGGCGACGTCTCGAAGGCGATGCGCGGCATCGGCGGGGCGCTGTTCGCGATCCAGCTCGGCCAGGTCGTCGGGCAGCTGTCGAAGGAGGTCGTGTCCGGCGGTGACGTCGGCGTGCCGCTCCTCGACGAGCAGGTCGCAGCGCTCCTGCCCCAGAACGTCGCCGAGTTCGCCGAGGGCCTCGACGTCTCCGAGGACGAGGTCCGCATCTACCTCGCGGTCCGCGAACTCGCGCACGCCCGGCTCTTCCGGTCGGCACGGTGGCTCCGGCTGCACATCATCTCGTCGATCACGGACTACGCACGGGGCATCCACATCCCGTTCGACCGCGTCGAGGAGCTCGCGGCCGACATCGACCCGACCAACCAGGAGCAGCTGCGCGACGCACTCGCCTCGGGTGCCCTCATCCCGCCGCGCACCGCCGAGCAGGACGCAGCGCTCGCCCGGCTCGAGACGATGCTCGCCCTGGTCGAGGGATGGGTGGACACCGTCACGGCGGCGGCCACCGTCCGTCTCCCCAAGGCCGGAGCGATCGCCGAGATGGTGCGCCGTCGCCGTGCCGCCGGTGGCCCCGCCGAGTCGGCGTTCGCCACGCTCGTCGGCCTCGAGCTGCGTCCGCGTCGGCTGCGCGAGGCCGCGGCGATGTGGCAGCGGGTGACCGACGAGCTCGGTGCCGAACAGCGCGATGCCCTGTGGTCGCACTTCGACCTCGTGCCGACCTCGGACGACGTCGACGCCCCCGATGCCCTCGTCGCACGGCTGCGGAACCCGTCCCAGACCGACGAGGACGACGCGTTCGACAAGGCCCTCGAGGACCTGCTGAACGACTCGACGGGGGCGCGCCCCCACGAGGACGAGTCTGGCCGGGTGGCCGACGACCCCGATGGCGAGACGGGCGACGAGCCGGGCACAGGCGACCAGCCCCGCTGAGTTCTCCACAGATCCACTCCGTGACCCCACGCGTGCCGCGTACTCCGGCACCGTGGGGTCATGGGCATCCGCATCGATCCGACGCTCGAGTTCGTCTGGCGTGACCCCGCCACGGTCCAGCTCGGGGTCGATCCCCCACGCGCCGTCGTTGCGGTGCCGACCACGGGGGAAGAGCGGTTCCTCAACGGCCTCCGTCGAGAGACCGGGCACGACGCGCTGTCGGGCCTCGCGGCCGCGTCGGGGTGCTCCCCGGAACGTGCTGCCGGCGTGCTCGGGGCCGCGTCGCCCGCGGTGGTCGAGGTCCTGCCCGAGCCACTCGAACGCATCGAGGTGCACGGCGCCGGTGTCGTCGCCGACACACTGGCGACGTTCCTGTCCGGCGAGGGCGTGACGATCAGTCGCACGACCGCTCCGGCCGGGGGTCCCGTCGTCCTGCCCGAGCCCGAGCCGCGGCTCGCCGTGGTGGTGGCCGACCACGTCGTCGACCCGGCGCTCCGTGCCGCGTGGACCCGCCGCGGCGTGCCGCACCTGGCGGTCGTCGTCGGCGACGGACGCGTCCGTCTCGGGCCGTTCGTCGTGCCGGGAGCCGGGCCGTGCCTCCAGTGCGCGGAGTACGCACGCGTCGACGACGACCCGGCCTGGCCGGCCATCGCCGCCCAGGTCTGGGGCCGGCACCCGGCACCGCTGTCGCCGTGGCGGTCGGCTGCGGTGGCCGCAGCCACGACGCGGATGCTGCTCGAACGGCTCCCGCTCCGGACCCAACGCGCCGAGCCCGACCAGCTCGTCTTCGAGCGCGACGACATGTCGGTCAGCCGTTGGCCGGTCCGGCCCCATCCGCGGTGCGCGTGCCGAGCGCTGCCAGGAACCGACTCGGAGCCCGGGCTCCCCCACGCGTGGAGCCCTGTTGCGACCAGGTGATCGTGACGGATCGGCGGGCGCGGGTCAGCCCGACGTAGAACAGGCGTCGTTCCTCGTCCACCTCGGTGTCGGTCGACGCGTGCGAGATCGGCAGCAGGCCCTCGGCGGCGCCGGCGATGACCACGTTCGGCCACTCCAGACCCTTCGACGAGTGCAGCGTCGCGAGCGTGACGGCGTCGACCTCGGGCTCGTGGTGCGTCGCCGCGCGGTCCACCAGGTCCTGGGTGAACTGCTGCATCGTCGTGCCGGCAGGGGCGTCCTCGGCCAGGCCCATGATCGCCTGCAGCGCTTCCCACTGCTCGCGTACTGCGCCGGTGCCCTCCGGCGGCGTCTCCGTCCAGCCGCTGACCTGCAGCACCAGCCGGACCCGGCGGGTCAGCTCGTCGTCGGTCTGTCGGATCGCCTCGCCGCGCATGTGGTGGACGGCGAGCTTGACCTCCGGGCGGTTGAAGAACCGGGTCCCGCCCTGCACGCGGTACGGGATGCCGTTCCGGCCGAGCGCGGACTCGAGCGCGGCGGACTGCGCCCCGACGCGGAAGAGCACGGCGCAGTCCCCGTAGGACGCGCCGGCTCCGACGAGCTCGGTGATCCGGCGGGCGATGGTCTGGGCCTCGTCGCCGTCGTGGGCGCAGGCCAGCACGACCGGTTCCGGGCCCGGTTCCTCGCTCTGGGCGACCAGGTCGAGTGCCCCCGGCTGGCCGCGCATCAGCGTGTTGGCCGCGGACACGACTTCACGGGTCGAGCGGTAGTTCCGCTCGAGGCGCAGGACCGATCCGCGCGGGAACTCCGACCCGAACCCGAGCAGGTAGTCGCTCGAGGCTCCGGCGAACGAGTAGATGGTCTGGCTGGCGTCGCCGACGACGCACAGGTCGTCGCGGCCGCCGAGCCACGCCCGCAGCAGGTCGTGCTGCACCGGGGAGACGTCCTGGTACTCGTCGACCACGAAGAACCGGTACTGCTGCCGCACGTACGAGGCCACGCGGGGCTCGGACTCGACCATGCCGAGGGTCGCCAGCAGGACGTCCTCGAAGTCGAGCTGACGCCGGTCGTCCTTCAGTCGCTCGTACGCCTTCATCAGGTCGATGACCCGGCGCGGTGTGGTGTCCCGTGGCATCACCCGGTCCGCGGCGGCGGCCTCGTACTCGTCGAGCGAGAGCATCTGCACCTTGCGCCACTCGACCTCGGCGGCCAGGTCGCGGAGCACCGGGGTGTCGACGTGCATGCCGACCGTGTCCGCGGCGTGGGCGATCATCCGCCCCTTGGACTCGACGATCTTGGGGGCGTGCCCGCCGACAGTGTCCGGCCAGAAGTAGCTGAGCTGCGCCATCGCGGCCGCGTGGAAGGTGCGCGCCTGGACGGTCCCGGCCCCGAGCGCGCGCAGACGCGACCGCAGTTCGCCGGCGGCACGGGTCGTGAAGGTCAGCGCCAGGACGTGGTTCGGGGCGTAGGTCCCGGTGGCGACCCCGTAGGCGATCCGGTGCGTGATCGCACGGGTCTTGCCCGTCCCGGCACCGGCCAGCACCGCGACCGGACCGAGCAGGGTGCGGGCGACCGTCCGCTGCTCGGCGTCGAGCGCGGCGAGCAGTTCGTCGGGCGACGGCGGTCGGGGCTCGACTGCCCCTGCGCTGGCTGCGCCGCGCGGTCCGGCGACGCTCATGGCAGGTCCAGCGACCCGCCGTACCACTCCTCGATGATGGCGCGGGCGATCGAGGTGCGTCCCGGCAGCAGCAGGGTTTCCCCGGCGCGCTCGCGGATCTCGTCGCGCGAGAACCACCGAACATCAAGGATCTCGACACCGTCCGGGCGAGCGGTGGTCGGGTCACCGCCGGCTGCACGGGCACGGAAGCCGACCATCAGGGACGCGGGGAACGGCCAGGGCTGCGAACCGAGGTACTCGGGCTCCTCGACGCGGACGCCGGACTCCTCCCAGACCTCGCGGCGGACGGCGTCCTCGAGCGACTCCCCCGGCTCGACGAACCCGGCCAGCAGCGAGTACCGATCGGCGTCCCACGCGGCGTTCGAACCGAGCAGGATCCGGTCGTCGGCGTCGACGACCCCGACGATGATCGCCGCGTCGGTGCGCGGGAAGAGATCGTGCCCCTCGGGGTCGCGACGGACCCACCCACCGCTCACGACGGCCGTGGGCGAACCGGTGCGCGGGGAGAAGCCGTGCACGGCGTGCCAGTTGGCCATCGCGACGGCTTCGACCGCCAGGCCCTGGTCACGTGGCGAGAGCTCGGTGCCGAACATCCGGAGGCTCTGCCAGGCGTCGTCGTCGGGTTCGATGGCGGTCGCCGTCGCGCTGTCGATCAGGGCAGCGACGAAGCGGGTCCCCGCCGGGGCGTCCGCGGCGTCCGACACCGAACGGCCGAGGTACAGGGTCACGGTCTCGACCGGGATCTCCGTCGCGGTCACGAAGCGCAGGGTGCCGTCGGCGTTCCGGAGCATCTCGGCACCGCGCACCGGCAGGTACCGGGTGCGCTCGTCCTCGCGCAGGAGGCGCTCGACGTCGTCGGTCGTGCGGAACTCGGCGTCGCGGTCGAGTTCGTTGCGGGAGAGCGGGAGCCGGGCGGCGAACTCGACGGTCACGGCGGGAGAGCTCCTCGGATCGGGTGCGGACGGGCGAGAGACGTGCGGTGGGCGTGCGGGCCGCCGAACAGCGTGGCGTGCAGCCCTGCACGCGTCACGCGCCTACCCTGAGGGACATGGCGGGATCCCAGTTCACTCTAGCCGCGTTGGCGACGACGGCCGTTCCAGGTCTCCTCGTCACGGGCACGCGCACGCTCGGTTCGGCCGCGGCCGGCGACTACGAGTCGGCGCTCCTGCGCGACGCCGACGGCGCCGAGATCGTCATCCGCCGCCCGCGGAACCAGCGTGCCGAGGCCCGGCAGTCGGCCGATCTCGTCGCAATCCGGGCGCTGAGCGCCGGGATCCGAACGCGCCTGCCGTTCGGCGTCGTCGAGTACCGCGGCCAGGCACCGATCGGGTCGACGCGCGCGATCGTCACGACGCGGCTGGCCGGGAGCCACCCGACGCTCGCGTCGCTCGTCGAGCGCCCCGAGCTCGCCACCAGTGTCGGCCGTGCCGTCGCCGCGATCCACCAGCTGCCGACGAGCTTCGTCTCCGACGCCGGCCTGCCCTCGCTCACGCCGTTCGAGGTGCTCCGGTCCGCCGTCTCGGTGATGGACCGTGCCGTCGCCACCAAGCTCGTCCCCGCCGCGCTCGTCGAACGCTGGGAGGGTGCCGCCCGCGACCAGCAGCTCTGGCAGTTCACGCCGACCGTCGTGCACGGCTCACTCGGCGCCGGCGCCGTACTCGTCGACGGCGATGCGGTGACCGGAGTCCTCGACTGGGGCGAGCTGCGGCTCGGCGACCCGGCGAAGGACCTCGCCTGGGTACTCGCCGGCCGTCGCGACGCCTTCGACACCGTCCTCAGCGCCTACGAGGCGAACGGCGGCGGACGCGACCGCCAGCTCGCGCAGCGCGCGCGCGTGCACCACGAGCTCGAGACGGCGCACTGGCTGCTGCACGGCGTGCAGGCGAAGAGCACCGAGGTCGTCGACGACGCCGTGGCGATGATGCACCGCCTGGTCGACGCGGTGCACGCCCCGAGTGCGGAGCCGCTGCAGTCCGTGTCGCCGGAGACGATGGAGATCGGCGAGGTGGAGCAGCTGTTGTCCTCCACCGAGCGACGCCACGGCTGACGCGGATCGCGCCGCCGCACGTTGGTCACGACTCCCCGCTCGGTTCCGCCGGGCGGTCACGGATCGTCGGTCGTGACGCGTCCATCCGACGGTCTGTGACCGCTCGCCGCACCGACAGCGGGGTGTCGTGACCGGTTCCGGTCGTCGGCTCTCGTCCGGGACGCGACCGTCTGGAGGCCCGGTGCCGGTCCGGCGGGCCGGCACCGGGCCTCCCGGGTGGAGCACGACGGGCGCGGCGCCCGGCAGGCGCGGCGCCCGGCAGGCGCGGCGCACGACAGGCGCACTGCCCGGCAGACGCGGCTCTTCCGGCACGGCCCGTTGGGCGCGGCCCGCGCCGGGCGGAGCGTGACGGGCGCGGGCGCCGACCGTCCGGCCGAAGGACGTCAGTTACCGATGGCCTCGGACCATGCGCGCTCGAGTCCGGCGCGGTCCAACAGCTCGGTCGGACGGACCTCGAGGTCGTCGGCGACGAAGTAGAACACCGCGTCGACCTGGTCGAGCGGCCGCCCGGTGAACTCGGCGTACGCGACGCGGTACAGCGCGAGCTGCAGGGTGCGGCGGGCCAGGTCGTCCGCCCCCGACGGCGCCTTGCCCGTCTTCCAGTCGACCACCTCGGCACGCCCGTCGATCTCGTACACGGCGTCGAGCTTGCACACCACGCTGTGCCCGAGGAACGGGATGTGGATCTCACGCTCGACCTCGATCGGTGTCAGCCCGGCCCAACGAGAGCGGGCGAACGTCGCCTGGAAGTCCGCGAGCCGCCGGGCGTCGTCGTCGGTGACCACGGCGTCCGGCGACGCATCGGCGAGGTCGTCGACGTCGGCGTCGAGCTCGCCGTCCCAGACGTCGAGCGTCTCGAGCGCGCCACCGCTCCGCGTGCGCTGTTCCACCCACTGGTGGAAGAGCGTGCCGAGCCGGGTGGCGCGGTACGGTCGCTCCGGCATCGGCCGGCGGAGCCGCTCGGCCACGGAGTCGGGTTCGGTCAGGTAGTCCTTGAAGCCCGACGCGGGCACCCGGTGCGGGACGGCGACCGCGTGCTTCGCGTTCCGGGTGGCGTGCCGTTCGGCGAGCAGCAGGTCGATGTCGGCGGCGAAGCGCCCCGCAGCACCGGGGTTCGCGTTCCGCACCCGCTCAGCGGCGGCCAGGACCCGCGGCGCGCGCTGCCCGAACGGCACGTGCGGCCACGTCTGGGTCGCGCCGCTGTCCCCCAGGGGGTTCTCGTCGTGCACCGTCGTCTCCGGGATCGCCGCACCGTCGATGACACCGGCGTCCACCAGGTCACGCAGGTAGCGGCTCGGCTCGGTGGGTCGGACCCCGCCAGCCCAGAACGAGCCGGACACCAGCAGGTCGTGCTTGGCGCGGGTCAGGGCGACGTAGGTGAGCCGGCGTTCCTCGTCCTCGTTGCGGGCCTTCACCTGTTCCTTGAAGGCGTCGATCGCCGTGGTGACGTCCTTCTGGGTCTCCTGCCCGCGCCACGCGAGTCGGGGCAGCTCGGCGGCGTCCCCGCGGAACTCGTACGGCAGTCGATCGAACCCGAGCCAACCGGACGAGCCCTCCTGCGCACGCGCCGGCAGACCGCCCTCGACCATCCGGGGCACCGCGACGGCGTCCCACTCCAGCCCCTTGGACCCGTGGATCGTCAGGATCTGCACGGTGCCGGCCTCGGGTTCCTCGGACCGCGGGCCCATGTCGTCACGCCGGGCTGCGGCGTCGATCCACCCGAGGAACGAGCCGAGGTCGGCGCGGTCGTCGGTCGAGACGAAGCCGGCGAGTTCGTCGATGAAGGCGTCGAGGTAGGCACCGCTCCCCTGTTCGTGCGCGGCGACCTCGATGTCGAGCCGCATCTCCTGCACGACGAGCGTCACGAAGTCGACCAGGTCGCTCCCCGCGCGTGACCTGAGCATCGCGAGCTGCCGGCCGAGCGCGCGCATCCGGCTGCGACCAGCGGCGGTGATGCCCTCGAGCGCGCCGTGCTCGTCGGGCGCGGTCGCGACGAAGTCGAGCGCGTCGACGATCGACCCGTGCTCGCCGGCGGCCACGGATGCACGGAACGCCGCGGTCAGGTCGTCGTCGAGGCGCTGCTGGGTGTGGTCGCGCTGGAACAACCACCGGGCGAGCTGGTGCAGGGCGACGATGTCCGCCGCCCCGACCCGCCACCGCGCACCCGCGAGCAGCCGGATCAGGTCGTTGCCGGCCGCCGGGTCGTGCAGGACGCGCAGGCACGCCACCAGGTCCACGATCTCCGGACGCTGGAGCAGTCCGCCGGTGCCGAGCACGTGGTACGGCACCCCGCGGGCGCCGAGCGCCGCGGTGAACGCCGCGAGGTCCTTCCGGGCGCGCAGCAGCAACGCCATCGAGCCCGCCGGGTTGCGACCGCGGTGGTCCCGGAACCAAGCGGCGACCTCGTCGGCTTCTTCCGGCAGGGTCTCGGGGAACGCCACCCGGACCGTGCCGGGATCTGCGCCCGGCCGCGGCGAGAGCCGCTCGACGTCGACCTCGGACGCCGCGGACAGCGGTGACACGATCGCGTTCGCGCCCGCGAGCACGTCGACCGGGTTCCGCCAGCTCGTCGACAGGGCGAAGGTGACGGGCTCGGCCACGCCGGGTTCGTCACCGCCGAAGTCGTGTGGGAACCGGGCGAGGTTCGCGGCACTCGCACCGCGGAACCCGTAGATGGACTGGTGCGGGTCGCCGACCGCCATCACGGAGTGCCCGCGGAACAGCCGGGCGAGGAACCGGGTCTGCACGACCGAGGTGTCCTGGTACTCGTCGAGGAGCACCACTCCGTACCGGCTCCGCAGGTCCGTGACGACGCGCGGTGCCGACTCGGCCGCTGCGAGCGCGAGGGCGATCTGGTCGGAGAACTCCACGAACCCGCGGTCGATCTTCTGCCGGCGGAACTCGGCGACCAGGTCGGCGAGGGGCTCGAGGGCACCGATCGCGGCGACCGCGTCGGTGATGGCCTTGTAGGGCTTGCCGCGGTTGCCCGGGAGTTCGAGCAGTTCGGAGAACTCGACCGCGAACCGGCGGAGGTCCTCCGGCTCGACGAGGTGCTCCGAGGTGGCACCGGCGAGCGCGACCACGGCGGCGGTCAGGGTGTCGACGTCGCGGTCGAGGCCGGCGAGCCGCTCGTCGCGGGCGGCCACCACGACCCGGCGGGCGAGCTGCCAGGCCGAGGGTTCGGTCAGCACCTGGGACTCGCCGTCGCGGCCGACGAGCAGGGCGTTCTCGCGGAAGACCGCGTTGGCGAAGGCGTTGTACGTCGACACGGTGGGCGCTTCGAACGCGTCGCCGGGGGTGATCAACCCCACTTCTTCGAGCGCGCGGATGCGATCGTTGATGCGGACGGACAGTTCGCCGGCGGCTTTGCGGGTGAAGGTCAGTCCGAGGACCTCGTCTGGGCGGACGAGTCCGTTCGCCAGCAGCCAGACCACGCGCGAGGCCATCGTCTCGGTCTTCCCGCTGCCGGCACCGGCGACGACCAGGGCCGGCACGAGCGGCGACTCGATGACGGCGCGCTGCTGGGCGGTGGGACGGGGCCGGCCGAGGGCGTCGGCGATGGCGTCGGCGCCGTGGCGGACGGCGGGCGGAGCAGCAGCAGCAGAACCGGTCATCTCGGTCGTCTCGGTCGTCTCGGTCGAGTCGCTCACCAGGTCACCTCCGCCACCACGTGGATCCGGCACTCGACCCCGGTCCGGGCCTTCTCGCAGTGGTCGTCCACGTTCGCCACGAACGTCCGGCCGGCCATGCCCCGCGCCACCCCGTGCAACCGCTCGCGGTAGGCCTCGCGCGCCTCGGCGTCGAACGCATGCTGCGTCCGTTCGGAGAAGGCGTGGCCGCCGCGGGGGTTCTGGACGAAGACCAGCCGGGCGTCGGCCATCGGGGAGCCGGCGGGCACACCGTCGACGGCGCCGTCCTCGACCGCCAGCTGGTAAGCGCCGAGCTGCGGGTGTTCCGGCATGTCGTTCTTCTCGCTGGGCATCGACCGGCCGGTCTTCAGGTCGACGACGCTGACCCGGCCGTCGAGGTCGACCTCGATGCGGTCGATGCTGCCCCGGATCCGGGCGGGACCGGTCACGAGCGCGAACGAGGTCTCGGCACCGAGCAGCTGACGTCCAGCGCTGGCGAACGTGCGAAGGTAGTCGCTCAGCCCCTCGATCATCCGCCGGGTCCGGGCACGTTCGCGGTCGGCGACCCAGGGCGACTCGAACGTGAGCTCGTCCCACCGCGCCTCGACCCGCTCCCACAGCGACTCGACGTCGGTCTCGGTGGCGTGCTCCATCGCCTCGTGCACGATCGTGCCGATGCCCATCGCCGGGCTCGGGGCGCCGCCACCGAAGGTCTGCGCGAACCAGTGCACCGGGCACTCCTCGAAGGTGCCGATCCGTGACGGCGACACCGACACGGCCGGGGCGACGGGCTCGCCGCCATCGACCTCGGGCGCGGGCTCGGCGTCGAGGTCGACCAGGGGCTCGTCGGTGGTCGGTTCAGCGAGCCCGTACCACTCATCCGGAGCCGCCCCTGGGACCTCGGCCTCGGCCAGGCGGGCCAGCGCGGACGCGGCCTCGTGGTCGCCGGAGCCCACCACCCGGCGGCGCAGCGACCCGGCGAGCCCGCGCAGGGACAGCGGGTGGACGGTCGGCTGACGGTCCGGCGGCACCGGGACGAGTCGGACGAACGGTGACGGTGATTCGTCGTCGTTCGCGACCGTGCCGATGACGACCTGGGTGGTGGCACGCGACACGGCCCGGGCGAACAGCCGGAGTTCGTCGGCGACCACGGCGGCACGGTCGTCGATCGGGGAGCGCTCGACCCCGGAAGCGGCGCGGACGAGGCCGTCCGGGTCGAGCAGGCTGCCGCGGACGCGGGTGTTCGGCCAGACGCCGTCCTGCAGGCCGAGCACCACGACCACGTCGCACTCGAGTCCGACCGTCGCCGAGGGCGTCAGCACCCGCACCCGGCCGGCGGTCCGGTCGGGGCCGATCGAGTCCTCCGGCAGGTCGGCGCCGAGCAGGTCGTCGACGAAGACGCGCGCGGGAGCGTCCGGCGTGCGCTCGACGAAGCGCTTGGCGGCGGTGAACAGGCCGACGACGGCGTCGAGGTGCCGGTCGGCTTCCCCCGCCCCCACACCACCGGCTGCGGACTGGGCGCCCCACGACTTCGCGAGGCCGCTGCGTTCCCAGAGGCCCCAGAGGATCTCCTCGATGCTCGAACCCGCATCGGCGTCGGCACGCGCCTGCACCAGGCTCCGCGCCAACCGGGTCGCCCGCCGCGCGAACCCGGCGTCCACCGTCGCCAGGCGCTCCGGTGCGCCCAGTGCATCGATCAGCAGTTCGTCGGCGGTGCGGCTGCCGTCGCCCGCGAGTTCCTCGCGCCGCAGGGCGAGCCGGAGCCGCCGCATGGCCAGGGTGTCCAGGCCCCCGAGGGGCCCGGTGGCGAACGCGGTGGCCAAGGCGGCGTCGAGCGGCAGGACGTCGAGCGCCACCGCAGCCGCGTCGAGCAGCGCCCGCGCAGCGGAGTCGTCGCGCGGACGGACGGGCGCGGCACCGGCGGTCGCCGGGACCTCGGCCACCGAGAGCGCCCGGACGAGTTCGGGGATGGCGGCACCACTGCGGGTGACCACGGCCATCCGGTGCCACGGCATGCCGTCGAGCAGGCGGTGTTCGCGCAGTCGACGAGCGATCGCCACGATGAGGGCTGACCGGCTCGCGGCCTCGAGGTGCACGACGGCGTCGGACCGCGCGTCCTGGTCGCTCGCCGTCGCGCTGCGCTGCCGACCGGCCGCCGCGGTGCCGATGCGCCCCGTGACGCCGGTGACCAGGGCGCGGATCGGTGCGGGGTGCCGGTGCACCGCGCGGAGGACGAGCTCGTCGACGCGGTCCACCCCGAGTCGTACGGCCAGGCGACCGAGCACGTCCGGTTCGGCGCCGCGGAACGCCGAGGCGGCGATGTCCGGGTCGCCGAAGGCCACGACCTGCACACCGGAACGGGCGAGCGCCCCGAGCAACGCGATCTCGCCCTCCACCAGCTCTTGCGTGTCGTCGACCACGACCAGGCGCAGGGCGGCGATGCCGGTGGGGAGCTCGTGCCGCAGCACCGCGGCGGTCGCGTACGCCACGAGTTCGCCGGAGTCGAGCCCGGTCGGCCGGAAAGCGGTGACCGATGCCCGGTAGTCGTCCACGAAGTCGCCGACCGCCCGCCACTCGGGCCGTCCGAGCTCGTCACCGAGTTCCCGCATGTCGTCGGGCTCGACGCCGGCGGCCACAGCACGCATCATGACGTCCCGCAGGGCGGTGCGGAACCCGGCTCGTTCACGGACGACGGCGGTGATCGGGTCGGGCCATGCCGGTCCGGCTGCGTCGAGTTCGTGCCCGGCGAGCAGGTCGGCGATGATCCGGTCCTGCTCGCCACCGGTCAGCAGCGTCGGGGGCTCCTGGCCCTGCACCGACGCCGCGTGGGTGACGATCTGGAACGCCAGCGAGTTCACGGTGCGTGCGAGCGCACCCGGGACGACACGGTCGACCGCCCGTGCGAGCCGGTCGCGCAGCGCCGTCGCAGCCGTCCGCGCCGAGGTCAGGGCGAGCACCGTCGCGTGGCCGTCGGGGGTGATCGCGTCGGGACGGGACAGCCGGTCGGCGACGAGCCGTGCGAGCGTGGTCGTCTTGCCGCTGCCTGGCGCACCGATCACCGCGGCGTGACGGCCGTCCGGCAACGCGAGCACCGCGGCCTGCGAGGGGTCGTCCACCAGTGCGCGTGCGAACCCGGTGTCCTCGGGAGCGGGCGTCAGCGTGGTCTGCGGCACGCTCGTACGGTACCCAGGACCGCCGACAGCACCGTCACGGACGCGCGGGACGCTGGTCGCCCCACCACCTGAGTGCGCCCGCGGCGAACGCCCGATGCCGTACGGGACCGCTCGGATACGCTGTGCTCGTGGACATCAAGATCGGCATCATCAACAGCCCCCGCGAGATCGCGTTCGAGACCGCCCAGACCGCGGACGAGGTCGAGAAGGCCGTGTCCGAGGCACTCACCGCGCAGTCGACGCACCTGTCGCTGCAGGACGACAAGGGCCGTCGCTTCATCGTCCCCGTCTCGGCCCTCGCGTACGTCGAGGTCGGCGCGGAAGAGGCACGGCGCATCGGCTTCGTCGCCTGACGACGTGGAACTGCTCTTCGCCGTCCTCGGCGGCCTCATCATCGGTGCGGTCGCGCACGTGATCCTGCCGTGGCGGTCGAACCGTGGTGTGCTCGTCGGCCCCGCGGTCGGCGGCATCGCCGCTGCCGTCCTCTGGGAGGCCCTGACCTGGGGCGGGTGGCGGTACGACGGCACCTGGATCTGGGTCGTGGCACTCGTGGGGTCCGGCGTGGTCGCACTCGTGGTCGAGTGGCTCCTCGGCACGCAGCGCGTCAAGCACGACGCCGCGTACTACGAGCAGCTCAAGACCCGCGGCGCCTGACCGGAGCCGCCGGTCCGCAGGCGCAGGCCCGGCGCCGCGACGATCCTCAGGCCGTCAGGCCGAGGGCATCCATCCGTCGGGTGTGCGCAGCGATGAGCTCGGTCCAGACCGGCTCGAGTCGCTCCTGGTCCTCGCGCGCGTGCGACGCCAGCGCCGACCGCGCGACGAGCAGGGTGTCGCCGACCAGACGCCGTCCCCACATCGCCAGGCGCGAACCGATCTGCGGGTCGTCCTCGATGTGCGCCGTCAGCTCCTCGACGACCGCCGCTTCCTCGCGCGCGTCGAACACCGAACGGAGCCGCTGCCGGACTTCCGTCGGCAGCGAGCGGAGCAGGTTGCCGAACAGGTCGTTCAGGATGCCGGCCGTCACGTAGCCCGTCAGCATCGACTCGTACCAGTCGGCACCGCTCGTCCGTTCGAGGAACAGGTCGATCGCCTCGCGGTGCGGGGCCATCAGCGCCGCCGGGTCCTCGCCGATGCGCTCGATCTCGGCGACGATCGTCCGGTGCCGTTCGAGCGCCGTCGTCGCGAGGACCCCGGTGACCAGTCGGCCGGAGAGCGTCGGGGCAGACGCACCGGCTCGCCCCATCGTCTCGTAGACGGAGAGCTGCAGGTACGCGGCCTGGCCCAGGTAGACGTCGAGCTCGGGGCTGACGTCGTCGAGCGCGAGACGCTTGACCTGCGCGGCTCCGCGCGGGTTCCGCGACGCGAGCCACGAGGCAGCGAGCTGCGCCGCGCGCTTCCGGTTCCACCACGACACCACCCGACCAGCATAGAGGCCACGCCGTGTCCGGCCCGCCGGACCGACCAGCACGCCCCGCGGACCGGCCAGCGTCCGCCGCCGGACCGACCAGCACGCCCCGCCGACCGGCCAGCCCGACCCTCCGACGCACCCCGGAGCGCCCGGACCACGGCCCCGTCGGTAGACTGGCCCGGACTTCCACCAGAACTAAGGTGATTCTTTGACTTTCTCAGACCTCAACATCGACCAGGACATCGTCGATGCACTGGCCGGCAAGGGCATCATCGAGCCCTTCCCGATCCAGGAACAGACCATCCCGCTCGGCCTGACCGGCCAGGACATCATCGGCCAGGCCAAGACGGGTACCGGCAAGACGCTCGGTTTCGGCCTGCCGCTGATCCAGCGACTCGGTGCCGACCCGGCGCACGGCGTGAAGGCGCTCGTCGTCGTCCCGACCCGTGAACTCGCGGTCCAGGTCACCGAGGACCTCGAGCTCGCGGCCTCGAACCGCCCGACCACGGTCGTCTCGATCTACGGCGGCAAGGCCTACGAAGGCCAGGTGGAGCAGCTCAAGGCCGGTGCCCAGATCGTCGTCGGCACGCCCGGGCGGCTCATCGACCTGCAGCGGCAGCGTCTGCTCGACCTCTCCCACGTGCAAGAGGTCGTGCTCGACGAGGCCGACCGCATGCTCGACCTCGGGTTCCTGTCGGACATCGAGCGCATCTTCCAGGCCGTCCCCGAGGTGCGGCACACGATGCTGTTCTCGGCGACGATGCCCGCGCCGATCGTCGCCCTCGCCCGCCGGTTCATGAGCCGTCCGGTGCACATCCGGGCGACCGACCCGGACGAGGGCCTCATGCAGGCCAACATCAAGCACCTCATCTACCGTGCCCACTCCCTGGACAAGGACGAGGTCATCGCCCGCATCCTCCAGGCCGAGGGCCGCGGCAAGACCGTGATCTTCACGCGCACCAAGCGTGCCGCGGCGAAGCTCGTCGAGGAGCTGAAGGACCGCGGGTTCAACGCCGCAGCGGTGCACGGCGACCTCAACCAGGAGCAGCGCGAGCGCGCGATGGCGGCGTTCAAGGCCGGCAAGCGTGACGTGCTCATCGCCACCGACGTCGCCGCCCGTGGCATCGACGTCGACGACGTCACGCACGTGATCAACCACACGATCCCGGACGACCCGGACACGTACCTGCACCGCGCCGGGCGCACCGGCCGCGCGGGCAAGACCGGCATCGCGGTCACGTTCGTCGACTGGGACGACCTGCACAAGTGGACGCTGATCGACAAGGCCCTCGAGTTCGGCATCCCCGAGCCCGTCGAGACCTACTCGTCGTCGCCCCACCTGTTCGAGGAACTCGACATCCCCAAGGGCACGAAGGGCCGCCTGCCCGGCTCGTCCTCGCACGCGGCTTCTGCCGGCGCCTCCGCCGAGAAGCGCAGCAGCGACCGCCCCGCGTCGGGTTCGCGGGACGCGTCGCGTTCGCGGTCGCGCAGCCGCACCCGGTCAGGAGGCTCGGAGCAGTCCGCCCCGCAGGCCACGGCCATCGAGTCGGTCGCCCCCACCGCCGCAGCGGGCACCGAGGACAGCACGGCCACCGAAGGTGGTTCGACCACCGACGGTGCCGCGAAGCGCCGTCGCCGTCGCCGGCGTCGTGGTGCCGGCACCGGCGATGCCTCGGCGACCGCCTCGGCGCCGCAGGGCACGTCGGACGGCGAGTAGCGCCTCCAGGCCGAAGGGCCCGTCGCTGACGCGACGGGCCCTTCGTCGTCTCCACCCGCGGACCGGCGTCACGCGCCCCGCGACAGTTCACGTGGACGCCGGCGCGTGGACCGTCGGCCAGGCCGAAGCCTCGTCAGCCAGTCGATCAGCCTGCGGTCAGGCCAGACGCGAACCGGGGCCGACGACCGGGGCGCTGCCCGTGGCCTCGGACACGATGGCATCGAAGGAGACCCGTGCGGTGCGGTGCTCCCCCAGCCGGTTCGGCTTGCCGGTGCCGTGGTAGTCGCTCGAACCGGTGACGAACAGGCCGTAGCGCGTCGCCCAGTCGAGCAGGGTGCGCTTGCCGTGTGCCAGGTTCTCGCGGTGATCGACCTCGAGCCCGCCGAGCCCGGCGTCGACGAGGTCGCGGAGCATCGGCTCGTCGATGACGATCCCGCGCGATGACGCCGCCGGATGCGCGATGACGGGCACGCCGCCGGCCTGCCGGATGAGTTCCACACCGCGCAGGGGTGAGGGCGCCTCGTGGGGCTCGTAGTAACCGGACGCCGGGTGCAGGATGCCGCGGAACGCCGCGGACCGGTCGGACTCGAGTCCGCGGGCGACCAGGGCGTCGGCGATGTGCGGACGGCCGATCGTGGCACCGGGGCTGGACTGGGCCAGCACGTCCGCCCAGGTGATCGGGTGGTCCTCGGCGATGCGGTCGACCATGCGGTGCGCGCGGGAGAGCCGGCCGTCGCGGATCCGGGTCGTCTCCTCGACCAGTCCGGGGTGCTCGGGGTCCACCAGGTAGCCGAGCACGTGCACGCTGCGGTAGCCGATCCGGGTGCTCAGCTCGAGGCCCGGCAGCAGGGTCAGGGGCAGCTCGTGCGCCGCGGCCGTGGCGTCCGCCCACCCCGCGGTCGTGTCGTGGTCGGTCAGCGCGACGGCGTCGAGTCCGGCGGCCGCGGCCGCTCGGACGAGCTCCGCGGGACGCTCGGTGCCGTCGGAGACACTGGAGTGCGCGTGCAGGTCGATGAACGGGTCTGGCACGTGGCCAATGCTATCCACAGGTGAGCGGCCGCACAGGCCGGGTGTCCCCGGGCGGTGCGATGATGGACGCATGGCCGACACGACTCCCCGCGCGACGAGCAACCGATCCACGACCCCCGGGTCCTCGACCTTCAAGGACTTCATCGGGTCGCAGTGGGCCGAGCGCTCGGAAGCGCAGCCCGAACCCCGCGAGCAGGCCGCCTTCGCCGCCGAGCGTCGCGCGCGCATCTCGGAGCTGCACCCGGGCCGCACGATCGTGGTGCCGGCCGGGCAGGCCAAGGTCCGCTCGAACGACTGCGACTACCCGTTCCGCCCCCACTCCACCTTCGCGCACCTGACGGGCTGGGGCACCGACACCGTCGTCGGCTCCGTGCTCGTGATGACGCCGAACGGCTCCGGGCACGACGCCACGCTGTACTTCCGCGCCACCGCTGGCCGCGACTCCGAGGAGTTCTACGCCAACCCCGAGATCGGGGAGTTCTGGGTCGGTCCACGCCCCTCGCTCGACGCCGTCGCCGCCGACCTGGGGCTGGCCACGGCCGACCTCGGGGCGTTCACAGCCGTCGCCGACGCCCTCGACGCGTCGGCGCTGCTCGTGCGCGAAGCCGACGACGACCTGACCCGATCGCTCGACGCCCGCATCGGTGCACCGATCGGTGGCACCGACGAGACCGAGGGCTCGCCGGCCACCGACGACCTGCTCTCCCGCGACCTGTCCGAGCTGCGACTGGTCAAGGACCCTTACGAGGTCCGTGAACTCCGCAAGGCGGTCGACGCCACGAAGCACGGGTTCGACGACGTCATCGCCGACTTCGACGCCGTGCTCGCACACCCGCGCGGTGAGCGCATCGTCGAGGGCACGTTCAACCGCCGGGCCCGCGCCGACGGCAACACCGTGGGCTACGACACCATCGCCGCCTCTGGTCACCACGCCTGCATCCTGCACTGGACCCGCAACGACGGTGCCGTGCAGCCGGGCGACCTCATCCTCATCGACGCCGGGGTCGAGGTCGACTCGTTCTACACCGCCGACATCACCCGCACCCTGCCGGTGAGCGGCACGTTCTCGCCCGTGCAGCGCATGGTCTACGAAGCCGTGCTCGAAGCAGCCGACGCCGCGTTCGCGATCGTCAAGCCGGGCATCACGTTCCGACAGGTCCACGCCACCGCAATGGAGGTCATCGCGCGCAAGACCGCCGAGTGGGGTTTCCTGCCGGTCTCGGCCGCCGAGTCGCTCGAGCCCGACAACCAGTTCCACCGCCGCTACATGGTGCACGGCACGAGCCACCACCTCGGGCTCGACGTGCACGACTGCGCGAAGGCCCGCCGCGAGATGTACCTCGACGGCACGGTGCAGGCCGGCATGGTCTTCACGATCGAGCCCGGGCTGTACTTCCAGCAGGACGACCTGACCGTGCCGGAGGAGTTCCGTGGCATCGGTGTCCGCATCGAAGACGACATCCTGGTGACCGAGGACGGCGCCGAGAACCTGTCCGTCGGCATCCCCCGGACCCCCTCGGAAGTGGAGGGGTGGATCGCACGCTCGGGCCGCTAGCCTGAGCGGGTGACCATGCCCGAGGCCTCCCCGAACACCTTCTCGATCGAGGTCGAGCACTTCGACTCCCCCGACGCCCAGCGGCTCCGTGCTGCGCAGCGCCTGGAGATCGACCGGGCGTACGGCGGGGACACCGAACCCGGCGAGAAGCCGACCGCCGAGTCGATCGCGGTGTTCTTCGTCGCGCGGGACGAGTCCGGTACCCCCCTGGGGTGCGGGGGCCTGCGCATCGTCGACGACGGCATCGCCGAGATCAAGCGGATGTACGTCCGGCCGCAGTCCCGCGGGTCCGGCGTCGCGGTTGCACTGCTGCGCCGGCTGGAAGAAGCGGCGCTCGACCTGGGGTCCCCGGCGCTCGTCCTCGAGACGGGCACGGAGCAGAAGCGCGCCGTCGGCTTTTACCAGCGCGAGGGCTTCCGGCGGATCGCGAACTTCGGGCCCTACGTCGGTGCGCCCCTGTCGGTCTGCTACTCGAAGGTCCTCTAGCCGCGTCGAGGTAGCCCGGCGGGTCCGAGGTCTGCCGTGCGCCGTCCTGCCGCGCGCAAGCCCGCACGGCGACCCAACCCGCACCGCGCCCGAATCCGCACGCGCCCGAACCCGCACGGCGCCCGAACCCGCACCGCGCCCGGTCACGACGTGCCGTCTGCCCGAGGCCGAGCGGTCAAGAACCGTCGTCTGGGCCGGCGCCGAACGACGATCTTCGACCGCTCGACGCCATGTGTGCGGGGTGTTGCGACCGCTCAGACGGCTCAAACCCCTCAACCCGCCCGGAGAGCACGGCTGCGGTCACACGAGGTGCCACCCGCGGTGAACAGTGGCGACAGTCCGTGCCGCCTCGGCGGAAGCGAACGGCGTGTCGAGCGCTCCCGCCCGACCCGACCCGACCCGACGCGCGACCGAGGGACGAAGCCCGAGCGCGTCGGCCGAAGCGCAGCTAGCGGCGGTCGCTGTCTCCGTCTCGCGGGGCATCCGGCGAGGACGAGGGCTCCGGCGGCGTCGCACCTGCGACGCGCTCGCCGTAGCGCGGCGGCTCCTCGGGCCGGCGCTCCGGCACCGACGGAGCCGCGGGGGCCGCAGCCGTCTCCGGGGTCTCCCCGTACCGGGGCCCGTCGTTCGTGCCGTAGCGCGGCGGGCCCGAAGACGAACCCGTCTGCGCGCCGGGGGCCGACGTGCCGGGATTCTGCGGGCCTCCCGGCTGCTGGTGCGGCGTGGCGTGCCCGCCGTACGGCGACTGCTGCTGCGGCGGGACCCCGCCGGGGCCCGGACGCCACGGCTGCTGCTGCTGCTGCTGCTGCTGCTGGGGAGCGTCGTTCCAGTGCGTGGACGGGGTCGCCCCGTGCTCGCCCAGGATCCGCTGCGCCTGCCCGGTCAGCTGCGGGTTGACGACGATCTGGTAGTTCGTGGCGAGCACCTGGTGCACGCTCGTGAAGTCGCGCTGCCGCTTCGTGATCGCGAACGAGGCGATGCCGTAGAGCATGCCGAACGCGGCACCGATGATCGCGGCGGCCAGGATCAGGCCGCCGGCGCTCGGAGAGAAGAGCGTGAGCACGATGCCGAAGAAGATGCCGAGCCACAGGCCGGACAGGGCACCCGCGATGGCGGCACGCCCGTAGGTCATCTTGCCGGTGACCCGTTCGACCGTCTTCAGGTCGTTGCCGACGATCGAGAGCTGGTTGACGGGGAAGTCGGCCTCGGCCAACTTCGCCACCACGCGCTGCGCGTCGGGGTAGCTGTCGTACGTTCCCAGGACGTCGCCCTTGGGCAGCGTCGGGAACGCCTGGGCGGTCCTGCCGGCGAAGGGGCTCTGATTGCTCACCCAGCCATCATTCACCGCACACCTTGCAATCGCACGTGCACTCTCAGGGAAGCCGCCGCCCGGCGTCGTCGACCGGGCACCGTCGACCGCGCGGGCGAACGCCCACACCCGAGCGACTACGCTGGGTCGGGTGAGCGCCACGAAGGTCTTCGTCGCCCGCCTTGCCGGGTGCTCCGTCTTCGACCCCGCGGGCGACCGAGTCGGCAGGGTCCGGGACGTCCTGGTCGTCTACCGCCGGGCCGATCCCCCGCACGTCGTCGGACTCATCGTCGAGGTGCCGGGCAAGCGCCGTATCTTCGTGAGCATCGGCCGCATCACCTCGATCGGTGCCGGAC